>CAYZVO010000061.1:0-10158 GCA_964481655.1 uncultured Enterobacterales bacterium | reverse complement strand
GCCCACTGCCCACCGCCCACAGCCCACAGCCCACCGCCAAATGAGGGTAGGTTCTGCGGCTCGGTGGGCTGTAACGGCGCGGGCTAAGGGGGTGCCGGAGGCCTTCGCGGCCTTCGCCGCTAGTCGATCACCAGCGTGTAGTCCCCGCCCCCGCCGTTCCAGCCCGCGATCACGACCGTGTAGGTGGTGCCGGGGGAGAGGGTGCGGGTGAAACGCTCGGGCTGGGTGCCGCCGTCCTGGACGGACTGGGCTTCGGTGTTGCCGTTGACCAGCAGGTGCAGGTCGTAGTCGGCGCCGGACTGGTCCCAGGTCAACGTGAAGGTGGCGTCGGTGGTGGCGTCCACGCGCAGCTCCACCCAGTCCAGATCGCCGGTGTAGGCGTAGCCGTCGTTCGAGGCGCGGTAGATGTCGCCCTCGAGGGTGGCGGGCAGCGAGATGATGCCCAGGCTCTGGGCGTCGTTCTCGGTGTCGCCGATCTCCTGGATGGTGTAGCTCGAGCCCGCCAGGGTGAGGGAGTCGGTGAGGGTGTCCGAGCGGTTGCCCGCGGCGTCGATCAGGTACATCACGCCGTTGACGGTCTGGCCCGCCTCGAGGCTGGAGGCGTCGACACCGAAGCGGGAGGTGCCGGTGTTCGAGAACTCGTCCATGTCGGCGGGGATGTCCAGGTCGTAGGCCTGGCCGCCCAGGGTCAGGGAGGCCTGGCCGCCGGTGAGGTCGCCGTCGAGATCGAAGGCGTCGAAGGTCACCTGGATGGTGTCGTCGGCGCTCCGCTCGGTCATGGCGAAGGAGTTCAGGGTGGGATCGGACTCTTCGTCGGGCGGATCGTCCCGGGTGTCTTCCTCGGTGTCGTCGCGATCCGGGCCTGGGCCCGGCCCGGGATCGAAGGGATCACCCGTGTCGGTGTGGGTCAGCGTCAGGCCGATGCTGCCGCAGCCGCAGAGCAGCAGACCAAGCAGGGCGACGAGACTGGCGCGCATCGGGAGCACCTCGCTGATCGAAGCAGCCGCGGCATGATACCGGCCAGCGGGGCAATCCGCCACCACTTTCCAGCCCAAACACGAGCATCTGCCGCCTTTGGAGCCCGGTATCAGCCCCCCATGCGCGCGATCACCATCCCGCGTCCCTGACGTTCCCTGGACACGGCGCCCGCGGGCGGCTCGGTTATGGAATTGGCGATTTCGGGAGCCCGTCTCTGCGGGCCCCACCGTCCCTCCCCTCACCCACCGAGGTGCTTCGTGTCCCAGCAGATCGCCATGGAGCTCACCGATCGCTACAGCGCTCGCAACTACAACCCCCTTCCCGTCGTGCTGTCCAAGGGGTACGGCGTCTGGGTCGAGGACGCCGACGGCAAGAAGTATATGGACATGTTGGCCTGCTACTCCGCGGTCAACCAGGGCCACTGCCACCCCGCCATCAAGGCCGCGATGCTCGAGCAGCTGGACCTGCTCACCCTCACCAGCCGCGCGTTCCACAACGACAAGATGGGCTTCTTCGTGCAGAAGCTCTGTGAGCTGTCCGGCTTCGACAAGGCCCTGCCCATGAACACCGGCGCCGAGGCCGTCGAGACCGGCATCAAGGCCGTGCGCAAGTGGGGCTACAAGGTCAAGGGCGTGCCCGCCGACAAGGCCGAGATCATCGTCTGCGCCGACAACTTCCACGGCCGCACCACCACCATCGTCGGCTTCTCCACCGAGCCCTCCTACAAGGACGGCTTCGGCCCCTTCGCCCCGGGCTTCAAGGTCATCGACTACGGCGACATCGACGCCCTCGAGGCCGCCTTCAACGAGAACACCGTGGCCTTCCTGGTCGAGCCCATCCAGGGCGAGGCCGGCATCATCATCCCCCCCGAAGGCTTCCTGAAGAAGGCCCGGGCGCTGTGCGATGAGTGGAACGCGCTGCTCTTCCTCGACGAGATCCAGAGCGGCCTGGGCCGCACCGGCAAGATGTTCTGCTTCGAGCACGAAGGCATCCGCCCCGACTGCCTGACCGTGGGCAAGGCCCTGTCCGGCGGCTTCTACCCGGTCTCCGCCTTCCTGGCGTCCGACGAGGTCATGGCCGTCTTCGAGCCCGGCCAGCACGGCTCGACCTTCGGCGGCAACCCTCTGGGCTCCGCCGTGGCCTGCGCCGCCCTTGACGTCCTGGTCGACGAAGACCTGGTGGCCAAGGCCGAGACCTTGGGCACCTACCTGGTAGAGCAGCTGCGGGCGATCCCCAGCCCCCACATCGAGCTGGTGCGCGGCAAGGGCCTGTTCATCGGCGTGGTCATCAAGGACAGCTCCGGCCCCGCGCGCCCCTTCTGCGAGCGCCTGATGGAGCTGGGCGTGCTGGCCAAGGAGACCCACCACCAGGTCATCCGCCTCGCGCCGCCCCTGGTCATCACCAAGGACGAGATCGACTGGGCCCTCGAGCGCATCCGGCAGGTCCTGGTCCCCTAGGACCGGGTTAGGGTCGGAGCCCCATGGCTCCCTCCCCCACCCTCCGCATCGCACACACCGGCTGCTCGGGGCTGCGCCTCGAGCTCGGCTCCGGCGCGACCTTCGCGGTCGATCCCGCCACGGACCCGGGCCCGGTGGACGCCATCATCGTCACCTGGAACGAGCGCGAGCGGCTCCAGGGCGCCGTCGAGGCCGTCCGCAGCGGGCGACGGCCGCGGGTGGTGGCCCGGCCGGCGATCCTGGCCTGGCTGGCCCGCCACGGCGCCGTCGACGCCGTCGAGCCCGACACCGCGGTCGCAGGCGTGGGCATCGAGGCCGAGACCTACCAGCCCGTGCCCTACGCCACCCCCACGGAAGCCCTGCGCAAGATCCGCAGCGGTGTCCTGGGCCCGGTCCGCGCCGGCCGCAGGCTGGCGACCCGCGCCCGACTCCCCAGCGCCGAGCCGGTGGTGCTGCGCCTGACCCTGCCCGACAGCTCCCGCCTGCTGCACCTCAACTGCGCCCTGCACCGCGGCACCCCCGACGCCTGGTTGTCGCGCATGGCCCGGGACTGGGGCGGGGCCTCCTGGCTGCTGGTCTCCTGGGACTACGAAGAGGACGCGGCCTTCGAGGAGCGCATCCCCGCCTTCGACACCCGCTGCCTGGTGCTGACCGACCTGGTCAACGAGGTGCGCACCGCCATCGGGCTGCCCCGCGTCACCCGCACCCTGACCGCGGATCGGCTCTCGGATGCCGGGCTTCCAGTGCAGTTGCTGGCGGCGCGCACGAGCCTACGCTTCGGGTCCGCGCCCACAGCCTGACGGAATACGCTACATTCTCTCTGCTGAATCCGGCGGGACATCCAGGAGAGAGCCCATGAGCGACCGAGCCCGAGACACGGTGGCGACCCCTCTGCAGCAGCTGCTGGGCTGGGCGGAGCGCACCCCCGACGCCCCCGCGATCCACGAGCGAGAAGGCGACGCGTGGCGGACCACGACCTGGGCCGGCTACGCCCAGCACGTGCGCGCTGTGGGCGCCGCCCTGGTGGGCTGGGGCCTGGAGCCCGGCCGCTGCGCCGTGATCCTCTCCGGCAACCGCGCCGAGTGGCTGCACCTGCAGTGGGGCATCATGATGGCCGGCGGCGTCGTGGCCCCCAGCTACACCTCGAACACCGCCGATCAGGTCGCCTATCTGGTGGGCCACTGCCAGGCCCCCATCGTCTTCGCCGACAGCCCCGCCCAGCTGGCCAAGCTGGCCGAGCTGCGGGACCGCCTGCCCGAGCTGCGGCTGGTGGTGGCCCTGGACGATCCCGGTGACGCACCGGGGGTCATGGCCTACGCCGACTTCCTGGCCCTGGGCACCCCGGATCAGGCCGCACCCCTCGAGGCCCGCCGCGAGGCCATCGATCCCGACGACGACGCCTTCATCATCTACACCTCTGGCACCACCGGCACCCCCAAGGCGGTGGTCATCTCCCACCACAACATGGCGGTCCAGGGCCGGGCGATCCTCGATCGCTACCCGACCGAGCGCACCCGCAGCATCTGCTACCTGCCCCTGTGCCACATCGCCGAGCAGGGCGCGACGAACCTCTGCCAGCTCGAGACCGGGGGCGAGGTCTTCATCTGCCCCGAGATCGCGCTCATGCCCAAGTACCTGCCCCTGGTGCGGCCCAACGCGCTGTTCGGGGTGCCGCGGGTCTGGGAGAAGGTCCAGGCGGTGCTCGAGGGCAAGTTCGCCGAGGCCCCCGCGCCCAAGCGCTGGCTCATCGACTGGGCCCTGGGGGTCGAGGCCCGGGCCATGGAGCGCCAGATCCGGGGCGAGCCCGCCGGGGGCATCGCCCGCAGCATCGCGCGCAGCCTGGTCGTGGACACCATCCAGGCCCAGCTCGGCCTGGACCAGGTCCTGCACACCCTCACCGGCGCCGCGCCCACCAACCCCGACACCCTGCGCTTCTTCCGGGGCCTGGGCTTCCACGTGCACGAGGTCTACGGCCTGTCCGAGACCACCGGCATCGTCACCGCCACCACCCCGGGCGAGGACGCCATGGGCACGGTGGGCAAGCCCATGCAGGGCGCGGAGATCCGCGTGGCCGACGACGGCGAGATCCTGGTCCGCGGCGACTGCCTGAGCCGCGGCTACCTCCACGATCCGGCCGCGACCGCCGAGCTGCTGCAGGACGGCTGGCTGCACTCCGGCGATCTGGGCGCCTGGGACGACGACGGCAACCTGCGCATCGTGGGGCGCATCAAGGACATCATCGTCACCGCCGGGGCCAAGAACCTGGCCCCGGTGCCCATCGAGGCCAAGCTCGAGGGGATCCCGGGCGTGGGGCAGGCGGTGGTGGTGGGCGACAAGCGCCCCTACCTGATCGCCCTGCTCACCCGCGACCCCGAGCACCCCGGGGTGCGCGAGCCCGACTTCGAGGCCGGCCTGCAGGCACAGGTCGACGCGGTGAACGCCGACCTGCCCAGCTACGAGACCATCAAGCGCTTCGAGCTGCTGCCCACCGAGTTCAGCATCGAGGGCGGCGAGCTCACCCCGACCATGAAGATCAAGCGCCGGGTGATCCTCGACACCTACGCCGAGACCATCGAGGCCGTCTACGCGCGGCCTCGCTAGCCCGCCGAAGGCAAGGGCAGGTAGATCTTGGTGACCAGATCCGCCTCGGGGGTGGTGGTCGGGTCCGAGACGTAGACCTCCCAACTCCCCTCGCCCAGCTCCCGCTTGTGCAGCGTGCTCCAGGCGTCGATGGCGGCGTAGGTGTCGCCCAAGCTGGCGTAGGGGCCGGTGTGGGTGACCTTCAGGACCTCACCGGCCGGCGTGGCGCTGAGGCTGACCGGACCCTCGGCGTCGGCCTTGGGCAGCGGCCCCGTGACCGGGATGCCCGCGCGGAACATCCAGGTGTCCGCGTCGCTGGACAAGGTCGCCGCCACGGGAGCGCCCGAGGCCTGCAGCTCGGCACCCTGGATGAAGGCGTCGATCCGGGTGTAGGCCGCGGCCAGCGCCTGGGCCTTGGCCTCGGCGGTCGCGGCGCTGCGCGAGTCCATGGCGACCATGGGCTGGCTCTCGATCCGGGTCTCCTCGAGCTCGAGCGCGCCGATGTCGGCGGTGGGCAGGCCCTCGGCGAGGGTCTTCAAGGAGGCGAGCCCACGCTCGTAGTCACCGCCGACCCAGCCATCGAGCATCAGGCCGATGTAGCGGGCCATGGGGTTCATGCCGTGGGTGGAGACCAGGTTCCAGGTGGCCTTGGTGCCACCGTCCACCGGCTCGAGGGTCCAGGTCGCCGTGGGCGTGCCCTGCGCCCCGAAGTCCAGGTCGTGGGCGATGCTGGCGCAGGGCTCGGCGGTGGTGAGCTCCATGCTGCCCGAGCCCACGTTGGGGTGCTCGCTCTGCCAGATCATCTTCGATCCGACGCCGGTTGTCGGGCCTTCGTAGCTGTAGACGGTCTCCGGATCGATCCCGGCCCAGGGGGAGAAGTCGTTCCACCAGCCGTACCCGTCCAGCAGCACGTAGACGTTGCAGCTGGGGGCCTGGATGACCGTGCTGCGCTCCACCACGGTGGTGCCTGGCAGCAGGAAGGCGCCGCCGATGACGAGCGCGACGACGAGCAGCAAGGCGATGCCCAGACGCTTGAGGTACTTCACGGGATTCTCCGGGTTGCATGGTCGCTCCCATCGTTTCACACCGCGGGAACGCGGGTCGAGCCCATATGCGCGTTCTGTCATGCTCCTGACAGGGCCGACGGGACCGCCCGAACCCATTAGATGGCCGCTCCCTCGGACGGAGGAGACCATGATCACCCTGCGTGAGAACGAGTATCGCCTGCTCCAGGCCCTGGCGGGCGCCCCTGGCCCGCTCCAGGTCGCACAGCTGGCGTCCTCGCTCGAGCTCGACCAGAGCCTGGTGCTGGCCGCGGCCGCCACCCTGGCCGAGCAAGGCCTGCTGACCCGCCACGAGCAGAGCTACACCGAGTACCGCATCGGCAAGCTCGGTAGGACCTTCGCCGAGAACGGCCTGCCAGAGCGTGAGGTCGCGAGCGGCCTGAAGCGCGCTGGCGGCCAGGCCCAGGTCAAGGAGCTCCCCGAGCACTGCGCCCTCAACGCCGGTCAGATCGGCCAGAGCATGCGCTTCCTGGTGGGCAAGGGCTGGGCCACCCGCCGTGGTGGCGAGCTCGAGCTGACGCCGGCTGGTGCCGAGCTGAGCGACGATCCCGGTGCCGACGAGGCCCTCATCGCCGCCCTGGCCGCACGCCAGGTGGCCACCGACGCGCAGCTCACCGACGCCGGCGTGGACATCGCCGCGGCCACGAAGCTGCTCGAGGGCCGCAAGGGCGTGTTCGAGTCCAAGGCCCGCAGCCTGCGCTTCCTCGAGGCCACCGAACAGGGCCGCGAGGCCGCCCCCACCGCCACGCTGCGCAAGCAGGTCAACCTGCTGACCGGCGAGATGCTGGCCGACGGCTCCTGGCGCGACGTGGACTTCCGCCCCTACGACATGAGCCTGGGCACCGAGCCCGCCTTCCCGGGCAAGGTCCACCCCTTCCGCCGGGTGCTCGAGGAGACCCGCCGGGTGTTCCTCGAGATGGGCTTCGAGGAGATCGTCTCCCCCTTCGTGGAGTCGGGCTTCTGGGACTTCGACGCCCTGTTCCAGCCCCAGGATCACCCCGCCCGCGAGATGCAGGACACCTTCTACGTCGAGCGCCCCGCCGTGTGCGAGCTCCCCGAGCCCGCGCTGGTCGAAGCCGTCCGCCGCACCCACGAGGACGGCGGCGACACCGGCGGCCTGGGCTGGGGCTACACCTGGAACGAAGACCTCGCGAAGAGCCCGGTGCTGCGCACCCACACCACCGCCGCCACCGCCCGCGCCCTGGCGGACAACCCGGTGCCTCCCCGCAAGGTCTTCTGCGTGGGCAAGGTCTTCCGGCGCGAGACCGTGGACTACAAGCACCTGCCGGTGTTCTACCAAGTCGACGGCATCATCATCGACAAAGATGCCAGCTTCGCGTCTCTGCTGGGCACCCTCGAGGCCTTCTACCGCAAGATGGGCTTCGAGAAGTTCGAGTTCCGCCCCGCGTTCTTCCCCTACACCGAGCCCTCGGTGGAGGTCTTCGTCTGGCTCGAGTCCAAGCAGGACTGGGTCGAGATGGGGGGTGCTGGCGTGTTCCGCCCCGAGGTCACCAAGCCCCTGGGCTGTGACGTCCCCGTGCTGGCCTGGGGCCTCGGCCTCGAGCGGCTGGCCATGTTCCGCTACGAGCTGGCGGACATCCGACAGATCTACGTCGCCGACCTGCAGTGGCTGAAGGAGGCTGAGCTATGCCGGTAGTCGGAATCCCCGTCAAGCTCCTCACCGAGCGCCTCGAGGGCGAGCTGTCCCCGGACGAGCTGGTCCAGCACCTGCAGCACATCGGCTGCGACGTGGAAGGCTTCGCCACCCTGCGCCGCATCAAGTGCACCCGCTGCGGCAACATCGTCGAGATCGGCGAGCAGGTGGACCCGCCCGTGCTCTGCAAGCGCTGCGGCGTGGACTACGTCGCACACCCCGAGCTGCGCGTCGATCTGGGCGAGAACCACGTCATCCGCATGGAGCTGCTTGCCGTGCGGCCCGACATGTTCGATCCGGGCGGCCTGGCCCGCACCCTGCGCGGCTACCTCGAGCAATCCACCGGCAGCCCCGACTACGACCTGGGCGCCCCCCTCGCCCACGTCTGGGTCGACCCGGCCATGGCCACCACGGCCTGCCCCCGGTCCGCCATCGCCTGCGCCGTGGTCACCAACGTCAGCCTCGATGACGACTTCATCAAGGAGCTGATGAACCTGCAGGAGAACCTGCACTGGGCCCTGGGCCGAGACCGCAAGCACGCCTCCATCGGCGTCTACGATCTCGCCGCCACCAACGGGAAGAGCTTCCGCTACCGCCCGGTGGGCGGCGACGAGCTGCGCTTCGTGCCCCTGGGCTACGACCCGGCGGATCCCGACGCGGCCATCACCCCGCAGCAGGTGCTCGAGGAGCACCCCAAGGGCGTGGAGTTCGCGCGGCTGCTCGAGGGCTTCGAGGCCTACCCCCTGCTCGAGGACACCGACGGTCAGGTGCTGTCGATGCCCCCGATCATCAACTCGGAGGAGACCCGGGTCACCGACGCCACCACCAGCTTCTTCATCGACGTCACCGGCACCAACCGGCGCATCGTCAGCCGCTGCCTCAACGTGCTGGTCACCTCGCTGATGGAGCTGCAGCCGGAGATCAACCTGCACCAGGTGGGCATCCAGTACGGTGACGAGGTCCTGCAGACCCCGGACTTCGCCCCCCAGCTGATGGAGCTGTCGGTCTCGGCCACCGCTGGCTGGACCGGCATCCCCATGGACGCCGTGAAGCTCGTGGAGCTGCTGGTCCGCATGGGCCACGACGTCGAGATCCTCGACGACGACACCGTGCGCGTGGCGGCCCCGGCCTACCGCAACGACCTGATGAACCCCGTCGATCTCATGGAAGACGCGGCCATCGCCTTCGGCTACCACAACATCGTCCCCACCCTGGTCCCCAACATGACCGTGGGCGGCGAGCGCCCCATCGAGGGCGTGGCCGGCACCGTGCGCGCATGCGGGACCGGCCTGGGCTGGCACGAGGTCATGACCCTGGTGCTCAGCTCCGAGGCCAAGTCCTTCGACGCCCTGCGGCGGCCCCGCCACGAGCGCTACGTCTCCCTGGCCCACCCCATCAGCCGGGACCAGACCATGCTGCGCACCAGCCTGGCCGCCGGCCTGCTGGAGACGCTCACGGTCAACGGCCACAACGAGTACCCCCAGCGCATCTTCGAGGTCGGTGAGACCACCGAGCTGACCGCCACCGACACCGGCGCCTCGGAGCGCCGCGCCGTGGGCGGCGTGGCCATCGGCGAGCGCATCGGCGCCACCGACGTGCGCGCCGTGGCCGAGGCCTGCTTGCGAGAGCTGGGCTGGGGCATCCGCACCGCCACGCTCGACGCCGACACCTACCTGCCCGGCCGCGCGGCCCGCATCTTCGCGGTCAAGGACGGCGAGGAGGTCCTGGTCGGCGAGCTGGGCGAGCTGCACCCCGCGGTGCTCGACGCCTTCCGGCTCAAGCACCCCGCCGCGATGTTCGAGATCGACCTGACCACGCTGACGGGGCTTCGTTAGCCACCAGACCCGGGGGGCAGCCCCAGCTGTTCCCGGATCACCGGCTCGAGGGCGGCGGCCACCGCCTCGTGGCCCTCGGGACGCAGGTGGAGGCTGTCCGAGAACCAGGCGCCCGGAGGCATCGCGCCGAAGGCCCGCTCGAGGTCCAGCAGGGTCGCCCCCTGCTCGGCGGCGACCCGCCGGATGACGTCGTCCGCCTCGAGGGGCGCCCGCATGGGCAGCGCGTCGAGCTGTAGCGAACGCCGCCAGGCGATCAGGGCTTCTTCTTCCCGTCGCTCCGCGCTGTGCCAGCGGGACTCGATCCAGGCCGTGATGGCCGAGTCACCGCAGGCCTCGGCGAGCCTGGTCGCCCGCTCCGGCAGCGCCAGGGCCCGGTCCTGGGCCACCCCCAGCGCGGGCTTGCAGCCGGGCTGGCCGACCGCGAGGGTCCCGGACGGCGGGTACTCGGGATTGCGCAGCAGGGTCGACAGCACCACCGGGGCGGGGCTGTTCGCGACCACCTGGCCGAGCAGGTCCTCGAACGCCGCCGTGACCCTGGGGCCATAATCGTCGGCCCGGATCTGGCACGGCGCTTGCTGTCGGCATCGTAG
>CAYZVO010000060.1:0-39714 GCA_964481655.1 uncultured Enterobacterales bacterium | reverse complement strand
TCAACGCTGGTTGTCCGCTTTCATGCTACCCCATGGCGTTCTGTCGCCTGCTCTTTGTCAGAGCTGGGTGGAAGGAACGGTCCAGTTCATCAACGACGAGTGCTACTCCTACGGGGATCACAAGCCAGTGCCAGGCGACCGACAGTCCGATCAGCCTCCTTGTACCGTCCGACAACTCATCGGCGGATAGGACGACGTTCCTGCCATCTGTTCCTTCGTGCAAGAACCGCAGTTCGATCTCTACTCCTGCCTCGCGCACGCTTTCGAGCTGAGGCTCAGTGAGAGCCTCTCCCTTGTCGAACATCTGTTGAGCACTCGCCGCCGTGGCATGAAGCTTGACATCGATGACTCCAGTGCCCAGTTCCCGGAGGAACAGAACCAGAAAAGTCTTTGTCTCAGGCCATTTCGCGCAGGAATCAATCACCGTCTCAAGTGGAGGGCCCCCTGTCTCGTGAGTTGGAGGAAAGGGCAACGAGTTGAGAAAGAGGTAATCAGATAGTTGTTCGAACTCGGTCGCGTTTCTGTCCCGGAGTTCAGCCATGAGAGGCTGATTCGGACGGGTTCCTTCCGCGACGAACCTCATGAAATCAACGCGTTGTTCGGAAAGTTGGAGGCCGCTACCCCACTCCACCGTGGATTCACCGTCACCAGCCGAGGACCGCTCAAAGACGGTCTCTTCCTCGCGAGTCAACCACTCCGATCTGATTCTCTGGTCGTCAATCTCGAAACCATATGTCCATACCGATCCCCCTTGGTGGAACACAGCTTCCATGACCGTCGGTTTGCTTCTCCAGGAAGGCTCGAGTTTGTGGGGCACTCTTCCGGTCGCCTGACGCGCTTTCCTTCCATCTGTTGCAAGGTCGCAGAAGAAGTGCCAGGCCTCGACGATGTTGCTCTTCCCGCTCGCGTTCGGCCCGTACAGCCCTGCTACACGGAGCACTTCCCCTACACCCGGAATGTCAACAGTCTGTCCCGGCTGATGCTCGATCCCCTCGGCCGCGAGCATGCTCCAGACCACGCGCTCCCTGATGGACTTGTAGTTCTCGATGGCGAGCTGTAGCAGCAACGGGACCTCTCGTTCGTGTCTCGCCCTTGACTCTATCCCAGCTTGACGCGAAGGGGCATCGCGGTGCGGCAGGAGGTGAGCAACCTAGCCGTCGAGCGCCTCTTCCACCTTCGCCAGCAGATCCTGGGTCGAGAAGGGCTTCTGCAGGAAGTTGATGCCTTCCTCGAGCATGCCCTGCTTGCCCACGACGTTGTCGGTGTAGCCGGACATGAACAGCACCCGGGCCTCCGGGTGGACCCGCGCGACGCGCCGGAAGATCTCCCGACCGTTGAGCCGGGGGACGATGACGTCGGTGAGCACCAGATCGATGGGCTCGGCGGTCGCCGCGGCCTGCTCGAGGGCCTCGTCGGAGTGGGCCGCCTCGATCACGCGGTAGTGGCGCTGCTCGAGGATGCTCTTCACCAGGCCGCGCACCTCGTCGTCGTCCTCCACCAGCAGCACCAGCTCGTGGCCCTCGCGGGACGAGCCGCGGGGGCGGCTGGCCTTCTGCTTGACCTCGACGGTGTCCACCGCGGGCAGGTAGACCTTGAAGGTCGTGCCGTGCTCCGGCTCGCTGTAGACCCAGATGTGGCCGCGGTGCTGGCGCACGAGCCCGTAGACGGTGGCCAGGCCCAGACCCGTGCCTCCCTCGTGCTCCTTGGTGGTGAAGAAGGGCTCGAAGATGCGCTGGCGGGTGGCCTCGTCCATGCCCTGGCCCGTGTCGCTGACCGCCAGCATGACGTACTCGCCGGGCTCCACGTCGGGGTGCATCCGCGCGTAGGCTTCGTCGAGGGTGGCGTCGCGGGTCTCGATGGTGAGGGCGCCGGGGCCGCCCATCGCGTCCACCGCGTTCGAGCAGAGGTTGAGCAGGATCTGCTCCAGTTGGCTGGGGTCTACGCGACAGGAGGACAGGCGGGGCTGCAGCTCGAGGGTCAGGTGGATGTCCTCGCGCACCAGCCGCCGCAGCACGCTCTCGTACTCGGCGACCAGGGTGTTGAGGGAGATCACCCGGACCTCGAGCACCTGCTTGCGCCCGAAGGCCAGGAACTGCCCGATGAGGTCGCGGGCGCGGTGGGCCGCGTGCATCACCCGGTCGAGGTTCTTGCCGGCCGGGGAGTTCTCGAGCACCTGCATCTGGGCCAGCTCGGTGTAGCCCATGATGGGGGTGAGCAGGTTGTTGAAGTCGTGGGCGATGCCGCCAGCCAGGCGCCCGATGGACTCGAGCTTGCGCATCCGCTCGAGCTGCTCCCGCAGCTCGGTGCGCTCGTTCAGGGCTTCGACCTGGGCCGTGATGTCCTCGACCGAGCCCACCATGCCCTGGACCTCTCCGTCGTCGTCCCGCAGGGGCACGCCGGAGATGGAGAGGTGCCGCGGTGCTTCGTCGGCATCATGGCCGTGATGTGCTGTCCGTGGATGGAGCTGCCGTGCTCCAGCACCGCGCGGTAGGGGCGGCGCTCGGGCGAGAAGGGCTCGCCCTCTTCGTCCAGCAAGGTCGCCTCCGGCGGGATCAGCTGGTGGTCCCCGTCTTCGGCCCGGCGCAGGGACATCAGCTCCTTGGCGCGCTCGTTGGCGAACAGCACACGCCGCGAGCGGTCCAGCTTGACGATGCCCACCGGGCTGGCGTCCATGATCGCCGCCAGGCGATCGCGCTCGCGCTGCAGGGCCTGCTGGGCCTGGACCAGGGGGGTGATGTCCAGGAACACCGTGGCGAACCAGCCCTTGCGGGGTGAGAACACCGAGATCTCGAAGTGCTGGTCCAGGGGCGGGAAGTAGGGCCGGAAGCTGGTGGGCTCGCCGCGGGCGGCCACGGCCGCGTAGATCTCGAGGTAGGGGGCCTCGCCCGCGCCGTACAGCTCGCTGGCCAGGGCGCCGACGGCGGCGTCGCGGGGGATCCCCACCTGGGCGGTGAAGGCCGGGTTGACGTCGTGGATGCGGTAGTCCACCGCCTCGCCGTCGTCGTCGTAGACCAGCTCGTGCAGCACCACGCCTTCGCTCATGGTCTCGAAGAGCCCGGTCAGACGGTCCTCGACGTTGGCCATGGGCCCTCCGGTGGTGGTGCGGTCATCCCGAGAGCACGACTATCGGTCATCCAAGCCCGTCTGTCCAGCTTCAACGGTGGGGATTCGGTGTTCGGTC
Source organism: uncultured Enterobacterales bacterium (assembly GCA_964481655.1). Taxonomy (GTDB): domain Bacteria; phylum Myxococcota_A; class UBA796; order UBA796; family JAFGLY01; genus CALDOK01. The sequence goes on along the minus strand of CAYZVO010000060.1, from coordinate 36,533 downwards.
GGGCCGCGAACTTTTCTTGTGACATGCCCGACGCCCCCCGCTCCTGACCCTCGAGCGATGCGGGAGTCCTTGTTCCCGCGGCCTCCAGGAGTGAGCATGCGCAAGGTGATCGTGGTGGGTGCCGGTCCGGCCGGCCTGGCAGCGGCGGAGTGGCTGCTGCACAAGGGTCGCGGCGAGATCGACGTGACGGTGCTGACCCTGGAGCCCTACCTGGGCGGGTCGGCGGCCAGCTTCACCACCCCCGACGGCCGCGTCGTCGAGCAGGGCCAGCACATCATGGCCGGCTTCTACCGGGACATGGGCCGGCTGTTGAGGCGGGCGGGGGTCCCCAAGGAGAAGACCACCTTCTCCAACCGCGGCCACATGCGGGTCTGGGAAGACCGCGACCAGCGCACCCACGACCTGCACTTCGGCGCCAGCTCCGTGGGCGCCCTGTTCGACGGGCTGCGCTACAGCGGCCTGTCCTTCGGGGAGAAGCTGGGCTTCGGCAGCTTCATGGCGCGGATGATCACCCGGGTCATGGGCGGCGTGCCCGAGGCGTGGGACGACGTCTGCCTCTCGGCCCTGTGCCTCGAGCTGGGCTGCCCCCCCTCGCTGGTGGCCACCAACCTGTTCCGCTGCTCCCGCGAGGCGCAGTTCAACTACCCCGGCGAGATCTCCGCCTACTCGGTCATGCAGACCCTGCGGGAGCTGGCCCGGGACTACTCCACCTCCGAGGTCCGCTTCCCCGCCGGCAGCATGAGCGACATCTGGTGGGAGCCGGTGGGCCGCCGCATCGAGCTGCTCGGCGGCCGCATCCTGCGGGGCTGGAAGCTGGCCAAGCTGCAGCACGACGGCGCCCGCCTGACCGGCCTGGTCTGCGATCAGCTCGATCCGCTGCGCATGCCCGAGGGCTTCCTCGAGCCTCCGTTCCCCATCGTGCGCGGGGCCCGGCGGGTCTTCACCGACTTCGACGAGGCCATCCTCGCCATCCCGGTCGGCTCCATGAAGAAGGTGCTGAAGTACGACCCCGTGCTGCGGGACATGCCAGGCCTGGCGGGCATCACGCGCCTGACCACCGTGGCGCCCATGGGCCTGCACGTCTGGCACCGGGCGCCGGTGACCCGCGGCCCCCGGACCCTGGTGGCCGGGCTGCTGCCGCCGATGGCCATCGCGCTGGACAACAAGCCCTTCAACCCCGCCTACCGGGACAACCCCGCCTTCGGTTCGGTGCTGCACTTCGTGGGCCAGGAGACCGGGTTCGAGACCTGGAGCGACCAGGACCTGCTCGAGCGCGCCATCGCCGGCATCCAGCGGGTGGACGGCTACGAGGGCATCGACATGGAGGGCGTCATCACCTGGAAGCTCGTCCGGGATCGGGCGCCCCATCGTCGCTACTGGCTCAGCGAGCCTGGCAGCCTCAAGCACAAGCCGCACCCCGGCACGCCGCTGCAGGGCCTGACCCTGGCCGGGGACTGGGTGCGCTCGAAGGCCGACTTCCCCTGCATGGAGACCGCGGTGCGCTCGGGCCTGCACGCGGCCGACCTGGTCCTGAAGGCTCCGAAGCGTCGGCGACCGAATGTGGTCGCGGGGAGGGCGGCATGAGTCGCGGAGCTGTCAGCCGTCAGCCGTCAGCTGTCAGCCGGTGCAGGGTCGCTGCACTGGTGGTGATGGCTGTGATGTCGATGGTGGGGTGTTCGTCCCATCAACTCCAGGATGTCGGATCGCTCGCGACCGCCTCTTGGGAGCATGACCATGGGCCCCACGACAATGCCCAGACCGAGTGGTGGCATGTGCACGCGGCGCTCGAGGAGCCGGGGACCGGGGAGCCGGTGCACGTCTTCGCGGCCTTCGTGGTGCAGCGGACCGATCTGGACACCGTAGCCGGGCTGCCGGCCAGGCTCGGGGGGAACCCCGTGCACGCGGCCTATGTGAAGGTCCAGACCCGGGACCGCAAGTGGACGGCCGACCGGACCAACGTCCCCGACTACCCCATGGCCCGCTTCGTGGGTGACGGGCTCGACCTGCGCCACGGCGGCTGGCGGGTGGCCTGGGAGGGCGAGACCCTGGTGTTGAAGGTCGGGGCGGGGCGGCACCGCATGGAGCTGCGCCTGGTGCCCGACGGTCAGCCCGTGCTGCCCGGTCAAGACGGGCTGGTGGAGCTGATCCCCGGCTCCCGGCACCTCTGGGTCCAGCACGATGACATGCGGGTCGAGGGGCGCTGGAAGGACGGCGCCCAGACCCGCTGGCTGGAGGGCACCGGCTTCTACAAGCACCAGTGGGGGCGGCTGTACGATCCTCGGCTGGACGGCTTCGAGTGGTTCGACATGCCCATCGACGATGAGCGTCACCTGGTGGTCGCCTGGCTGCTGGACGACGGCATGCGCGGCGTGCCCGGCTCCATGGCCTGGATCGCCGATCGCCACGGCCGTCGGGTGGACCTGCCGGTGGAGCAGCTGCGCGTCACCCCTGTGGACCGCTGGCACAGCCGCCGCAGCGGCGCGGACTGGTCCGTGGCTTGGCGCATCGAGGGGGCGGGGCTCGATCTCACCGTCACCGCCGATCGGGACGATCAGGAGGTCTACGGCTTCCCCGCCGCGGTCTACGCCGGCCCAGCCCGCGCCACCGGCAGCTTCATGGGGCGCGAGGTGAACACGACGGCGTTCGTGGAGCAGGTGGGCGCCCACATGCCCAAGGCGCGCTTCCTGTACGCCTCCCGGGCCCCGGGAGCAGCGGGGGATGGGGCGCCGACCCAGCGCCTCGCGACCCGCGGCCTGACCGCGCCCGCCCAGGCCGCGTCGGCCTCGAGCGGCAGCTCGTGGACCCTCGAGCGCGGGGTGAAGACCTTCGAGGCCCCCCGCCCGACCGGCGTGCCTACGGGAGAGACCGTCGTGACCGTGCTCTCCGGCCCCGAAGAGGCTCTGCCCGAGGCCGCCCCCGTGAACGTCGATGAGCTCATCGAGGCCCTCGAGAGCGCCGATTCCGCAGACTGGGATCGCGTGCTCCAGGCGGCCGAGTGAACCCCAGGAGGACCCCATGAGTCTCGATCTCTCCCGCCGCAGCGTGCTGCTGGGTGGCTGCGGCTTCGCCGCGATGCTGGCCGCCACCGCGGCCATGCCCCTGGACGCCCAGGCCGCCTTCCGGCGCGAGGTGCCCGCGCCACGCCACCGCTGCCCCCACCGCGGCTGCCGCCACTACCGCATGGACGGCGACGGTGAGGGCGATGGCATCTGCGCCATGTCCGTCAACGGCGTCGTCCCCTTCACCGAGGTGCCCTCATGAGCCTGCTGCTTCCCCTCCTGCTCACCCTCGGCGTGGCCAGCGCCGACCCCGGCCGGGTCGTGGCCGGCGCCACCATGGGCGGCAGCCCGGACCAGGGCTTCGTCATGCGCGGCAGCCTCGACTACGGCGCCATCCCCCACCTGGGTGTGACCGCCGAGCTGGGCAGCGTGCCCGGCTACGCCGCGGCCAGCATGGGCATGGGCCTGATGGCCTCGCCCCTGGATGGCCAGTGGTGGCGGGTCTCGGTGGTGGCCATCCCCGAGCTCAACCTGCCCGTCCGGGTGCCCGACGCCTGGGGGGTCTCGATGCCTGGTGCCCTGAGCACCGAGCCCGTGCCGGGTCTGGCCACCGGGGTGCTGGACAGCAGCCTGGGCGTGCGCACGGGCCTGCGGGTGAACTGGCTGGTCTTCTGGGGCCTGACCTTCGCCGGCCGCGCCGACTGGAGTCAGCCGCTGGATGGCTCGCCCGGCTGGGCGGAGTTCGGCGGCGGACTCTCCATCCGGCTCTGATCGTCAACGAATTGCGAGGTTCATGTGTCAGCGGTATGCGAGGTCCCGGTGTCGAGCTTCTTCGGTGTCCTTCCTTTCGAACGCCGGAGCGTCGCATCACCGCTGCACATGCCTCCTTCTTCGGATCCCATCCCCCTGATCGTCGCCCGCGCCCGGCAGGGTGACGCGGCAGCTCAGCGGGCCCTGTACGAGCAGCATGTTGACCAGGTCTTCGGCTTCTGCCTGCGCTTCTGTCGCGGCGATCGCGAGGCCGCCCAGGACCTGACCCAGGAGGCCTTCGTGCGGGCCTTCACGGCCCTGCCGACCTTGAAGGATCCCCAGGCCTTCCCCAAGTGGCTGATGACCACCACCCGGCGCTGCTGCCTGCGCTGGATCGAGCGGCGCCAGAAGGAAGCCGCGGCGGTGCGGCAGCTGGTGCACGAGCCCCGGCCCGAGGCCCGCGGGGAGCGCGCTCAGCGCATCGTGGCCGAGGTCATCGAGGCCTGCCCGGACCCCAAGCTGCGCGAGGCGGCGCTCCTGTTCTACCGGGAGCCCCCCCACAGCACCCAGGAGATCGCCGATCGACTGGGCCTGTCCCGCACCGCGGTCACCACCCGCCTGATGCGCTTCCGCGCCTGGGCGAAGCAGCGGATGCTCGGCCGTCTGGCGGCGGCCCTGGAAGAGGAGGACATGGCATGACCCACCTCGACGCCACCGTCATCGACGCGATCCTCGACGGAACCATCGAGCCCTCCGCGGCCGCGGAGCTGCGCGTCCACCTCGCCGAGCCCTGCGAGGCCTGCCAGCAGGCGCTGATGGAGCACAGCATCGAGCTCGAGGGCCTGCTGAGGCTGGTCGAGGCCGCCGACGCCGTGGGCGAGCCGGTGGCCGTGTCCCTGTCCAGCCTGGAGCGGGCCGCCCTGTGGCAGAGCATCGAGGGCGACGTCCCCGATCGCCGCGCCGCGCCGGTGCGCCGTTCCCGCTGGCGTGTGCCCGCGGCCGGTGCCGTGGTCATCGCCATGGCCGCTGCGCTCGTGCTGTTCTTCCGGATCCCCGAGCCCTACGATGGCGTGAAGGGGCCGGGTGAGACCGAGACCGTGCCCGCCCCGCCGGCCCTCGAGCTGCGGGTGGTCACCGGCCAGCAGACCGACGGCTCCGTGCAGCTCGGTCGCCGCGTGGGCGACGGGGAGGTCCTGGCCAAGGACCTGTTCCTGCTCTTCGAGCTCGAGGCCGATCGCCTGGCCGCCCGCTACCTGTTCGTGGTGGACGCCGACGGAGCCGTGACCCAGCTGGCCCCGGCCCCCGACGCCGTGCCCGCCTTGCAGCCCGCTGGCAGCGCCCGGGTGGGGACCGCCGACGGCTGGGTGGTGCTCGATCTGGCCGACATGCGGGGCCCCGTCACCATCGTGGCGGCCGCCGCCGCGCTGCCGGTGGACACCAGCGGCGAGGTTGTGCACCCCTGGCAGGCTGGTGAGCCCAAGGACTTCGTGGCCTACGACAGCCTCACCCTCGAGGTCGCCCCGTGATCTTCGCCCCGCTGCTGCTGGCGGCCGGCCTGGCCCTGGCCGGGCCCAGGGTGATCCCCGTGGACGCCGTGGACAGTGACGAAGCCGAGGCCCTCTTCCGCGGACGCCGGGTGGCGCTGCTGGTGGGCCCCGAGAGCTTCGGCAGCGGGGGCTACACCGACCTGCGCTACGCCAGCGCCGACGTGGCCGCCCTCGAGGACGTCCTGCGCGACCCGGCCCGGGGCCACTTCGACGAGGTGATCAGCCTGACCGCGCCGGGGGACAGCTCCCGCGCCGGGGTGCTGGCGGCCATGGAGCAGCTCGAGGATCGGGTCGTCTCCGCCGACGACACCGTGTTCGTCTACTTCTCCACCCACGGCACCCTGGCCGCGGGACATGGCGAGGAGCTCGACCAATACCTGGTGCTGGCCGACACCCAGCTGGACGACGTGCGGGGCACGGGCCTGGCCCACGACGAGGTGCTCTCCTGGCTCGAGGGCCTGCCCAGCAAGCGCAAGGTGCTGCTGCTGGCCACCTGCCACTCCGGCCAGGGAAAGTCGGTGCTGTCCCCGGACATGGCCGAGGCCATGGAGGACACCAAGGGCCTGCCAGCCCTGCCGTCCCTGCGCGAGGTGAGCGAGGCGGTCGTGGTCATCGGCGTCTGCGCCTGGAACGAGGTGGCCCGGGAGTCCCCCGAGCTGGGCCACGACATCTACACCTGGTTCTTCCTCGAGGCGCTGGAGCAGGGCGACCTGGACCAGGACGGCGCCGTGACCGTCACCGAGGCCCACGATCACGCCCGCGCGGCCACCTGGGACTTCACCGCCGGCACCCAGCGGGCCTACGCCCGCGCCGAGATCACCGGCGCCGATCCCGTGGTCCTGGCAGGCGAGCGCAGCCAGCAGGGCCAGGGGCTGCTGGCCTCCTACCAGGAGAGCCTGGCCGGCCTGGTGGTCTACATCGACGGCCTGGTCAAGGGCGAGCTGCCCGGCCAGGTGGTGGTGCCCCCCGGGCAGCACCTGGTGACCCTCGAGGACGCCGACGGCCGGGTCGTGGCCCGGCAGCGCATGGCCCTGAGCGAGGGTGAGCGCCTGGACGCGCGCAAGCTCCTGCACCGGGACCGGGTGCGCATGGCCACGGGCGTGGGCTTCTCCGCCATCGCCGATCCGATGCCCTCCGGGCCCGTGGGGCGCGCTGAGCTCCACATCCCCCGTTTCCCCGGCGGCGGCTGGGAGACCATCCTCCACGGCTCCGCCATGGTCCGCTACCCGCGGCCGGTCCTCGAGGGCGGCATCACCCTCGAGCACCCCATCCGCTACGGCACCTGGCAGCTGCGGGGTGGCCTGGACCTGCACGGCTACCTGCTGCAGAGCGACACCGACGGCCGCTGGTTCGCCGATGATCCGCTCCCCGAGGGGCAGGAACAGCTGCTGGCCCCTTCGATGGCGCCCCAGCCGGTGCTCTCCCTCTGTTGGCTGCCCAGCTACCCGGCCATGGCCCGACTGGCGGTCAGCGGGGGCTACCTGTGGTGGACCGAGGACGGCAGCTGGCACCACGCCTGGAGCGGCAACGTCTCGTTGGTGCTGGGTGGGCGCTTCTGATCGCTCACATCATGTTCGTGTACCAGCGCATCGACGAGGTCTCGTGGCGGTAGCTCCAGTGGCCCGTCATCGGGGTGTGCTCGAAGAGGTAGTAGAGCTCCTGCACCTCGCCGGCCTGGGCGCCGGTGTTCAGGGCGTAGGTGACCTTCACCACCGCGTCGCGGCGGCCGGGCCCGAACTTGGTGAGGGGTTCGCTCACCGCGATCTCGTGCAGGGTGACGCCGTCGCTGTCGGCCATGCCCTCCAGCACCCGCTCCATCGCCGCGTCGTCGCCGGTCTCGAGGGCCAAGCGCGCGGCGTCGGCGGCCGAGGGGTAGCTCTCGCTCATCAGCAGGGTGCGGACCCGGCGCTCCAGCTCCGGGTCGTCGCTGGGGCCCCCCATGGTGGCCGCGCGGACGCCGATGGCCGCCACCACGATCACGGCGGCGGCGGCGGCGGTCTTGCCTGTCAGCTGGAATCGAAGCTCGGACATGGACGGACTCCCTGGCTCGTGTTCCGCTCATCGGTACGACGAGCCAGGGATTCGATTCCCAGCGTTGTTCCTGTGGCTCAGGGAAGCGCCGGTTGGTCGTTGGTGACGCAGTGGATGCCGCCGCCGTTGTTCCACAGCTCGCCCGCGTCGAGCATGTGCACGTCGCGGGTCGGGTAGAGCCCCTGCAGCACGCGCTCTGCCTGGGCGTCCTCTGCGGCGTCGCCGAAGCTCATCCCGGCCACGAAGCCGTTGCCCACAAGCCAGTTCATGTAGGAGACATCCCCCGAGCTGGGGATGCGCACCACCTCGAACCCGGCGGCCTCGCTGGCGATCACCAGGGCGTCCTCGGTCTCGGCGCCCCAGCTCGTCTCCGCGATGGCGATGGTGTCGGCGTCCACGAAGCGCGCGGTGCCGTCGATGTGCCCGGTGGTGCCGTCGAGGGGGTGGTGGCCGTAGGCCCAGATGAACTGGTCCACTCCGAGGGCCTCCCCGAGGATCGCTTCGTGCTCGGCCCGGCTCAGGCCGGGGTTGCGATCGTCCTGGCAGTCCCAGTTCAGCATCAGGGTGCCCGCCCCGTTGAACTCGAGGTTTCCGCGCTCGAGCACGTAGTCCAGGTGATCCTCCACCGGCAGCCCCAGCAGCTCGGCGACCACCCCCGGGACCGCGTTGTCGGCGGCGTAGGTGACGTGGCCGCCGAAGTTGCCTCCCCAGGCGTCGAAGGCCCAGTTCTGCACCACCAGCGCGCCGTCCACCTCGACGTAGATCGGGCCGTTGTCCCGCATCCAGGCGTTGTCGATGGGGACGATGTGCCAGGTGATGTCAGTCTCGGTGACCCCCTGTGAGGCCAGGTACTGCGAGGCTGCGGTCCGCTCGGCCTGGGTGCTGGTGAGCAGGTGAACCGGCTCGTAGGTCTGGACGACCTCGATGATGTCCGCGAACGCGGGGCGCAGCGAGGCCTCCCAGCGCCCGGGCCACTGCATCCAGGTGGCTCCCTGGGCCTCCCACTCGCCGGGCACACGCCGCCCAGCCGGGTCGGTGTCCGCGTCTGCGTCTGTGTCCGCGTCTGCGTCTGCGTCCGCGTCGGCGTCCGCATCGCTATCGGTGTCGCTGTCCGCGTCGGTGTCGGTGTCGGTGTCCGCGGGTGAGGCGGTGTCGTCGGCGATCGGGCCCTCCTGACCGCAGGCGCTGAGGCCTGCGACCAGGGACAGGGCGGCGAGCCAGGTCACGGGGGTGGCGATGATGCGCATGGTCGCTCCTGCCTCTCAGTTGGCCGAGGGCTGATCGTTGGTGACGCAGTGTACGCCACCGCCGTTCATCCACAGGGCGTCCACGTCCACGAAGTGCACGTCGCGGCCCGGGAAGAAGCCCTCGAGCATGGCCTGGGCGTAGGCGTTCTGGGACGCGTCCCCGCTGTCGCCCATCAGCACGTAGCCGTCGCCCACCAGGTAGTTCATGAACAGGGCGGCCTCCGGGGCCTCGAGGCGCACGATCTCGAGATCGGGCCGCTGCTCGGCGATCTGGTCGGCCACGTCTTCGAGCAGCTGGGAGCCGTCCTTGCCGACCACCACGGTGTCGTGGTCCACGAAGCGCACCATGCCGTCCACGTGGCCCTTGGTGACGTCGATGGGGTCGTAGCCCTCGGTGTAGACCACCGAGCTGACGCCGAAGGCCTCCTCGAAGACCGCCGTGACCTCGTCCTTGCTCAGGGCCGGGTTGCGGTCCGACAGCACGCTCCAGCTCACGATGACCGTGTCGCCGCCGTTGCCCTCGAGGTCGCCGCGCTCGTGGATCAGCCCCACCTGCTCCACGGGCATGCCCAGCAGCTCACCCATGGTGTCGGGCACGGCGTTGTCCCGGGCGTAGCTGCGGCTGCCGTTGGGGCTGCCCCAGCCGTCGAACTCCCAGTTCTGCATCACCATCTGCCCGTCCACCTCGACGTAGCGGGGGCCGTTGTCCCGCATCCAGATGCTGTCGCTGTCGATGTGGACGAACTCCACCCGGCCCAGGTCCACCCCGGCCAGGGCGCTGCGGGCCTCGGACTCCTCGTCGTCGTCGTCCACCACCAGCTTCACGTCCTCGTAGCGGGCGAGCACGGTGACGATCTCCGAGAAGGCCGCCTGGATGCGCGCCCCCTCCCAGTCGGCCGGGAACTGCAACCACACGGCGTCCTGGGGTTCCCATTCGGCGGGCATGCGGCGGGTGTCGCCCTCGACCTTGTTGGTGATGGCGTCCTCGCCGGGCTGCAGGCCCTGGGCGCAGCCGATGAGGCCGCTGGCGATGAGGGTGATGAGCCGGGTGTGGGTCATGGCGTCGTCTCCTGGGTTGGGGTGTAGGTTCAGGCTGGCCGCCCAAGCTGAAGCGAAGCTGAAGTCCCGAATCTTTTTTTCGAGGGGGCACCCGGGGCCGCTAAGCTGACGGCATGCGCATCCTGTTGGTGGAAGACGAAGCCGTGATGCGGGCCTCGGTGGCCCGCGCGCTGCGGGCCGACGGCCACGCCGTGGACGAGGCCGGCACCCGGGCCGACGCCGAGCTCGAGCTGCGGGTCAACGACTACGGACTGGTGATCCTCGACCGGGGCCTGCCCGACGGCGACGGGCTGCAGTCCCTGCGGCGCTGGCGTCAGCGGGGCCTGAAGCTGCCCGTCCTGGTGCTCACCGCCCGGGACGCGGTGGGCGACCGCATCGAGGGCCTGGACACTGGCGCCGACGACTACGTGGTCAAGCCCTTCGCCCTGGACGAGCTGCGGGCCCGGGTGCGCAGCCTCTCCCGGCGGGCCCCGGAGCTCACCCCCGTGGTGATCGAGCTGGGCGATCTGCAGCTGGACACCGCCCGCGCCCAGGTGCGCCGGGGCGGCGTGCTGCTGCCCCTGCGGACCAAGGAGCTGGCCGTGCTGCAGGTGCTGCTCGAGCGCCGGGGCCGCGTGGTCAGCCGCGAGCAGCTGCGCGAGGCCTGCTGGGACGCCGAGCACGAGCCGGGCTCCAACGTCGAGGAGGTCACCGTCTCCGCCCTGCGGCGCAAGCTCGGGAAGCCGCCCATCATCCGCACCCGCCGGGGCCTGGGCTACGTGATCGATGACTGACGCCGACCAGCTGTCCCGCCGCATCGCCACCAGCACCGCTGTCGCCTGGCTGCTGGGGGTGCTGCTGCTCGCGGGGTTGTGCGTGGCCATCGCCCACCAGGGCCGGGACCAGGACGTGGACGACCGCCTCACGGCCATGGCCCTGGCGGCCTATGGCCTGGGCTACTGGGACGCCGAGGGGGTCTTCCACGACGAGCTGCTGCTCATCGAGCGGGACCTGTTCGAGGGCGACGTCCAGATCACCATCGCCAGCCCCGACGAGACCGTCTTCGGGCCCAGGTTCGAGGGCCAGGAGGCCCTGGTGGAGCAGGCCCTGGAGACCCTCGAGCAGGTCTGGGTGCGACAGCGCCACGCCCGCACCCTGGCGATGGCCACCTACGACGACAACGACGTCCCCGTGGGTGCTGTCATCGCCCGGGTCTCCACCGGCCCGCTGCGGGCAGCCAGCATGCGCTTCAACGGTGCCGTGGCCGCTACGGCCCTGGCGCTGGTGCTCATCGGGCTGGTGGTGTCCCGCCGCATCTCCGCTCGGGTGCTCGCTGCCTTCAGGGCCAACCTCGACGAGCGGGAGCGCATCCTGGCTGGGGCCGCCCACGAGCTGCGCACACCCCTGGCCACCCTGCTGGCCGTGGTGGAGTCCTCCGAGCCGGAGCGCGCCGTGGAGGCGCTGCAGGAGGTCGGCCACACCGCCGCCGCCGCCGCGGCCATGGTGGACCGCCTGCTGGTCTGGAGCCGGCTGGCCCGGGGTGAGCTCGCCCGGGAGCCGGTGAGGCTCGATCTGCTCGTGGAGCTCTGCCTCGAGGACGACGAGCCGCTGGAGGCTGAGGCCGCCGTGGTCCAGGCCGATCCGCGGCTGGTGCAGGTGGCCGTGCGCAACCTGGTGGAGAACGCCCGGGTCCACGGCGGTGGCGTCGCCCGGGTGCGGGTCGCCGGCGGCCGTGTCGAGGTCCACGACCGCGGCCCCGGGATCGCCGATGAGGGGCTGCTGGAGCCCTTCTGCAAGGGGCCCGACAGCCCCGGCACCGGCCTGGGCCTGGCCCTGGTCCAGCGCATCGCCCAGCGGCACGGGGGGCGCCTGCTGCTGGCCCCGGTCGTGACCCTCGAGCTGCCCGTGGCGTAGGGGGACTACAGGGCCGTGGACGGGCCCGTTCGGAGCGATGGACGGTGGGATGGGTGGGTGCTACTTGTGTGGGCCCTGCCCTGGAGGACCCCCGGATGCGTCCGTCGCTGCTGCTTCCGCTCGCCCTTCTCTGCGCCTGTCGCGGCATCGCCCTCGACGTCACCGCGGAGATCAACCCGGACATCGCCACCGTGGTCGAGGTCTCCTGGACCACCGGCCAGGACGCCATCTCCTGGGTCGAGTACGGCCTGACCGAAGACTACGAGCTGTCCACCCCGCGATCCGAGACCGCGGGCACGGAGCACGACTTCGCCCTGTATGGTCTGCCCTCCCTCTCCACGGTCTACTACCGGGCTGTCGCCGAGGTGGACGGCAAGGAGTACTACGCCAAGGGCGAGATCGAGACCTCGGGCCTGCCCGCGACCCTGCCGGACTTCGACATCCAGATCAACGAGTCCGCTCAGGTCTCCTCCGAGCCCTACGTGCTGGTGCTGCTGGTGGGCACCGCCTCGGCCATCCTGATCATCGACCGCGACGGCGAGATCGTCTGGTACCGCGAGCTGCAGGGCTTCATCGGCGAGAACCCCACCGGCTACGGCGACGCTCAGTGGGCGCTCGACGGCAACGACCTCATCTACAACCAGTACGTGGTCGCGCTGCAGGACCCCAACGAGATCGGCAACGTCTTCCGCGTCTCGCTCACCGGCGAAGAGGTCGAGAAGGTCCACACGCCCCTGGCCCACCACGCCTTCGCACAGCTCGACGACGGCGCCTACGCCTACGTCGCGGCCGACGCCCGCCCCTACACCCTGCCGGGCGACGACGAGGCCATCACCTTCGTGGGCGACACCATCGACGTGGTCGATGCCGACGGCAGCATCGAGACCATCTTCTCCACCTGGGACTGGTCCGCCCCCGACGGCATCCCCGAGTGGACCAGCACCTTCTACGAGAACGCCATGGAGTGGACCCACTCCAACGACCTGCGCTGGTACCCGGAGGACGACACCTTCCTGCTGTCCGTCGGCTACTCCGACGCGGTGCTCGAGATCGACGACACCACCGGCGAGGTCCTGGCCCACTACGGCGCCGGCGGCGATGTCCCCATCGCCGAAGGCAGCACCGCCTTCTCCTTCCAGCACGACCCCCACTGGACCGACGACGGCACCCTGCTGCTCATCTCCAGCTACGAAGGCGACGATGGCCCTGGTGGCATCGAAGAGACCGTCGCCCTCGAGTACGAGGTCTCCGGCGGTGAGCTGGTGGAGATCTGGAGCTACGGCAAGGGCGAGCTGCTGGACACCGTGGCCGAGGGCCAGGTGCACCGACTCGACAACGGCAACACCCTGATCAACTGGGGCTTCACCGGCTTGGTGCGCGAGGTCACGACCGACAACGAGGTCGTCTGGGAGCTGCAGTCCCTCGCCGGCGCCGGCGTCGTGGGTGCGCGTCCCCTCGCAGGGTTCTATTAGGGGTCTCCACCGTCGGAGTCGCCATGGCCAAGAAGCTCCCCCTCGAGTCCCGGATCGCCGCGGCCTACCAGCAGCGCTTCAGCGGGCTGCCCACCGCGCAGCGGAAGACCATCCGCAAGGTGATGATCCTCAACGGCGGCATCCTGGCGGTGATCTTCGGCTTCGCCTGCGCCATCGCGCTGGCCCTGTTCATGATGGGCATGGCCAAGGGCCTCACCGCCGATCAGTCCCGCACCGCCATCGTCACCGGCTTGCTCTGCGTCTGCTTCGGCGGCCTGAGCTGGTGCGGCTGGCTCATGAACCGCGTGGGGAAGATGCTGCGCTGGTAGACTGGTGGGCGTGAACGCCGCACACCTCGTCCTGACCTTCGCGCTGCTGGCATGCCGGCCCACGGTGGGTGATCCATCCCCCGGCCACAGCGACCCGCCTGGCGACTCCCCGCCCCCCGGCGACTCGGCCATCGAGCAGCTACCCGACAACCCCGTCGAGGACCACGGCTGCGCCAGCCTCTATGACCAGGCGCGGCTGCCGACCTTCGAGCTGACCATCGAGCCGACGGAGTGGAGCGGGCTGCTGGCGGACTACGCCTCGGGGGTCAAGGAGTACCACCCGGCCGGCTTCGCCTACACCGGCCCTGCCGGTGAGGTCCTGGAGGTGGACGAGGCCGCGGTGCGCCTGCGGGGCAACCCGGGGTTCTCCTGGCTGGGGGAGAAGATGCAGTTCGTCATCTCCTTCAACGAGGCTGACCCCGACGGCCGCTTCCAGGGCCTGCGCAAGATCGCGCTGGACGCCTCCTGGTACGAGCCCAGCCTGCTGCGGGATCGGCTGGCCTACGCCTACCTGCGGGAGCTGGGCATCCCTGCCAGCTGCGCCAACAACGCCCGGCTGGTGATCAACGGCGCCTACTACGGCCTGTACAAGAACGTCGAGTACGTGGACCACGAGTTCCTGGAGCGCAACTTCGGCGACGAGCACGCCACCGGGGTGCTCTGGAAGTACGGCAGCACCGCCACCGCCAACGAGGACGCCGCTGACCCCGATGTCATGGCGGCGTACTGGGCGGACGCGTCGGTGGCCAACCAGGAGCGGCGCTCGGACCTCGCCTACAACCTGCTCGAGTGGGCGTCCGAGGTCGTGCTGCCCCACAACGACGGCTACTGGTGCTGCGCCCACAACTTCTACGTCTACGAGCACCCCGAGCGGGAGCTCATGTTCGTGCCCTGGGACATGGACTACACCTTCGACTCCGCGCCGTATTGGGCCGAGCCCTACAGCTGGATTCGGGGTAGCGAGGCCCCCCACTTCGACGCCGCGGTGTCCGATCCGACCTGGGGGCCGGTGTTCCTGGAGTCGATGCGCCAGGCCGTGGACGCCTTCGATCCCGACCGGCTCGAGGGCTGGACCCGGGAGTGGGCGGCGCAGATCGACGAGGCGTTCTCCGAGGACCCCCACACCAACATCTCCCAGGTCGAGCACGACCAGGCCGTCGAGCGGCTGGCGACCTACATGCACGCCCGTCACGGCTACCTCGACGCCTGGACCCGCTGCCAGCAGGCCGGAGACGTCGATGTGGACGGCGACGGCTACGGGGCCTGCAGCGACTGCGACGACACCGACCCCGCCATCCACCCCGGCGCCGCCGAGTCCTGCAACGGCCGGGACGACGACTGCGACGGCTTCACCGACGACAGCCCGGACTGCGACACCTGCCACGAGCACGCCTTCGACTCCCGCATGCTGCTGTGCTGGTACCCTCGAAGCTGGAGCGACGCCCAGGCCGACTGCGAGGCCCATGGCGCCGACCTGGGCTTCCCCACGAGCACCGAGGACTGGTACGCGGTCTACATCCACATGTACTGGCACGAGCACTACTGGAACGGGACCTACTTCTGGTGGGGGGGCGCCACCGACCAGGCCGCAGAGGGGCAGTGGGTCGACCCCACCGGCGCCCCCGTGGGGCACCTCGCCGGCTGGGCCGGGGGCGAGCCCAGCGGCGGGCGCGACGACAACTGCCTGGCGCTGTACCCCTACGCCTTCAACTGGTACGACGGGCAGTGCGATTGGGAGCTGCCGTACATCTGCAGCTACCCGGAGTGACCCCTACTCGGGCGCGACCTCGGCGTCCTCGACGGGCGCGGGCTCCGGCGGCGCGGTCAGGATGGCGACGTTCTCGCAGGCCACCTCGGTCCCGGCTTCGCAGGACAGCTGCATCAGCTCTACGATGCGGTCCAGGTCCTGCTCGTCCTCGGGGGCATCGAGCATGTGCATGGCCACGTTGAAGCAGCCCACCGCGTGCTCGCCCAGCCCGCAGGCCTTGTCGAAGAAGGCGAAGGCCTTGCCCCGGTCCTGGGGCGCGCCGCGGCCGAACTCCAGCTTGAGGCCGACCCAGGCGCAGCTGCGGGGGTCGTCCTGCTCGCAGCCCTGCAGGAACAGGTGGTAGGCGCCGGCCTCGTCGGGCTCGCCGAGCCGCCCCTCGTCCAGGGTGGAGCCGGCCACGTGGCAGGCGCCGGCCTGACCGACCTCACAGGCGGCCACCAGCGCGGCCTGGGTGCGGGCGGGGTCCAGGTTGGGCCCGCGGCCGTAGGCGTGCTCGTAGCCCAGGCGCTCACAGGCCCCGGGGTGGTTCTGCTCGCAGGCCTCGAGGTGCAGGTGGTAGATGGCCGCCCGCTGCTCGGGCTCGCTGGCGTTGACCGCCTCGAGCTTGCTGGCCAGCGCGAAGCAGTCCTCGGCCGTGCCCGTCTTGCAGGCCTTGACCAGGTCTCCGCCAGCCAGCGACTTCAGCCCCGCCCCCTTCACGTCCCAGGCGGGTCGGGCGGCGCAGGCGGTGATGGTCAGGCAGGCGGCGATGAGCAGACGGGCGTGGGGCATGGGGGCTCCGCATACGAGTGGTGGGACGGCCGTAACGGGTGGCTATCCCCGTCCGCTGCACCTGTCCGTCGGATCTCGGTGCCCTGCGCCAAGACTGGGCGCTTCGCGGGCGGAGGGGGGAGCGTTGGCGCTGTGGGCGCCAAGACTGGGCGCTTCGCGGGCGGAGGGGGGAGCGTTGGCGGGCTGGGCGGGGGATCAGTGCCCCTGCGCCACCAGCCAGGCCTGGTCGAAGCGCCCCTGCGCCAGGTCGGCATCCTGGACGTACACGTAGACCGTGCCCACATCCCCCCACATCCAGTTGGGCCCGGGCTCGTCGGTGTCCAGCTGCAGCAGCAGGTTCCAGTCGTCGGGCTCTCCGCCGCGGAACGTCGCCGCCTTGCCACGGGGATCGCCCTGGACCAGCTGGGGGTGGCCCAGCAGGTGGTGCAGGCTGCCCCCGGGGGGCTCGAGGCCGGTGACCCGCAGCCACAGCTCGTACATGGCGTCCAGGTTCTCCTGCAGGTCCAGCTCCTTCGGGTAGCGCAGGTCCAGCCACTGGGGCAGCGCGACGCCGGGCTCGAAGCTCAGCGCGCAAGGTTCGAAGGCCTGGGCCATCTCCGGCAGGCCGTCGGGGGGCGCGGTGCGCACCAGTTCGTCGACGGGGCCCTGGTGGTAGTGCAGCGTGAAGCTGGCGGTGTCCTTGGCTTCGTAGCCCCAGCCGCCGGTCTCCACCGCCCAGAACAGGTACAGCCAGCCGGTCTCGGGCAGGGTGTCCGGCGGTACCTGCTCGTTCACAGCGGCCAGGTCGATCTGGGCCAGCAGGGCCATGGGTTCGTCGCCGAACATGGGCCAGGGCAGCCCCGGCGGCAGGTCGGGCTGTCCCGCCAGGCGCGAGGCGCCCATGGGCAGCGCGTCCATGGTGGTGCGGCGGGGCTGCAGGGTCACGTGGGGGGCCAGGGCGCCGGCGATCACCGCCGCCTGCTCGGTGAACGGCGACGCCTCGATGAGCTCGACGGCCCGCTGTCGAGCCGGGGTGTCGAAGACCGGCGCGGCGGGGGCGACCGGTGCCGCCGCGGGCGCAGGCGTGGGCTCGGGGGCAGGGTCCTGTCCGCAGGCCATCAGGAGCAGCAGGGGAGCGGCGGGGAGCGGCAGCCGGGGCATCGGGACCTCTCGTCGGTGGGGAGAGAGTGCTATCGCGTCGGGAAGGTCTGGAACCCCCGGTCGTATTAGGGGTCTGACCGTCAGCACCCCTCCAGGAGTGAGCATGAACCACCACATCCCGCGCCCCCGGCGCTCCCGCTGGGCCCTGCTGGCCCTGGCCCTGGCCGTCCCGGGCGTCGGCCTGGCCATCGACGAGGGCATCAGCTCCCTGGTCTTGCCTCAGTCCACCGCAGAGCAGGTCCCCGAGCTGGCCGTGCACGTGGTCATCGACAAACACAGTGTCGTGGTCGACGGCGTGCAGGTGCTCGGGCTCGAGCAGCGGACCGACGACGACGGCCTGACCACCATGGCCATCCCCGAGGACGAGCTGCGGGGTCAGATGGCGACTCGGCTCTACGACCGCCTGGTCGAGAAGGCGGAGACGGAGAAGATGCTCATCGACGCTCGCCGCACCCTGGCCGTGCTGGCCCAGAAGCCCGAGCTGGCCGAGCGGGGGGAGATCCTGCTGAGCATCGACAAGGACACCTCGTTCTCCACTGTGCGGCAGGTGCTCTACACCGCGGGGCAGGCGCAATACCACCGCTTCCTGTTCGTCACCGACAACCCGTGGCTGGACGCCCAGCGCGTCATCGAGTCCACGCTGCCGCGCATCGGCGCGCCCCGCTACGACGACCTGGACGAAGAGCCTCCGCTGATGCTCTCGGTCGCCATCACCGATCGGGGCTTCGACGTGATGGGTGCCGACGCGGTGCTCCACCCCGAAGGTGAGCTCGACTCCGCCGATCCGGACGCCCCCATGATCCCCTGCAGCGGCGACGCCCCCTGCGCGGGCGCAGACAGCTACGACTGGACCGAGCTGACCCGGGTGTTGGGTGTCATCAAGGACGAGTACCCCGACGACACCCAGGTGATCCTGGTGCCCGAGCGCGAGGTGACCCACGAGGTCATCGTGCGCGCCCTGGACCACGCCCGCTGGGCGCCGGAGCTGCCACTGGACGCCGAGCAGGGCGCCTGGGAGTACTGGAAGAGCGTGCGGCGAGAGCTGTTCCCCGAGTCCATCCTGGCGGGAGGTGCCTCATGAGGCGCCGCACCATCATCGCCATGGGGCTCCCCGCCCTGCTGATCGCCCTGGCCTGCGGTGGCGCCGATGAGGCGCTGGACGGCCTGTCCACCAAGCTGGGCGCGGCGGAGCCGACGGCTGGCGAGCGGGCTCAGAAGAACTGCGCCATCGCGCTGAACAACACCCGCCTGTACGAGGACGTGGACCCCATCGACGAGCGCACCATCGAGCAGTGCGAGCGGTGGTACGCCAACGCGGCCACCGAAGACGAGCTCACAGCCCTCGAGTGCATGGCCGGCGCGTTGGACAACGCGGCCTGGGACAGCTGCCGCAGGCCCTTCCGGCCGCCCGAGCCGGTGGCCGACAACGACGACCGCTACGGGATCTCCTACAAGGGCGCCAAGGCCCGCTCCCCCAGCATCGACCTGCAGATCTCCGAGAGTGCCGGGATCCTCGGTGCCCTGCGCGATGGGTCGGAGCTGGACGGTGTGTTCGGATCATCCTCCCTCGACTCCGATCTGTCTGGAGGCATCGGCGGGCTCATCGGCGCCAAGGGCACCCAGATCGGCTCCGGCGGGCTTGGCTCCCGCGGATCGGGCCTGGGCGGTGGCGGCACCGCCGAAGGGCTCGGCGGGCTGGGCACCAAGGGCCGAGGCAGCGGCGCGAGTGGGTACGGATCCGGCGGTGGCAACTTCGGCTCGGCGTCATCGGGCGGCATCGGCACCGTCGGCGGTGATCCGATCATCCTGGGCGCCTTGGACCGCAGCCTCATCGACGCGGTCATCAAGCGGAACATGAACCAGCTGCGCTACTGCTACCAGCGGGAGCTGACCGACAACCCGGGCATCTCCGGGAAGATCGTGGTCAAGTTCGTGGTGGCCAAGGACGGCACCGTGTCGTCCGCCTCCATCAAGAGCTCCACCATGGGCAACACCGCGGTCGAGAGCTGCATCACCTCCCGCTTCATGCGGATGCAGTTCCCCGAGCCCAAGGGCGGCGGGATCGTGATCGTGTCCTACCCGTTCCTGTTCAGCCCGGGGTAGCGCGTGAGCTGGCTCCTGTGAGCAGGAGCGCCGCCGCCCTCACTCGGCCAACGACCAGGCCTCGAGCCCGCTCCAGGGTGCCCGGATGTCCACGGTCACGCCCTGGAGCCGGTCGTTCACGGCCACGATCTCGTCTGCCCAGTACAGGAACAGGTAGGGCTGGTCGCGGTAGATCTCCGCCTGCATCCGGCTCCAGATAGCCATGGCTTCGGCGGGGTCCTCGGTGGCCAGGCCCTGATCGATCAGCGCGTCCACGCTGGGGTTGGCGTACCCGATCCAGCTCCAGTGGGCCTCGGGCCCTGAGCGCCAGGTGGAGCTGGGGTCCACGTACAGCGACGCCGACCAGCCTCCCAGCAGCGCGTCGAAGTCCCCGCTGTTTGCGCGCTCCATCCAGGCGGTGCGCTCGAGGGAGGTGATGTCCACGGCCACGCCGACCTTGGCCAGGTCGGCCTGCAGGTAGATCCCCACACGAGCCCTGGAGGCCGCGCTGGCGATGGTCAGCACCTCGATGTGGAAGGGCTCGCCGTCGCGGTCCAGCACGCCATCGCCGTCGCTGTCGGCCCAGCCCAGCGCCTCGAGGGCCGCCCGGGCAGCCGCCGGGTCGTGGGGGATGGGGTCGAGACCGTCGGTGCTCAGACCGTCCAGTGCCGGGGTGATGGTGCCCACGGCCCGTCGGGCGTAGGTCTCGCCGCTGACGGGGTCGTGGAACAGGTCGCGCATGATGGCGTCGATGTCCACAGCCTGGGCCAGCGCCCGCCGCACGGCGGGGTCTCCCAGCACCGGGTTGGGGGCGTCGCCGCTGGCGTCCCGCTGGTTCCAGCCCACGTACACCAGGCTGCGCGGGCCCCGGCGATGGAAGGCCAGCTCAGGGTGCTCGCGGCCCAGGTCTGCCGCGTCTTGGACCCGCAGGTCCGCCAGGATGTCCAGGCGCCCCTCGCGCAGCTCCAACAGGCGGGTGGCGTACTCGGGCAGGACCCGGAACACCACCCGGTCCAGCTGCGGCGCGCAGGCGCCTGGGCCCTCGCCCCAGGGCCGGGCCTCGAAGGTCAGCTGGGTGCCAGCGATCCACTCCTGCAGCGCCCAGCAGCCGTTCAGGACCGGCTCCCGGTTGAAGCCGTGGCCCCGCAGCTCGGCAGGGGGCAGGTCGACGAGCAGGTGCTCTGGCAGGATGACCACACCCCCCAGCTGCCCCAGGGCTTCGTCCACCGACGTCGGTGTCGAGAACAGAAACCGGAGGCCGTGCTCGTCGATGACCTGCACCCCCTCGGGCTCGAGCATGGCCATCACCCCCGCCAGGCGGCTGCCGCTCTGCTCGTCTGCCAGCAGCCCGAAGGTGAAGGCCACATCCCGGGCCCGCACCGGGGCCCCGTCGTGCCAGCTGTTGTCGTCCCGCAGGGTCAGCTCCAAGCTGAGACCGTCGGGGGCCAGGGTCCAGGCCTCGGCCAGCGCGGGCTGGGGGACCAGGCGGCCGCCCTCGAAGGCGGTGTCCACCAGGAACAGGGACAGGGGCTCGGAGAGCATCGCGTCCAACGCGCTGCGGGCGTAGTGCTGGTTGAGGGAGCCCGCGTCCGCGTTGATGCCCACGAAGGCCACCCGTTCGGCGGTGGGGGCCTCCTGGGGGGCGGGGTCGGTGCCCGGCGCGGGGTCGGGTCGATCCGTGCAGGCGGCGGTCAGCAGCAGGGCGACGGTGGCGGCGCGGTGCACCATGGCTTCCTCCCTCGTTCGGCGGCCCGCATCATACCGCCGCACCCGGCGCCGCGGGTCCTCAGCGCTCGCGGATGGCGCCTCCCAGCAGCTCCAGCCCGATCACCAGCGCGACCAGCGCCAGCCCCGGGAAGGTGCTGATCCACCAGGCCGAGTGCAGCCACTCCCGCCCCAGGGCGATGGTCGCCCCCCAGCTGGCCGTGGGCGCGGGCACCCCCAGCCCCAGGAAGGACAGCGATGCCTCCACCAGCACCACGCGACCCAGGTTCAGGGTCGCGTGGGCCAGCACGGGCGCCAGGGCCTGGGGCAGCAGGTGCAGGAGCAGGATGCGCCAGGTGGGCAGGCCCAGCGCCACCCCGGCTCGGGCCAGGGGTCCGTCGGCCATGGAGGCGATGCTGGCGCGCACCATGCGGGCCATGGTCATCCAGCCGGTGCAGCCGAGCACCAGCACCATGGCCAGCAGGCTGGCCGTGCCCGTCAGCCGCAGCAGCCCCAGCACCGCCAGCACCAGCAGCAGCCGCGGCATGGCCAGGAACAGGTCCGTGGCGCCCATGACCAGCCGCTCCACCGCGCCCCGGTACCAGCCGGCCGCCACGCCCAGCGTACAGCCCAGCGCCACCGACAGGGCCACGGACATCATCCCCACGGCCAGGGACACGCGGCCGCCCCACAGCAGGCGGGAGAACAGGTCGCGCCCGTGCAGGTCGGTGCCCAGCCAGTGCGCCAGGCCCGGCGGGGCCAGGCTCGGGCCCGCGTGCAACGCCAGCGGGTCGTAGGGGGCCAGCAGGGGAGCCAGCAGCGCGCCCGCGGCCAGCAGCGACACCAGCGCCAGCCCGGCAGCGGCCTGGGGCCTGGCAGCCAGCCAGGCGGCCAGCGCTGCTGTCCGGTGTCGGGGATTCATCGCCGCACCCGGTCCCGCAGGCGCGGGTCCACCCAGGCGGCGCTGAGGTCAGCGGCCAGCGAACCCAGCACCACCAGCAGGGCGTAGACCAGGAAGCAGGCGACGATCACGGGGGAGTCCCGGCCACCGATGGCCTCCACCATCAACCGGCCCATGCCCGGCCAGGCGAACACCGTCTCGACCACCACCGAGCCCGAGACCAGCGCAGGCAGCGAGACCCCGGCGAGCGTCAGGATGGGCACCAGGGCCGTGGGCAGCGCGTGTCGGAACAGCACGCGGCCTTCGCTCAGGTCCAGGGATCGGGCGGTGCGGATGAAGTCGGACCGCAGCACCTCCAGCATCGCGGCCCGCTGGTGGCGCGCCACCCAGGCCAGGGCCGGCAGCAGCAGGGTCAGGGTGGGCAGCACCAGGTGGTGCAGCCGGTCCCCGGTGGCCGCGAACCAGCCCAGCTCGGCGTGGTTCCAGGCCACGATGCCCGACGACGGAAACAACGCGACCCCACCCGACAGCGCCATGATCAGCAGCATCCCGAGCCAGAACTCGGGCATGGCGTACACCGCCAGCAGCGCCATGCCGGCGGCGTGTTCCCGCCGGGTGCCGGCGCGGGCGGCCTGCCAGACCCCGATGGGCACCCCCAGGCCGAAGCCCAGCAAGAGCACCAGCCCGGACAGCTGCAGGGTTGGGGGCAGCGCTTCGCGCAGCAGCTCGGCCACGGGCCTGGCGTGGACCAGGCTCTCGCCCAGCTCCCCGCGGGCCAGGTTGCCCAGCAGCCGCAGGTAGCGGACAGGCAGGGGCCGATCCAGGCCCCACTGGGCCCGCAGCAGCTCGACCCGGGCCGGCGGCAGCTCCGGGTCGACGAAGTGCAGCGACGCGTCCCCCGGGGTCAGCTCGAGCAGGCCGAAGGTCACGGTGACCACCAGCCAGACGAGCAACACGGCGTACCCGGCGCGACGCAGCAGAAAGCGACCCATGCTCATCCTTCTCGAACGGGGAGGATAGCAGCTGTGTGTGTTTGCGCACGTCGACCGACCTGCCATCGGGCCTCGATTGCGAGTTCCTGGTTTTTTTTGTGGGATCCCTGCTCCAGGTGCTCTGTCCCATCGATGAGTGTGGAGGGGGGGGGACGCAGCACTCGCTGCGCCCTCCAGTTCACTCGAGCCTCCATCTCGTTCGCGAGCGTCCTTCCGATGGCCATTCCCCACCCGACCCGAACGGGCGACGCCTCCGCGTCGCGCCGGCCGCATCGCTTCGCTGGGCGCGTGCCCCGGCGGCGCCGAGCGGTCCCGAGCGGGGGGGATCGATCTCCGATGATCGCGATCCGGAGGACATCCTGGCGGACTGGGATAAGCTTGCGGCGAACCGACGCCGGCCCCGCAGGCCGGGGAGCATCCCTCCGGACACCACGCGTGAGCCAGCAGCGCCACTACGAACCGAGCACGGCTTCCGCGCCCCAGCAGACCCTCGAGCAGATCCTGGCGCTGTCGGACGACGAGCAGCTCATCACCGCCCTGTGGCACCTCGCCCACCGGCGGCTGCTGCGCCAGGCCATGGCTCGCGGGGTCGCGGTCGAGGCCGCCGAAGACATCGTCCAGGACGTCTTCTCCGTGCTGGCCGACCAGCTCGAGCGCGTGCGGGGTCCCCGGCTGTTGGGCTGGCTGGCGACCATGGTGGACTACGAGTGCAAGCGGCACTTCACCACCCGTAGGCGTGCTCGCGGCAACCTGGCGTCCACCCAGGCCCGGGCCGCGGTCGTGCAGCAGCTGCTGGGCCGCGACAACCCCGAGCGCGAGCTCATCCGCCAGCGAGAGCTCCGCGCCGCTGTCGATCTGCTGGTGCAGCTCGATCCCGTCGAGGCCTTCATCATGCAGGCCGCCGTGATCGACGGCCTGTCCACCGCGGTGGTGCTCGACACCATCACCCGGCGCTTCGGCGTCACCCTCTCACCCCGTGCGCTGTACGAACGCCGCCGCCGCATCCGGCGCGCCCTCGCGGGGCGTCTCGCCCCCGCCAGCGGCGCCCATGGCGGAGGGGGGGGCCATGCCTGAGTCCCAGCACGACCGCCTGCAGCTCTCGCCGCTCTTCGACGGGCCTGTCGATCCCGACGCCGTGGCCGGCTGGCCCGCCTGGGCCCGCGAGCACCTCGATGCCTGCGCCTCCTGTCGGGCCCTGCTCCAAGCCGAGCGGCGGCTGCGATCCGCCTGCCAGCTGCTGGTCGCCAGCGAGCAGCGCCGCGGCCCTCCGTCCCCCGCCGAGCGCGCGGCCCGGCTCGCCGCCCGGGAGCCCCCCGCCATCGATCACCTCGTGCAGCAAGTCCAGCCGCTCCCCGAGCAGGTGATGCGCTTCGAGGGCTCCCCCCTCGAGCTGCAGCACAGCGCCCGCCGCCTGCGCGCCTGGCACCCCAGCGCCCACGAGCTGCTGCTGCTGTCCGTGGAGCCCGACCGCTACCCCGTGGTCCTCGAGCACCACCGCGTGAGCGAACCCGGTGTCAGCCTCGAGCTGGACTACCGCCCGGACCGAGGCGCCCGGCTGCTGGCCGTGGCGGCCGATCAGCCTTTGGAGCCCGAGCACTGGGTCATGTGGCTCCGGGATGCCCTCGCGTCCGGACAGCTCACCGAGCTCGTCAGTGCCTCCCACTCCCCCTACGTCCACATCCGCGAGGCCACCCTCGAGCCTCATCTCAGTGTGGAGCTCATCCGCATCCAGCGCGACCCCCACCCCCCTGTCCAGGACGACATCACCGCCATCCTCAAGCGGGCCGCAGCGGCCGGGCGGGCGGACAATGCAGGCGAGGCCGCCCGGCTGTACCGCCAGGCCCTCGAGCTCGCCTTCGCGCGGGGCGACGCCCTGGGTCAGATCAAGGCGGCCATCGGTGTGTCCATCGCCCTCAAGGGGCTGGGGTACCCGGACGACGCCGAAGGCGTGGTGCGTTGGCTGATCGACACCCACGCCCTGGAGCCCATGTGGGCCTCGTGGCTCTGCCGTCACATGGCCACCGACGCCATGTACCGCATGGCCCTGGACGAATCCCTGGACTGGGTGGAGCAGTCGCGTGTCGCGAGCGACGCGGACGTGGAGTGGGGCGTCCAGATCGAGGCCACCGCGCTGTTCCACCAGCGCCGCTGGGCTGAGCTGCTCCCGCTGACCGAGCGCCTGCTCGACGCCGAGATCACGCCCGGACAGCGCCTGAAGACGAACAACACGGTGGCGCTGGCCACCGCGCACCGGGGCGATCTCGAGGGGGGCCTGGCCGCCCACGCCGCCCTCGAGCTGTCCGAGGACGATCCCCTCGAGCTGTGGCTCCACCACGAGGTCGTCCGCACCTCCCTGTGCCAGCTCCGCGGCGCAGAGGTCGACTGGGACGCTGTGGTGCGCTCTGCGATCCACCAGATCGATCGGCGCCCCGACGCCCCTCTGTCCACCTGGGACCATGGGGGCTTGCTCGAGCTGGCCGAGGGGGCCTTGCGTGACCGGGCCTCCAAAGCGGCGGCGGCCTTCGTGCGCCTGCGCTTCCTGGACACCCGCCGGGCCGTAGACCCCGAGCTGCGGCTGGTCGCCGCCTGCCGCGCTCCGCTGGGTCCACTGCTCGTGGCGCCCGAACGGAGCAGCGCGGTCTCCCGTCTTCCCATGTCCATCCCCCAGCTGCGGGATCGCATCGCGGATGCGCGGCGGCAGCTCCGTGCTGGGGGAACCCTGGATGGAGCCCACCAGCTCGCCGAGCTGCTGCTGTCGCGGCTCGAGCCGGGCCGGGGCCCCGTCCTGGTCAGCTCCGATGGCCTGTTGGCCGGGGCGCCGATGGCGGCCTTCGCTGGCCTGCTGGCCGGGCCCCGAACCCTCGCTTTCCGGGAGCTGGTGGGCCACGGCCTCCGGCCGGCCCCGCGCGATCCGACCCACACCGACATCGTCAGCATCGCCGACGCCGCGGGGGACCTGCCCTGGGCCTCTCGCGAGGTGGAACGCGGCGAGGCGGCTCTGTGGCTGCGGGGCGAACAGGCCGTGCGCTCCGCCCTGCGCCTCGAGGCCTCCTGTGGCCTGCTGCACATCGGCGTGCACGCCCGCCGGGAGCTCGGAGAGCCGCAGCTGCTGTTCGCCGACGGTCCCCTGGGACCCCTCGAGATCGAGCAGCTCTCACTCCCTGGCGCGCCCGTCGTCCTCCTGGCCGGCTGCTTCACCGCCGCGGCCATGGCGAACCGGGGCATCGAGCGCTCCCTGGCGGACGCGTTCCTGCGAGCCGGGGCGTCAGCCGTCATCGCGACCCACTGGCCCGTCAGCGACC
Source organism: uncultured Enterobacterales bacterium (assembly GCA_964481655.1). Classification (GTDB taxonomy): domain Bacteria; phylum Myxococcota_A; class UBA796; order UBA796; family JAFGLY01; genus CALDOK01. The sequence continues at coordinate 10,546 of CAYZVO010000060.1, read as the reverse complement.
AGGAGCTGCACCACATCGTGCGCGCCCTCGTCGAGTCCTGGCCCTTCGACGACCCCGCGCGGCAGGTGGCCGAGGTCTGCGCCGCCCTTCGCCGGCAGGGGCACCCGCCCAGCTGCTGGGCGGCGCCCGTGGTGTACTGATCCTCCTGTAGGGGCCGCCCGCGCACCCCCCACCCCGACCCGATAGTCCCCCGCTATGGGCATCGACTGGCTGCTTCTGGGCGTGATGGGCCTGTTCTTCGTGGGCATGCTCGCGGTGGGCGCGTGGGCCTCGCGCTACCAGAAGACGGCCGCCGACTTCTACGTGGGCGGGCGCCGCTTCGGCACGCTCACCGTGACCGCCACCCAGATGGCGTCGGCCTTCGGCGGCGGCATGATGGTGGCCCACGTGGGGCTCGGCTACGCCTTCGGGGTGGCCGAGCTGGTCTACCTGGTGGCCCTGGCCGCCGGGGTGGTGCTGCTGGCCTCGCTGGTGGCCGGCTGGCTGCGCAAGCAGGACTTCTACACCACCACCGACTGGATGGTGGCCCAGTACGGCGACAGCAAGGCGTTGCGCGGGGTGGCCTCGGTGACCTCGATGCTGGTGACCATGGGCTGGTGGGTGTCCCAGCCCATCGCGGCGGGCAAGGTGTTGAACTCCCTGACCGGCCTGCCCGTGGAGATCGGCATCGTGGCCGCGGCCTTGGTGGTGGTGGTCTACACCATGTGGGGCGGCATCATCGCGGTGGCCTGGACCGACCTGGCCCAGCTGGGGCTGATGCTGCTGGGCATGCTCGTGCTCCTGCCCATCGCCTGGACCACCGCGGGTGGCTGGGAGGCCATCAGCGCAGCGGTGCCGCCGGAGAACTTCGGGCCCTGGGCGCCGGGTGAAGCCGTGGTCTGGGGCTGGGTGCTGGCGGTGCTGCCCGGACAGATGGTGCTGCAGGTCTACCACCAGCGCATCTACGCCGCGAAGAGCGTGGGCGTGGCCCGCCGCGGGCTGTTCATCCTGGCCGTGGGCTGCCTGATCGCGGGGCTGTGGGCCACAGGGCTGGGCATGGCTGTGCGGACCCTGGCTCCCGATCTGGTGGACAAGGACAGCGCCATGATCTGGGCGGTCATGAACCTGCTTCCCAAGGGGGTGGCGGTGCTGGTGCTGGGCGCCATCGTAGCGGCCATCGTCAGCACCGCGGACTCGGCCCTGCACAGCACGGCCTCGAGCATCACCCGCGATCTCTACCAGGGCATCTTCAGGCCCGGGGCCAGCGACGCCGACGTGCTGCGCTTCTCGAAGGTCTGCATCGGGGTGCTGGGGGTGGTGGGGGTGCTCATCGCCCTGTGGCTGCCGTTCATCATCAAGGTGCTGGTGCTGGGCTACACCCTGACCGCCTCGGGCCTGCTGTTCCCCCTGTACGTGGGGCGCTTCTGGAAGAGGGCCAACCGAGTGGGCGCCATCGCGGGGATGGTGGCGGGTGTGGGCGTGGCCGCGGCGTTCTCGTTCCCGCCGTTGGATGGGATCGGGGTGCCTGCGGTGGCGGCGGGGTTGATCGCGTCGTTGCTGGCCACCGTGGGTGGCTCGTTGATCGCTGATAGGGTGTCCCCATGATGCTGTCTCTGCTTCCGTCCTTCGTTCTCGCCGGCCTGCTGGCCTGCTCCACCACCCCAACGGTGACCGAGATGCCCGATCCGACCTCCGCTCCCCCGCCCGCGACCGACAGCACCGAGGCGGCACCCGGCGAGGTGGTGACGGTGGTCGGTGTCGCCCACAACGCCAAGCTCTCCGCCATCGTGGTCAACGAGCGCAGGTCGCTGTACTGCATCGAGCTGGACGAGTGGCCCGATGAGGTCTTGGGTCAGACGGTGGAGGTCACCGGACGCCTCGAGGTCACCGACCAGTACGCGGCGACGGTCAACGAGAAGGGTGAGATCAGCCAGGGGACCAGCGGCGGAGACACGCTGCTGCGCGAGGTCACCTGGACGCTGGTGGAGTGAGGCGGCGCCCTACCTGAACACCGCCCAGATCTCGTCGCCGGCCAGGTCGGTGCACTGCACGTCGCCCTGCCACTGCAGGTTGGCGATGGCCATGGCGGTGTAGTCGCTGCCGTCGATGGTGACGGTGTCCGAGCTGTAGGGGTCCACCTCGACCGTCTCGTCGCCGGCGAAGCTCCAGGCGAAGTGGCCTTCGGTGCCGCACTCGCTGTCGATGGTGCCGATCATGGCACCGGAGCTGACGCTCAGCCCTGGCACGTCGCCGTCTTCGAGGGCCGGGCCCCAGGTGCCGGACTCGAGGGCCGCCACCAGGCCGTCGTCGTCCTCGAGCACGAAGCCGTTGGCGGAGCCGAAGCTGGCGACGTGGCGGAAGGAGAGATCGACCGTCTCGCCGACCTCGACGTCCAGGGCCGGGGTGGTGGGCACGCCCTCGGGGGACTCGACGCCGTAGCCGACGGACCAGGTGGTGCCCTCGGTGTCCTCGATGGTCAGGACGCGATCGACGGTCCAGTAGCACTCCATGTGCGTCTCGGGCATGGTGCCGGCCTCGTCGGAGATCACGGCGCCTTCGACCTCGAACAGCCAGCTGTCGCCGTCCATCTCGTAGAGGTTCTCGGGCAGGTCGCCGGCCAGGCAGGCCGTGGCGAGGCCGCGCTCGATCTCGGGGAGCTCACAGGCCGCCAGGGCCAGGACGGGGAGGATGAGGGTGAGGGTGCGCATGGGTCTCTCCAAGGGAATGGGCAGCCCCCGCTTTCGCAAGGCCCGTGCCAGCCCATATGGGGCGTTCGACCGTGGGGCGCTCGGGGGTGCAGGGATCCAACCCTGATCCCGATGTCAGCCTTTCGCCGCTTCGCTCGCCCGATCCGCCAGGGCGCCCACCCGGGTGGCCTTCTCCCAGGGCACCTCTCGCCGGGTGACGACGCGGGCCCAGGTGCGGAAGAACACCGCCAGCAGGAAGAAGGGCCAGCACAGCCGCCACAGGGGGGTCCACAGGGCCTCGAGCACCGGCTTGCGGTCGACCACATAGCAGGCGAAGGCGATGGCGCTGTCCAGCCACAGGTAGCCCACCAAGAAGCCCAGCACGGCGCTGGGGCTGGTCCACTCCACCACGCGGAGCATGGCGGGCAGGGTGAGCATGAACAGGGGGAAGATGAGCAGGTGCAGCAGCAGCAGGTTGGGCATGCCGAACCAGCCCAGGCTGTCGGGGCGCTTGAACGACGCCCGGTGCTTCCAGATGCAGGCCAGGTAGCCGTGCATCCAGCGCGTGCGCTGGCGCAGCAGGCCCATCAGGGTCTCGGGGGCCTCGGTCCGGGCCCGGGCCCGGGGCTCGTAGACCACCTGGCGGCCCGCCTCGAGCAGGGACAACGTGAGGTCGGTGTCCTCGGTCCGGGTGTCGCCGGACCAGCCCCCCACCGCGCGCAGGGCCTCGGTCTGGAAGGCGGCCGCGGCGCCGGGGATGGTGGTGATGCAGCCGATGGTGGCCTGGGCCCGGCGGGTGAGGTTGAGGCCCAGCACGTACTCGACGCTCTGGAAGCGGGTCAGCCAGCCGCGCTTGTTGCCCACCTCGAGGTTGCTCGAGCAGGCGGCAGCGCCAGCGCACAGGGGCACCACCAGGCGCCGCAGGCTGTCGGGCACCAGCACGGTGTCGGCGTCCAGGGAGGCCACCAGATCGGTCTGCACGGCAGCCAGCCCGGCGTTCAGCGCCTCGGCCTTGCCGGCGTTCCGGGGCTGCTGGATCAGCTCCACCCGGGGGTCGCTGTCGGCCAGCTCCTGGACCGCCGCGGCGGTCTCGTCGCTGCTGCCGTCGTCGATGACGATCACCCGCAGCTGTGGGTAGTCGCTGGCCACGGCGCTGCGCACGGTGCCCCGGATCACCCGCTCCTCGTTGTAGGCCGGGATCAGCACGGTCAGGGGGGGCCAGTCGAGGTCCCCGGCCGGGGCATCGGGCTCGGGCCTCCGCCAGCGGCGCCACACGTCCACACCGGCGCCACAGATCAGCAGCAGCAGGCGCAGACCGAGGATGGTCGCGCTGACGGCCAGCAGGCCGTCGATGACGGCCCACAGCAGACTCACGGGCAGCTCGTGCTCTCGCAGGCGGTCAGGTCGTCGGCCTCGGCGCAGTGCTCGGCCAGGCAGGCCAGGTGGGCGGCGTCACCGGCCACAACCAGCTCCAGCACGTCGGCGTCGAGCTCGGGCAGGTGCTCGCAGCAGCCCCAGCCGTCGCCCAGGGCGCCCGCGGCGATGCGGGCGATGGCCTTGTCGTGGGTGTGCTGGCAGCGGATCTGCGTGTCGGTCGCGGCGCTGTCGGCCAGGATGGGGGGCGCGGCCTCGACGGTGGTGCCGAAGGGCTTCAGGACCTCGGTCAAGGTCTGGGCGGCCACCGCGGAGGCCTTGGCCACATCTTCGACCCGGGCGCCCGCGGCCACGCCGCGGATGGTCAGGACAGCGGGCGGAAGGCGCTGGGCCTCGAAGCGGCCGTAGAACTCGGGGGGCCAGGAGGCCAGGGGGCCATCGAGCAGGAAGCCGAACTCCTTGCAGCCCGGGCGCTCGGACTCACAGGGCTCGATCTTGCGGTCCCACACACCCACGATCACGTCCTGGACTTCCTTGTCGACCTCGGAGGTGATGAAGAAGGGCTCGTCGAAGGCGCCGGGGAAGCGGGTGGCGATGGCCAGGTCCAGCTCCTCGCCCTGGGGAGTGATCAGGGTGACGCCGATGAACAGCGGATCCTCGCGCTTGGCCTCGATCTCGCCGAAGGCGGGAGCGGTGTAGTCCACGTGGGCCTCGAGGAAGAACAGGCCCTCGTCGGGGTCCCAGCGGACCTTCTCGGGCACCAGCGCGATGGCCTCGCTGCGCTCGGGGCAGTTGGCGTCGAAGCAGGTCTGGGCTTCCGGGGCGCCGGCACAGCTGGCCTCGAAGCAGGCCTTGGCCATATCGCTGGACAGGCCGTCTGCGAACGGCGGAGCCGCCGGGGGCGGGGTGGTGCAGGCGAGGAGCAGGGCGGTGAGGAGCATGGGGTTCTCCGGAGTCGGGGCGCGTGTGACCGGGTATCACGGCGGGCGACCGCCTCCGACCTCACCAGCCGGTGTCCCACTGGCTCTCGCAGCCCGCGGCCTCCCAGCCGTCGTCGTAGTCCTTCATGAAGCAGCCGTCGGGGACCACGTAGGCGAAGCCGTCGCGGCAGTCGGCCTGGCCGAAGCCGTAGCAGTCGTTCGCGGACTGGCGGGGCTCGCACGCGGTGAGCGCGAGGATGAGGACGAGGGCGAGCATGGGGCCTCGGCGGGTCCGGTAGCGTAGGTGAAAGCTGGTCTATCACGTTCGCTGCGCCCCGTACCTCCGTGGTAGGCTGGGAGGGCCTCGGCGTTGGAGAGAGAGCATGAAGCACCGACTGATCGTCCTGGCGCTGGCGGTGTCCTGCTCCCCCTCCGATGAGTTGACCGCGTCCGACCTGTCCCGCCTCGCCGAGTACTGGGGATGCTGCGACTCGTGGGTGGTTGGATGGTCCGAGGATGGAACGATCGTGCTGACGGTGGACATGCCGGGGGTCGAGGTCGCCGGCGAACACAAGGAGCTGTTCGGCACCGCCGCGGTGAGCGGCATCCTGAGGCATGGCGAGAACTTCGGGGATGACGTGGACACCCTCGACACGGGAGATGTGTTCCACAAGATCAGCGTGGTCGAGGAGCGGTTCGACATCGTCTCCGGCGCGGCGGAGATCCGGCGGTCCCTATGGGAGTCCTGGGACGGGGAGGGTGAGCCGAACTGCCAGGGCCACGACGTCCTGGACCTCGTCCTGGTCGAGCCCGTGTTCCAACGACACGACGGCGCGCGCAGCATCGCGGTCGACCGGATCGAGTTCCCGCCCCTCTGCGTCGGGTTCATGCCGATCCGAGGGGAGGGCCCTGCGCCTCCGCCTCGGGCCCCCTACCAGTCCGGCTCGGCCAGCCAGGCCTCGAGGGAGTACTGGCCTTCGTCGGCGCCGTTGGCTCCGGCCACGGCGATGAGCACGTCGTAGGCGTTGTAGCCGGACAGGAACAGCTCTTCGCGTTCCCCGGGGTTGGTGTCACCGTCCCAGTCGGCGGAGGCCTCGCAGGTCACGCACGACACCACATCCGGTGGGGTCTGCACGCCGCCGGCGAACTGCATGGCGTACAGGCTGACGTCCACGCCCCGTTCGGGGATCACGCGCACCCAGAGGTCCAGGTCTGCGGGCTGTGAGAGCTGGTAGAACACGTGGTTGCCGTCGAAGTTCGGGTCCTCGGTGCCGGGCCAGCAGGCGATGTCGGACTCGTCGGCCCAGTCGATGTCGATGGGGGCGCCGCTGGAGAGGTCGCCGGTCCAGGAGGCGTCCGCGCCGGCGTCGGGCCAGGTGACGGAGAAGGGGCCGGTGTCGCCTGGGACGAAGGCGGTGTCGTCGTCGGCATCGCCCCCCCCGGGGCAGCCGGAGCACACGGCGAGCAGCAGCAGCAGGATGTACCTGGCGTTCATGGCGACCTCCATGGTGCACCGTAGCACGGCCCTAGGGCACCTCGATGGTCCCGATCAAGGTGGGGAGGTTCGTCGCTGGGTCGTCGCCGCCGTAGTGGTCGCCGCGCCGGTAGAGGCTCACCTTGATGGGGGCCTCCTCGGGGATGCCCGCCTCGACGTGGTAGCTGCAGTCGCACTTGGTGACCGAGCGCGGGTTCATGTTCACCGGCTGGACCAGGACCTCCACCGACTCGCCGTCGCTCTTGTAGAAGCCCTCGACGTCCTGGGAGCAGCGGAAGCTCAGGTCTTCGCCCATCACCCGCACGCCTGGCTCGTCCTCGTAGGCGTCCATCGTGGCCTCGACATCCGGCGGGGTGCCGCCTGTGTCGTCGCACTCGTCCTGGGTGAAGTCGTCGACGGCGACGGCCTCGTCCCAGCCGTCGGGGAGGTCGGCCCGGCAGGCGGTGAGCAGCATGATGGCCGCGATGATGGGTCTGGTCATGGGCTCTCCTCCCGGTGCGTGCAGGCGCGCGTGCGTCCTTCGCTCGTCAACATAGCTGGCCCGCACTGGCTGCGTCGCAGCGCGGTGACGGCGGGACGTTATCATCGACGACATGGTTCTTCGGACGGGCACAACTCTGTTCCTCGCGGCGCTGCTCGCGCCGGGCGTGGTCCCGGCCGCGCAGCCCGCCCGCGGAACCCAGGTCGCGGTCACCGCCGCCCTGCCCGGGCCGCTGTTCGAGGATGAGCTGCGGAACTGCTTCGAGCGGAGCCTCCTGCTCCTGGATGGTGCCCTGTCCTTCGACGTGGAGATCCCGCTGCGGCATCCAGGGCGCGTCTTCACCATGGGCGGCGGCTTCGGCCTGGGTGGCGTCGTGAGCACGGACCGCGCGGTGAGGGAGGAGGATGAGGTCGTGCGTCGCAGGTTCCCCACCGCGGTCGGCTGGCGTCGCTACCTCGGAGAGTCCAGGCCGCTGTACGCGTGGGATGGACGCCCCCAGCGCGCGATGATCCATTCCTACCTGAGCCTCCAGAGCGGCTGGGCCATCGGGCTGTGGCGGGACGAGAAGCTGGACGTGGGGCCCCACGCCAGGCTGGGCGCAGGCATGGACATCGGGGATTCGCACGCCCGCGTGCGGGTCGAGCTGTCCGTCGAGGGGCGGTCGGTCGGCGTGCCGGCCGGGAAGTCGTACGTGGACTTCTGCCCTTCGGGCTGCGTCTGCTGGGATGACCCGCTGGCGGCGTCGGGCTTGTGGCTGGGGCTGTCGGTTGGTGTCGTCAGTCCCGGTGATGTGTGGCGGGATGTGCTGATGCCGTGAGGCTGGGTGGGGCGACATCAGTCGTGTTCGCACAGCTCCACGGTCCATGTGTCCCGGTTGTCGTCCTCGATGCACTCATCGACCGAGGCGTCCTCGTCGACGATCAGGTGGAGTTGCGTCCCGAGTCTGTGGTGGAGGGTCTCGATGGTCCACTCCAACGATGTGGCTGCTGGAATTGGTTCGATGGTGTTGTGCTCGTAGATGAGTTCGTCACCATTGCCCGCGCTCGAATAGACACGCACGGCCAACCCTGGACCCACCTCAGCGCTGCCGCTGTTCCAGATCTGAAGCGTGACCTTGGCGGCGCCACTCGGCGCGCGGGAGGCCAGGCATACGTCGTGGATCGATGCCTGGAGATTCGGCAGATCCGGAGCGTCCAGGGGAGTCGCCTGCCCGCGGAAGATGTTGTCGCTGCTGCGCCAATGGGCGGTCGTGGCGGTGGAAGGGATGGACAGATCGTCGTTGATGGTAGGGCGGCTGTAGCCGTGTTGGTTGTAGACCGGTGGGGCCCAAGGCCAGTCACCGTCGGCACTGCCGATCGCACGGACGCCCAGCCAATCGCTCGTGCCGTCGGCGCTGGGCCCCGAGCTCACGATGATCTCACCGTGACCATCCCCATCGACATCGGCGATGGCCGGGGTCTCGGTCATGGTCAGCGATGCGTGTCCGTCGAGGCTCATGACGACGGTGCCCGTCGCGCCATCCAGGACCAGCAGGTGCTCCTGATCGGCGAGGATGAGCTCCGGCGTTCCGTCGAGGTCGATGTCCCACGCCACGGGCCCCGGACATCCCGGGAGCTCGTCGATGGTCGTCTCCCAGCGTATCGAACCGTCGCCGTCGAACAGGATCAACGAGCTGTCGAGGACAACGGCGAACTCCTGCAGCCCGTCGTTGTCGAAGTCACCGACCGTCGCAGGCCCTGGATGGTTCCCTCGCTCGAGCTCCCAGAGCACGGTGCCGTCTTCCTCGCAGACCGTGAGGATGCCATCGGTGGTCGCGATGACCTCGCCGAACGAGTCTCCGTCCAGGTCTGCGGCTTGCGAAAACGACGATGCACCAGCACCATCCCCGCATTCCCAAAGGGGTCTCCTAGGTGGTCGTAGACCCCGTTGTGGCACAGGACTTCCTGGACGCCGTCGCCGTCGAGGTCGGCGCTGATTGGGGACCAGGTGGTGGCCCGCCCGACCTCCGCTCCTTGGAGCTCTGCCTCGAGCGTACCGGTCGGTCCGTCGATGATGAGCGAATGTGCCAGCACCTCTGCTCGACCATCTCCGTCCAGATCCGCGATGTGTGGATTGGCCAGATCGCCGGTGTGGACGAAGATGTCGTGCTCGACCACCCAGATGGTCTGGCCGTATCGGTCGAGGGCGCACAGGTAGACCGCGCCTTGTTCGGTCAATGCGTACGCGACGATGTCGCCCCAGCCGTCGTCGTCGATGTCGCCCATGGCGACGGCCTGTCCCCCTTCGAAGCCATCCGACTCCCAGCGCGTGACTCCACTGCTGCCATCCACGACGACGAGCGTGTCGGAGGCCCCCGTGCTGTCGGTCATGGCCACGAACACGACCTCGGCGATGCCATCGCCATCGAGATCACCGATGGCCGGTGTCGCCATGACGGAGCCCTCCGCCATTCTCGGGTTGCCCTCGCTCCAGGACCACTCGACCACGGAGGACCAGGGGTCCGCCGGCGGTGAATCGATGGGTTGGGGGGAACCTACGCAGGGCCCGCAGCTTTCCTGTCGGGGGTTTGGCAACACCAGCTCGCACGCGTCGTCGATGCAGTCCGCCAGCCCGTCTCCATCGGCGTCGGTGAAGCCTTCATCGATGTCCCCGTCACCGTCATCATCCAGTCCGTTGCACCATTCCCGAATGGGACCGGCGGCCCCGGGAGGCCGGACCTGCTCGGGGGTCAGCCCCCCGGGAGGCTGATCCGGTCCCTCTCGGAGCAGTCGGTACTCGGGGCACGCCGTACAGAGCATGGCCATCGCGACCAATGATGATGCACTCCCCACCCCTGCCTTTTTGGCGGCAGGTGCGCGGTTCCTGCAGGGAGTGGGGAGCATCGGCATGGCGCTACGGGCAACCCGCCGGTCGGACCATGAGGTTGAACTCGCAGCGGACGTTCGCGCCCACGGTGGTGTCGCAGCCGTCGCAAGCTGTGACGTGTGTTCGATAGGATTGGAGTTGGATCCCGGGCAAGTCGTCCTCCCTTCTCCAAGTTTAGCATGAGAATCCGGCACTGCCGAAGCGCCCAGAGGACACGGCTCCAGATCAGGTCCCCAATCAGCTCACCAAGGACATCGTGGTGGCCTCGGTGTCAGCCTGGGTGAGGGCCTCTCTGTCCTTCCCAGTTGATCGTTTCATTGGATCGTCTTGGGGCTCCTTTCCTCGTCCCAGGCGATCCGGTCACAGGCCTCATGCGTTGTTCCGTGACACATGCAGCCAGCACGGACTCCGACTCTGCGCCGACTAGGCGCCTTCCCTCAGACCAAGGGTCCGTTCGTAGCTCGAGTTGCGAATCTTCCTTCGCTCTTCTCGGTTGATGAGGACCCCGACCTGGTATCCGTGGGGCGTCGTCGATGCTGTAGTTCTCGAGGCGTGCGAAGAGGGGCCGAGTGCTGCGAACCCTGAAGTTGTCCACGAACAGCTCGCCGTTTCGATGCATGTTCCTCCGGAACGTCTGCCGATGCCGCCCGTCTGGCGGGCGCCGTCGATGTTGTGGCAGGCCTGTTGTTCAGCCCGTCGTATTCACGCCGGGGGAAAGTTACCCATCCCGCCTAGCCGAAAAGGC
>CAYZVO010000059.1:0-40046 GCA_964481655.1 uncultured Enterobacterales bacterium | reverse complement strand
GCGACGTGGTCCGCGGGGGGGGCCCCGGACGGGCCCGGGCGCTCGGACTCCGACGCGGACGCCGACGGCCACGACAGCGACGCCTACGGCGGTGACGACTGCGACGACGCCGACAGCGCCGTGTCCCCCTCGGCCAGCGAGATCCACTACGACGGCTTCGACCAGAACTGCGACGGGCTGTCGGACTACGATGCCGATCTGGACGGCTACGACAGCGACGAGCACGGCGGCACCGACTGCGTGGACAGCGACGACGACGGCGACCCCGGCGCCCCGTTCAGCTGCTACGAGTGAGTTGACTCCTAGTGCTCCGGGTAGAGCTACTTCGACGCGGACGCCGACGGCTACGACGCGGACAGCTACGGGGGCAGCGACTGCGACGACAGCGACGCCGCGATCCACCCCGGCGCGTCGGACGCCTGGTACGACGGCGTGGACGCCGACTGCGCCGGTGACAGCGACTTCGACGCCGATCTCGACGGCTACGACAGCGACGCCTACGCCGGCAGCGACTGCGACGACGCCGACGCCGCCATCTCCCCCTCGGCCACCGAGACCTTCTACGACGGGGTGGACACCGACTGCGACGGGCTGTCGGACTACGATGCGGACCTGGACGGCTACGACAGCGACGCCTACGGCGGCGACGACTGCCTGGACAGCGACGCGAGCACCCACCCCGACGCCGAAGACACACCCCACGACGGGCTGGACCAGAACTGCAACGGCTACGACGGGCCCGAGCTGGACCTGGACAGCGCCAGCGGCGGCCTGGTGGCCCTGCAGGGGTACAGCGCCGCCCAGGACCTGAGCGTCGGCATCGGCAACATCGGCGACGGCACCTTGAGCTGGGCGGTCAGCGCCGACCAGAGCTGGGTCACCGCCGACGCCTGGAACGGCAGCGGCGCGGCCACCGTGGCCATCGGCGCCGACACCGCCGGCCTGGCCACGGGCAGCCACAGCGCCACGGTCACCGTCGAGGACAGCGACAGCGGCGACAGCGCGACCGTCGCCCTCGCGCTCACGGTCGTGGAGACCTGGGAGGGCTCCGCCACCACCAGCTACGTCCGCGACGCCATGGGCCAGGTCACCAGCATCGAGGAGCCCACCGGCGAGGTGATCACCATGAGCTACGACGCCATGGGCCGGGTCACCGGCATGACCGCCTCGGGCGGCGAGGCCACGGGGTACACCTGGACCGACGGGATGCCCACCGCCATCAGCAGCGATGACGGCACCCTCACCCTCGGGTACACCCGCGAGGGCTACCCCCAGCAGGTCACCTTCCCCGACGGCGGCAGCATCGTCGGGACCTACGACGACGCGGGGCGCCTCGAGCAGCTCGACCTGCCCTCGGGCGACGTGATCAGCTACGACTTCAGCGCCACCCAGGGCCTGCTGCCCGACGAGCTGGACAGCCCCCTGACGGGTGCCATCGCCTACGGCTACGACGCCGACGGCCGGGTCATCTCCCGGGAGCTGCCCGACGGCACCCTCACCACCGTCGCCTACGACGACGCCAGCGGCGAACCCGACACCATCGTCCACGAGGACCGCTTCGGCAACGAGCTGCTGCGCATCGAGGCCAGCATCGATGCACGCCACTTCGCGGAGTCCGTGGCCGTGACCGACGCCAGCGGCACGATCACCACCAGCTACAGCTACGACGAGGCCGGCCGCCTGCTCGAGGCCAGCACCAGCGCAGGCGACAGCTGGGTCTACACCTACGACGAGGGCGGCAACATGCTCACCCGCACCGTCGATGGGGTGACCGAGGATCGGCTGTACGACAGCGATGACCGCCTGCTGCAGGCCGGCAACGAGGTCTTCACCTACGACGAGGCCGGCCGCCTGGCCTCGCGCACCACCCCCGACGGCACCACCACCTTCGCCTACGACCCCTTCGGGCGCCTGATCGAGTGGGACGACGGCGTGGACCTGGTGACCTACAGCTACGCCGGCGACGGCACCCGCCTGAGCCGGGACCACGACGGCGAGCTGACCACCTACTACTACGACCGCTCCACCATCCTGCCTCGCCTGATCCAGGCGGTCACCGACGACGGCGTGTCCAGCAGCACGGTCACCTACCTGTGGGGCGCCACCGGCGTGGAGGCCATCGACGTGGACGGCACCAGCTACGGCGTGCTCCGCGGCCGCCTGGGCTCGAGCGCGGGCCTGGTCAGCGGCGCCAGCGTCGAGCTGTGGGACTACACCCCCTTCGGTGACCCCATCACCGAGCCGGCCAGCGCGCCGGAGCAGGCGACCTGGCTGGCCTTCGCCGGCGAGGAGCGCGACCCGGTCACCGGGCTGATCTTCCTGCGCTCTCGCTACTACGATCCGGGCCTGGCCCGCTTCATCACCCCTGACACCGCCGAGGCCGACCCGGCGGACGTGGCCAGCTGGAACCGCTACGCCTACGTCTCGAACAACCCGGTCAACTTCGTGGATCCCGCCGGGACCATCAAGTGGCAGGGCGTGATCGGCGGCGTGGCCGCCGTGCTCGCGGGCGCCGCGATGATCGCCACCGGCGGCGTGGTGCTGGGCGTGCTGGGCGCGCTGACCATCGGCACCGGCAAGGCCGCCCTGGTCACCAGCCTGTTCATCCCGGCCGGGGCCGACTTCACGCCCCCAGCGACCCCCGCCGGCTGGGCCGCCTGGGTTGGGCAGCAGGTCTCCACCGATCCCACCACCGATCAGCTCATCGGCATCGCCGGGACGCTGGCGGACATGATCGCCGGTGGCGCGGTGAACCCCGCGTCCTACGCGAAGCTGGCCGGCGTGGCGAACATGTCGGACATCATCAGCCACATCGCGCAGTTCAACACCCTGACCGACCACCTGAAGTCCTTCTTCCAGGACTACGCCAGCTGGCTGTACAACAACGACCGGGCCAAGTGGGAGGCGACCTTCCGCGACAACCCCATGTTCTCGTGGATGTTCGAGGACGAGGAGGCCGAGGAGGAGGCCGAGCCCGCCGCGGACCCCGACGACGAGCGCGGCGGCGTCTACCTGAACGAGACCGCCCAGCTGATGGGCGACCTCACCCAGCTCACCGGGGCCTTCATGGACCCCGAGACCGGCCAGCTGATCCTCTACGGCGAGGACGGCGGCTACGCCGTGGATGGCCTGGACGAGAACGACCTGATGACCGCCCTGCAGTGGCTGGGCGACTCCATGGCCACCTCCACCTTCGTCTCCCCGGGCGTGACCATCGAGAACGACCTGGTGCCCATCGAGGACCCCATCCCCCCCGACTACGACAGCACCTACCACGGGGTCGGCTACTACGGCGGCATCGAGTACACCTACATGGGCTGGGTGGCCTTCGAGGCCGACCGCGTCCTCAAGTGCCTGAGCCTGGGCGTGGACAACGAGGATCCCAGCGTCACCTACGACTGGCTGATCACGGCCGTCCCCGGCTTCGACTTCGGCTACGAGTACTTCATCGACCACTACGACGGCACCGCACCGTCGGGCTGGGTCCGCTGGTGGCTCGAGCCGCTGGACATGTTCATCACCCTGGACCCCACCCGGGACGCCTTCGTCTTCGACACCGCCACGATGGAGGTGCTCTACGAGGACCAGGACGACCCCACCATGACCTGGGCCTACGCCGACGCGTGGACCGCGATGCTCACCAGCGACTACGACGACCTGGCGGTGGAGCTCGAGAGCTGGGACGAGCTGCGGACCATGGCTCAGTACGTCTCCCTGGCCTACCTGCTGTACGACCAGGACGTCGCCGGCGGGCTGAACTGGGACTACATCGACGCCTACGAGGTCGAGGAATACGACACCCCCTGGTGGACCCTCGAGGGCTCCATGTCCTACGAGTTCGTCTACGACGGCACCACCATCAGCCAGGGCAGCCGGGGCGGCGCCCTGATGTGGGACGGCGGCGAGGTCTACACCACCGACACCTCCGGCGTCACCGAGCTGCTCTTCGACGACATCCTCGCCGCCAGACCCGACGACGCCACCGACAGCTGGGACTTCACCGCCACCGACGGCACCACCGGCACCGCCGTGGCCATCTCGCTGCAGGACGCCGCGGTCGCCGGCGACTACCATCGGGTCTTCGCCGACCTCGAGCTGCCCACCCCCGGCGCCCTGCCCCTGAACGCCTGGCGCAGCTACTCGTCGGTCCGAGGCACACAGGATCGCGACCACGGCATGGGCGCGGGCTGGCACTACCTGCCCTGGAGCCTGCGGGTCTCATCGCTGATCGAGGACCACTCCAGCTACGGCAGCGCCCCGGCCAGCGCCACGCTCACCGACCACATCTCCGGTGACACCGAGCACTACGTGTTCTCGGCCTACTACAGCGGGCAGGCCGGCTACCTGGCGTCGGGCTCCGACACCCTGCTGTACTACGACCCCCTCACCACCCTGTGGAGCATCGATCACCACGGCCTCGAGCTGATCTTCTCCGAGGACGGGCTGCTGCTGCAGGCCATCGACCCGGCCGGCAACACCATCGACTACAGCTGGACCGACGACGAACTGGACACCGCCACCCACTCGAGCGGCCGCGTCCTGAGCTACGCCTGGAGCGGGGGTGCGCTGCAGTCGGTGAGCGCCGACAGCGGCTGGTCCGTCAGCTACGGCTACGACGGCGACGGGCTGCTGAGCAGCGTCACCGACAGAGGCGGCCAGGACTGGAGCTACGGCTACGCCGACGGCCTGCTCACGTCGATCGCCGCCCCCGACGGCACCGCCATGGCGAGCGTCGCCTACGACGACTGGGGCCGCATGACCAGCGCCGAGACCCTCGGCAACAGCTACACCCAGGATGCCAGCCTGCTGGACGGCACCACCACCATCAGCGACGGCGCGGGCGTGGCCATGAGCTTCACCCAGAACGACGACGGACAGCTCGAGAGCGTCACCGACGGCGAGGGCAACGCCATCGCCTACGGCTACGACACCGACGGCCACCTCGAGACCGTCACCGACGCGCTCGGCAACGTCTCCATCGCCACCTACCGCAGCGACGGCACCCTGTGGACCCTCGAGGACGCAGCCGGCTCGGTGACCCAGTACTTCTGGTCCTACGAGCCGGCCGTCGACGACTACGCCCTGTACTGCTCCCAGAGCCCCGACGGCACCCAGCTGTTCTACGATCGCGACGCCGCGGGCATGATCGACACCATCTACGAGGCGACCTTCTCGGTGGACGCCAGCGGGAACATCAGCGGCATGAGCTACAGCAGCTCCAGCGCCCTGGTGGAGTCCACCTGGGACGCCACCGGCGAGCTGACGGCCTGGGCCAAGGGCGAGCTGAGCGCCGCGGTGACCCGCAACACCGACGGCCTGCCCACCACCGTGGTCCACCCCGGCGGGCTGACGGAGACGGTCAGCTACGACAGCTACGGCCGCGTGGCGAGCGTCGAGTCGGGCACCGGCGCCTCCATGGAGCTGGGCTGGGACCTCACCCACCCGGATCTGGTGGCCACCGTGACCATGGGCGGCAGCCTGTACCAGAGCTTCTCCTACGACGCCCTGGGGCGGCTCGAAGAGGTCGAGGACGCCGCGGGCAACCTCACCATGATCGCCTACGGCGACGACGGTGCGGCCAGCGAAGTCATGGCAGGCGACGGCGGCTGGGTCGCCTACGATCGCGACGGCGGCGGCCGCGTCACCATGATCACCGGCAGCTGGGGCATGGAGCGCACGCGCAGCTACGACGACGCGGGTCGCATGGAGGCCCGCACGCGGGTGGTGAGCCTGCCCTGACGCCCCCCAAGCGATAGGCTGGCCCCATGCGCACCCCCCTCGTCCTCGCCCTCCCCCTCCTGGTCGCCTGCGGCGACAAGACACCCGAAGAGACCGGGCCCGAGCTCTTGACCGGCTGCGCCGCGTCGAGCGCCGAGCTGGCGGCCTGCACCGACGGCGCCGCCTACCAGACGGACCTCGAGTTCATCGCCCAGGAGCGCACCCCGGGCAGCGAGCACTGGCAAGCCGTGCAGGATCTCTGCGCCGAGCGCTTCGCCGAGCACGGCCTCGAGGTCGAGCGCCACGACTACGGCGGCGGGGTCAACGTCATCGGCATCCTGCCGGGCCGCACCCAGCCGGACAAGCAGGTCCTGATCACCGCCCACTACGACCACATCGCCAACTGCCCCGGCGCCGACGACAACGGATCAGGCGTGGCCGGGGTGCTCGAGGCGGCGCGGCTGCTGTCCATGGGCCGCTACGAGCAGAGCATCGTCTTCGCCTGCTGGGACCAGGAGGAAGTCGGCCTCGTGGGCGCCCGCGCCTGGGTCACCCGCGCGGTAGAGCGCGGGGAACAGGTCACCACGGTCTTCAACTTCGAGATGATCGGCTTCCTGGACGACACGCCGGGCGCCCAGGAGTTCCCCAGCGGGCTGGACCTCATCTTCCCCGACGCCTACCAGCAGGCCGAGGACAACGAGTTCCGCGGCGACTTCCTGGCCGTCATCGGAGACGAGGACAGCGACGACGCCATGGAGGCCATGCAGACCCACGCCGACGCCGTGGGCCTGCCCCTGCTGCTGCTCGAGCTCAGCGACGAGCAGACCACCTCGTCCTTCCTGAGCGATCTGCGCCGCTCGGATCACAGCCCGTTCTGGGACGCCGGCTACCCGGCCATGATGCTCACCGACACCTCCGAGTTCCGCTACGCCGCCTACCACTGCCGCGACGGCGACGACGTGGTCGAGAACCTCGACCAGGACTTCGCCCGCCGCAACATCGCCGTCACCGTGGGCGCCGCCGCCGACGTGGCCGGCCTGCTGGTCGATTGAGCGACCACACACACAGGAGCGAACCAGTGAGATCATTCGCGTTCCGCAGCTTGATCATCTCAGTGATCCTGATCACACCCATCACCGCCATGGCGGTGGACGCCGACGGCGACGGCCATGACGCCAGCGTCGACTGTGACGACGGCGACCCGGCCGTGTTCCCCGGGGCCACTGAGACCTGCAACGGCATCGACGACAACTGCGACGGCGTGATCGACGACGCCAGCGCCGTGGACGCCAGCACCTGGTACGCGGACACCGACAGCGACGGCTACGGCACCCCGGTCGTCTCCATCCGGGCCTGCTCCCAGCCCAGCGGCTACGTCTCCGACGACACCGACTGCAATGACGACGAGGCCACCGTGAACCCGGCGGCCACCGAGGTGTGTGACACGCTGGACAACGACTGTGACGGCACATCGGACGAGGACGACGCGGTGGACGCCGTCACCTGGCATCCCGACCACGACCTGGACGGCTACGGCGAGTACGCCGGGGACACCGTCGAGGCCTGTGATCAGCCCAGTGGCTACTCGGTGAACAACCTGGACTGTGATGATTACCACAACACCATCTACCCCGGCGCCCCCGAGGACTGCAGCAACGGAGTGGACGACGACTGTGATGGTGACGTGGACGAGGACTGCGACACAGGTCTCAGTGAACCCAAGGAGTGCGCCAGCGCGTCGGCCCCCGCGACGCTGACCTTGCTGCTCCCCCTCGCGCTGCTGGGGCTGGCGCGCCGCCGGCGCTGACCGACGCCCCACGGCGGGACTCCGGTATACTCTCGGGGCCGAGCCCCGGAGGCATCATGCGCGCGTTGATCTGGCCCTTCGTCCTCGCATCCTCGGCCGGGTGCATGGGCTTCACCGGCGGTGTGATCCCGGAGACCGGGCGCCAGCTCGACAGCGAGCCACAGGACAGCGGTCCAGCCGACGACACCGGCCCGGAGCTCCCCGCCTGGCTGGGGACCGGCGCCGACGGCGCCCTGGCCCTCGAGGGGCGCCTGGTGCTGGACACCGAGCTGCGCGAGGGTCGGGAGCAGCCCGACGCGGTGCGCTACGGGGTGAGCGCCATCCAGGACAGCACCGTGGTGCTCTCCCTCCCCGCGGTGGGCTTCGCCGCCGGCGACGAGGCCATCCTGATCAACCTGCGCGGGGAGAGCGCGGCCTACGAGACCGTAGGCGCCTGGACCTTCGTCACCATCGCCGAGGTCGCGGGGCTCGAGGTGCAGCTCGAGGCGGCCCCTGAGGTGATCCTGGGCGCAGGGAGCAACGACGTGCTCGATGGACAGGTCGTGGTGCTACAGCGGGTGCCCCAGTACACGAGCGTGACCCTCGAGGACGGGGCGAGCCTGACCGTCTCGGCCTGGGATCGCGGCGGCGGCGGCGTGCTGGCCTTCCGGGCCCGCGAGGGCCTCACCGTTCGCGGTGGCGCCAGCATCGACGCCTCGGCGCTGGGCTACGGCGGCGGCGACACCGGCGCGGCGGGCTGCGACGGCTACCAGGGCGAGAGCATCGCCGGCTTCGGCACGGGCGGCTCCTGCGGGGGCCGCTACAACGAGGACTCGGGGGCCTACGTGGCCAACCACGGCGGGGGCGGCTGCATCATCACCGGTGGCGGTGGAGGCTACGGCGGCTACGGCCAGACCGGCGAGGCTTGGTCCAGCGGCTACGAGTCCGCCTCCGGAGGGGAGCCCTACGGTGACGAAGCCCTCGACGCTCTGCACCTGGGCTCCGGCGGCGGCGGGATCTGGAACGGCAGCGACGGCACCGAAGGCCCGGGCGGCGACGGCGGCGGCATCGTGCTGCTGGCTGCCAGCACCATCACCGTCGAGGACGGCGCCACCATCAGCGCCAACGGCGGCGACACCCACGCCTGGACCACCGGCACCTACACCTACGGGGCCGGCGGAGGCTCGGGAGGCTCGCTGTGGCTGAAGGCCCAGCAGCTCGAGCTGGCGCCGTCCACGATCTCGGCCCAGGGAGGCGCGGGCGAGGACAGCTACGACCGCCACGGGGGCGACGGCGGCGAGGGCCGAGTCAGGCTGGACTGCGCCACCTGCAACGGCGCGGCGCAGGGCAGCGAGGACGCCACCGAGGCGCTGAACGAGGCCAGCACCCCGGACCCCGGCTACAGCGAAGCTCCCAGCTGATGGTGGCGAACCCTCCGCGCGCCCCGGTGCGCAGCCGCCCGCGTGCAGGCCCTGTCGAGGCCCATCAGGGGCCCCGGATAATCCCAATTCTCAAAACCCCCAAAACCTCGCAGGTGCAAGCTCACGAAAAGTGCTCCTGAGGCAGTATTAATCGGCCTTAGGGGCTTGCTCGGCCTCCAGGCGTCGTGGTAGGGCTTCACCACGGGTTGACACTTTCATGGCCCTTTCGATCCGCCCTGGTGGGAGCGCTCTCACCTCGTGGACGACGCTATGGGAGCACACCCGCCCAACACTCTTCCACCCACGACCCATGGAGTCATCATGAACAAGAAGGAAATGGCGGCCAAGCTGGCCAAGCAGTCCGGTCTCACCCACGCCAAGGCCCTCGAAGTCATCACCTTGATCTTCGACGCCCGTCCCCGTCACGGCATCATCGCCGTCGAGCTGGACGCTGGCCGCAAGGTCACCATCCCCGGCTTCGGCACCTTCGGCACCCGCCGTCGCGCTGCCCGCACCGGCACCAACCCCTCCACCGGCGAGAAGATCCAGATCGCCGCCAAGACCTTCCCGTACTTCCGTCCGGGCAAGACCCTCAAGGAGCGCGTCGAGGACTGATCCCTCCCGCACCTTGTCGCAGAGGCTCGCTTCGGCGGGCCTCTCGCACTTCAGGGGGACCCTACTCGTCGAAGCAGGCGTCGCTGCCGTCCGAGCAACCCTGCTCCCATCCGTCCGGGATGCAGCCGGTGGGGCTCGTCCAGCAGGCGTCGGGCTCCGCCGGATCACGGATGCAGATCTCCGCCGGGGGGCAGGCCAGGCCGGAGGCGTCATCGGAGTAGGCGCAGCCGGCCAGCTCCATGGCGTCCGAGCCGGGCGGGATCGCCTCGACCGTGAAGCAGTGCGACCAGATGCCGCACTCGTCTGCCGCGACCCCCTCACACGACTCGGGATCGGGGGAGGAGGGGCCGCACGCGACAGCGAGGAAGAGCAGAAGGAACATGTTGAATCCGAAGGTCGGCCCTGACTTGATCCATCAGTGTCGTTCCAGGGTCCACTGTCAACCCCGGGCCCCGCCAGGCTTCATCTGTATAGAGCGATACACGCATAAAAAACCAGCAAACCCTCGAACGTCGGCACGGGGCAAGCTGCTCACAGGGCAGGACCCGAGGAGCAGGAGCACCCGTGAACACATCGAAGATCTTCTGCAGCGCCACCGTGGCGCTGCTCCTGGTCGCTTGCTTCGGCAAAGACGACTCCGCCGCCGACACCGCCGCCACCGACGCGGACGCCGATGGCTGGTCCCTCGCCGCAGGGGACTGCGACGACGGCGATCCGATGGTCCACCCCGACGCCCCGGAGCAGTGCAACGAGCGGGACGACGACTGCGACGGAGCGATCGACGAGGACCTCGCCCAGACCTGGTACCAGGACCTCGACGGCGACGGCTACGGTGCCGATCACATCAGCGTGATGGACTGCCTCCAGCCCGAGGACACCGCCGCGGTGGGCGGCGACTGCGACGACGCCGACGCCGGGGTGAACCCAGGCGCCGAGGAGACCTGCGACGGCATCGACCAGGACTGCGACGGCGACGTCGACGAGGGCCTCACCGTCAGCGCCTGGGTCGACTTCGATCAGGACGGTTACGGCGATCCCGAGCAGGAGAACCAGGTCTGCGAGGACGCTGTCCCGTCGAACATGGTCGGCAACGACGGCGACTGCGACGACACCGAGGCCGAGGTCCACCCCGGCGCGGACGAGTACTGCAACGACCGTGACGACGACTGCGACGAGACGGTGGACGAGGACGCCGTGGACCAGCTCACCTGGTACCAGGACTGGGACGGTGACGGCTGGGGCCACGCCCACATCATCGAGACCGCCTGCAACCAGCCCATCGGCTTCGTGGCTCTGTGCTGCGACTGCGACGACGAGGACTACGACAGCAACCCCGACACCCCCGAGGTCTGCGACGGCATCGACAACGACTGCAACGGCACCACCGACGACAGCCCCATCGACGCCGACACCTTCTACCAGGACGCCGACGGCGACGGCTACGGCGACCCGGGCACCAGCACCACCAGCTGCTGGCAGCCCACCGGCTGGGTGGGTGACAGCAGCGACTGCGACGACGCGGATCGCACCATCAACCCCGGCGCCACCGAGCTGGCCGATGGGATCGACAACGACTGCGACGGCCTGGTGGACGAGCGATGAGGGGGCCGACCACCCACGCCCTCCCGCTGCTCATCCTGCTCGCCGGCGCCTGCACGCCCCCGGACGACCCACCCGGCGACAGCGACAGCCCCGCGGACACCGCCCCCCCACAGGACACCGGGGACACGGGTGAGCCCGCCTCCACGGTCTCCTCGGGAGGCGACTGGCGGGACGTCTCCACCGGCCCGAACTACACCTGCGCCATCCAACCCGACGGCAACGCGGCCTGCTGGGGCTACAACACCATGAGCGCCCACATCCCCCCTATGGGCGGCCACGAGTACACCGTCATCGATGTGGGCTTCCACAGCGCCTGCGCCGTGGAGGACGGGATCGAGGCCCGCTGCTGGGGTGACGACTACGAGGGCCTGCCCGACGAGCCCGACGACGCGATCCACCACCTGAGCACCGGCCGCCACCACGCCTGCGCCCTGCGCACCGACGGCAGCGTGCTGTGCTGGGGCGCTGGCTGGGACGCGCAGACGGTCCCCCCCGAAGGCAGCTACACCCAGCTGGATGCCGGCAGCGAGCACAACTGCGCGCTGGACGCCGACGGCGCCGTGACCTGCTGGGGATCCGACCGCTCTGGCCAGGCCAGCCCCCCCGCGGGCAGCTTCGCCCAGGTGGCGGCGGGTGACGACCACAGCTGCGCGCTGGACAGCGCTGGCGCGGTGACCTGCTGGGGTTGTAGCGAGGACATCATCGACGAGGGGCAGTGCGCCGACCCGGGGGAGGCCTTCGTGTCCATCTCCGCCGGCGCGACCAACACCTGCGGCGTCCGCACGGACGGCAGCCTGCGCTGCTGGGGCAAGGACCACTACGACCTGCTGGATGTGCCCGAGGGCCCTTTTGTGCTCGTGGACGTGGGCAGGGACCACGCCTGCGCCCTGGACCCCGAGGGCTACGTCCACTGCTGGGGCCAGAACGGCAAGGGCCAGATCAACCCTCCGTGAGGGCGCGGGCGGCGATGAGGTGTGACCAGAGACAACATCTCTATGTCCGAATATTCGGCCTTCGGGGTTGACATCGACGGCATCTGGAGCCTAGTCTCCCCGGCTCGCACCCGCCCCTCGGACGCGCCGTTGACCCTGCTCCCGCGCTCGTTCTCCATCCGCCTCGTGCTGGTCTTCGCCACCCTGACCATCACGGTGGGGCTGCTGTCGGCCTGGGTGGTGTACCAGCAGGCCCGGGCCCAGCAGTTCGAGCGCATCCGCACCCAGCTGCAGGGGATCGCAGCCACCGCCGCGGTGGCCATCGACGGCGACGCCTTCGATGGACTGCGCGCCCCCGGACAGCAGGACAGCGACGCCTACCGGGACATCCAGCTCCGGCTGGACCGCATCCGCCACGCCAACGAGGACATCCGCTTCGTCTACACCATGCGGCGGGACGACGCGGGCCAGGTGAGCTTCGTGGTGGACGCCCCGGCGGTGGACTTCGACGGCGACGGCGCCATCGGCGAAGACGAGGAGATGGCCCTGCTGGCCGAGCCCTACCCCGACGCCGCGTCCATGCCGGCCCTGCTCACGGGCTTCGAGCACGCCAGCGCCGACGGCGCCCTGACCCACGACCGCTGGGGCTGGATGTTGTCGGGCTACGCCCCCATCCAGAACGCCCGCGGCGAGCCCGTGGGGCTGGTGGGGGTCGACATGATGGCGGGACGCCTGGACGAGCTGCGGCGGGCCTTCCTGATCGGCTGCGCGAGCATCGCCCTCGCGGTGGCGCTCGCCTCCCTGCTCCTGGCGAGCTCGCTGTCGTGGCGCCTGGTCCGACCCGTCCGCACGATGCAGCGACAGCTGAGCGCCGTGCACCGCGGCGAGCGGGAGCACCTGGACCCCGTGCCAGGGAACCGGGAGCTGGACGATCTCTCCCGGGGCTTCAACGAGCTGCTGAACGCCCGGCGACAGGTGGAGGCCAAGCTGCAGGAGAGCGCCAAGCTCGAGGTGCTGGCCCAGCTGTCCGCCGCCATGGCCCACGACTTCAACAACCACCTCACGGTCATCGCCACCACGACCGAGCTGATGGCCATGGGCGCGCAACGCAGCCCCGAAGACCTGACCCGCCTCGAGCGCATCCAGCGCGCCGCGGGAGGGGCCGCGGCCGAGGTCCGCCGCCTGCTGCTGTTCGCCCGCCAGCGCCCCGAGCCCCACGGCCCCGTGGACCTCCACGAGGCGATCCTGGCCGTGGCCGACCTGCTGCAGGGCAGCGCGAAGGGCATCGAGCTGGAGCTCGACCTGGCCGACGATCCAGCCGTGGTCACCGGGGACCTCTCGGAACTGCAGAGCGCCCTGATGAACCTGGCGCTGAACGCCAGGGACGCCATGCCGTCGGGAGGCACCCTGCGCTTCGCCACCCGCCTCGACCCGGCCGGCGGCACCGTCCACCTCGCGGTCCAGGACAGCGGCACCGGCATGGGCGACGATGTGCGGGCGCGGGTCTTCGATCCCTTCTTCACCACCAAGCCCGCCGGGCGTGGCACGGGCCTTGGGATGCTCGCGGTGAAGACCATGGTGGAGCGGCACGACGCCCGGATCTCCATCGACACCGCGCCGGGCCAGGGCACGACGGTGGCCCTGGTCTTCCCACAGCGGGACCACCGCATCTAGCCACCTCCATCCGATCTCGCGCTCTCGATCGTCGACAGGGCATCACCCCGAAGACGAGCAGGAGCGACCGTGACCGCATTCAGCTTCGACCTCCCCGCGGCGACCCGCGCCGCCCACTTCCCCTTCGAGAGCCGCTTCGTCGAGCTCGACGACCACCGCCTGCACTACATCGACGAGGGCCGCGGCCCGACCCTGCTGTTCGTGCACGGCAACCCCACCTGGTCCTTCCTCTACCGGCACATCGTGCAGCGCCTGCGGGGCCGCTTCCGCTGCGTGGCGGTGGACCACCCGGGCTTCGGGATGTCCACCCCGGCCCCCGGCTACGACGACATGCCTGCCAGCCACGCCGCCGTGCTCGAGCGCTTCGTGGACGCGCTGGGGCTCGAGGACTTCGCCGTGATGGTCCAGGACTGGGGTGGGCCCACGGGGCTGTGGATGGCAGGCCGTCAGCCCGAGCGCGTGCGCGGGCTGATCATCGGCAACACCTGGGCCTGGCCCATCGACGGCGACCCCCACTTCGAGCGCTTCTCGGGGATGATGGGTGGCCCCATCGGCCACGTCGCCATCCGGTACGCCAACGCCTTCGTCAACGTCATGATCCCCATGAACTGCAAGCGCCGCTCCCTCTCCAAGGCGGAGATGCAGGCCTACCGGGGCCCCTTCCCCCACTGGGAGCAGCGCCAGCGGACCTGGATCTTCCCGCGGGAGATCCGCGGCAGCTCGGACTTCCTGGCGGAAGTCGAGGCGGGCCTGACGGGGCTGGCCGACCGCCCCGTCCTCATCCTCTGGGGCGATCGGGACATCGCCTTCCGGGACACCGAGCGCGCTCGCTTCGAGGGCTGCTTCCCCCGACACCGGACCGTGGCGCTGCCCGGGGCGGGCCACTACATCCAGGAGGACAGCCCCGACGAGATCGCCAGCGCCATCGCGGCCTGGTGGGACGAGGTGGTGGAGCCGCAGCCATGAACCCCGAGCTCGCACAGGCCCGCGCGGCCACCTACGACAGCCTGCGGGCGCAGCTGACCACCTACGCCACCCGCATGGTGGTGCGGCCCGACGTGGCCGAGGATCTGGTCCAGCAGGCCGCGATCCGGATGCTCGAGGCCCGCGGCGTGCCGTCGGACCCCCGGCCCCTGCGCGCATGGCTCTTCCGGGTGGTCAGCAACCTGGCCATCGACCACCTCCGCCGCCACAGCACCTGGCGGGAGCAGCTGCTGCTGGACGCCCAGCAACGGGCCTACGCCAGCCAGGACTTCATGGACTTCTCCCGCCGGCTGCAGGGCAGCCAGGAGACCCGCAGCATCGCCCGGGAGCATCTCACGGTCTGCTTCGCCTGCACCCTGCGGGCCATGGAGCCCAAGCCCAGCGCGGCCCTGCTGCTCAAGGAGGTCTACGGCTTCACCGTGCCGGAGGTGGCGGCAGTGATGAGCTGCAGCTTCGGGCAGGCCAAGGGCTGGCTCCAGGCCGCCCGGGCCACTCTGCGCGAGCGCTTCGCCGAGACCTGTGCCCTGGTGAACAAGCGGGGTGTCTGTCACCAGTGCGTGCAGCTCGACCAGTTCTTCGGCGCGGGACGCGGCGATCCCCTGGCCGGGACCGAGGGCGAGCTGGACGATCGCGTCGCGATCCTCCGCGAGGAACGAGAGAGCACCCTGGGCCCGTGGCACCGGGAGATGATGCGCCTGGTGGACGAGGTGCTGGGGCTGACGCGGCCCGAGCAGCGCGAGGACTAGGCGGGCTCCAGGGGGACCTGCTGGTAGCGCAGCCGGAGGCTCACCAGCTCGTCGAGGCACGCGAGGAAGGCCTCGACCACCCGGGGATCGAAGTGGCTGCCGGCGCCGTCCCGGACGATGCGCACCGCCCGCGGCACCGGGAAGGCCGGCTTGTAGGGCCGCGCGCTGGTGAGCGCATCGAAGACATCCGCCACCGCCACGATGCGCCCCACGAGGGGGATGGCCTCCCCCGCGAGTCCCTCGGGGTAGCCGGAGCCGTCCCAGCGCTCGTGGTGGGTGCGGGCGATGACCTCGGCCAGCTGCAGCACGGGGTTGTCGGAGCCCTCGAGCAGGCTGGCCCCGATGGTGGGGTGCCGCCGCATGACGACCCACTCTTCGGGGGTCAGGGGACCACGCTTCTGCAGGACGCCATCAGGGATCCCGATCTTGCCGATGTCGTGCAGCGCCGCGGCGTGCACGATCTGCTCGCAGAGGGTGGAGTGCAGGCCCATGGTCCGCGCGAGCGCGGCCGCGACGTTGCTCATGCGCAGGATATGGGCGCCTGTGTCATCGTCCCGAAACTCGGCGGCCCGGGCCAGGCGCACGGTGGTCTCGAGGGACGCCTGCCACAGCTCGTCGTAGGCCCGCTTCAGCTCGTTGGTGCGGGCCTGCACCTGGCGCTCGAGCCGCCGCCCGCGCTCCCTGGCGGCCACCCTCCGGGACTGAAGCTCGAGCTGGGTGCGCACCCTGGCGAGCACGACCTCGGGGTGAACCGGCTTGGTGATGTAGTCGGCGCCCCCCACCGCGAAGCCGTGGCCCTCGTCCATGTCGTCGGAGCGGGCGGTGACGAAGATGACGGGGATGTCCCGCGTCGCCCGGTCGTGCTTGAGCTGCTGGCAGAGCTCGAAGCCGTTCATGCCGGGCATGTTGACGTCCAACAAGATCAGATCCGGAGGCGGCGAGCGCCGGGCCAGCCGCTGCGCGGTGGGGGCGTCGAGGGCCGCCAGGACCCGCACATGGGGAGCCAGGATGCCGTCGAGGACATCGATGTTGACTGGGCTGTCGTCGACGACGAGCACCCGCGGCCGCGCTCCGTCGGCCCGCCTCACAAGGCACCGCCCGACGCGGCGTCGCCCACCAGCAGCGCCAGAGAGGCCCGGGCCGCGGGGAAGTCGTACCCGCGCAGGTGCCGCTGGACGTCCTCCAGCAAGCCTCGCTGGGTAGGGGGCGGGCCGCTGGCCAGGAAGCGCTCGACCCGGTCCAGGGCTTCGGTGTCGTGCTCGTCCAGTAGCCGCGACAGCTCCCTGAGCTGGTGCTCCCGGTGCACGACGGAGCGGCCAGGCTCCGGGGCCTCGACCAGGGGAGACAGCTCGGGCACCACCACCGGCACCTCCAGGGGCAGCAGCACCGCGAAGGTGCTGCCCACGCCCGGCGTGGTCTGGACCTCGATCCGTCCGCCCATCAGCCCGACGAGCTGCTGGCAGATGGCCAGGCCCAGGCCGGCGCCCTCGATCCCGTCGCCGCCCGCCACCTCGCCGCGCTCGAAGCGCTCGAAGAGGCCGTGGACCTGGTCGGGGGCCATGCCCACGCCGCTGTCCTGGACCGACAGCTGCAACCAGGGACCACCGAGCTCGTCGTCCTCCCGCCGCGCCTGGACCACGATCTCGCCCTCCGGCGTGAACTTCAGGGCGTTGCCCAGCAGGTTGAGCAGCACCTGTCGCAGCCGCCGGGGATCGCCGAGGATCCGCTCCGGAAGGCGTGGATCTCGCTCGAACCACAGCCGCAGGCCGGCGGTGTGTGCCGGGGCAGCCATCAGCTCCACAACGCTCGCGAGCAGGTCGTCCAGCGGGAACGGGATGCGTTCCACGCTCACCGCGCCCGCCTCGATGCGGGCCACGTCGAGCAGGTCGTGCAGCAGGTGGAGCAGGCCCTCACCGGCCTCCTGGATGCGGTGGACCCGGCGCCGCTGCTCGTCGCTCAGGGGCGAGCCCGCCAGCAGCTGCGACATGCCGATCACGGCGTTCAGGGGTGTGCGGATCTCGTGGCTGGCGTTGGCCAACAGGGCGGCCTTGCGGGCCGCGGCCCGCTCCGCCTCGTCGCGGGCCAGCAGGGACTCCTCGGCGACCCGCAGCTTCTCGCTGCTGTCCACGATCACGGCGATGAGCCCCCCCACCTCACCGTCCACACCCTCGAAGGTCGACTTGAGGTAGGTCAGATCCCGCACCTCGGGTGGCAGGTTCGGCAGGTGGCGCCGCAGCTCGTCGTCGATGCGGGTGTCGTAGACCACGGTCCCGCCGCTCTCGAGCAGACCGCGGTCCACTCGCTCGACCTCCTCGGCCTGGCTGGAGGGCCACAGCTCCTCGGCGCGCCGCCCCTCGAGCTCGCTGCGGAGGGTGCCCACCAGGCGCTCGAAGGCCTTGTTGCAGCTGATGAAGCGCCGCTGGCGGTCCTTGAAGAACAGGGGGCTGGGGATGGCGTCGATGAGGGTCTGGAGGAAGCGAGCCTGGCGCTCGAGGGCCAGCTCGGCCCGCTTGCGGGCGTCGATGTCCTGCACCACCCCATGCACGTAGGCCAGGCTCCCGTCCAGGCCGAAGACCGCCTCCTTGCGATCCTGGACCCAGACCACCCGCCCGTCGCGGTGGACCAGCCGGTACTCCTGGGTGAGCTCGGTGAGCCCGGCGTTCATGCCCTCGGCCTCCCCCAAGACCCGCTCGCAGTCCTCCGGGTGAACCACATCGGGCCAGCGCACCAGCCCGGCACTGAACTCGGCGGGGCTGTAGCCGGTGAGATCCTCGATGTGGTGCGACAACGTCTCGACCCACCACTCCCCCCGGGCCCGATAGATCACGGACGGCGCGTGGGTGACCAGCCTGCGGTGGCTCTCCTCCTGCAGCATCAGAGCGCGCGCGTTGCGCTCGCGCTCCGAGACGTCGCGCTTGGTGGCCACGTAGCCGGACACCCCGCCGTCCAGGTCCTCGATGGGGGTCAGGGAGCCCTGCTCCCAGCGCTCGTCTCGTTCGTCACTGCGCCAGACGCCGCTCCAGCCCTCCCGGGCGCCGAGAGCGCCGACGGCCTCCGGCGGGAAGCAGGACAGCAGCGAGCGCCGCCGCAGGGCCCCGTCTCCCAGGTCGTGGAACAGCGCGAAGGCGGTGTTCATCCACTGGATCCCGAACCCCGGATCGGCCAGGGCCACCGCCACCGGGGCGTGGGCGAAGGCCTCGGCGAGGGCGCAGCTTCCGCAGCGGCGGTCCGCCCGCACCGCGGCCTTGCGGAGCATGGAGAGCAGGGGAGCGCGTTCGAGCGCGTCCCAGCGCAGGAAGTCCTCCGCGCCGCACCCCATGGCCGCGACGCCTGCGTCGTCGTCGGGGCTCAACGCCAGGACCGGCAGGGCACCCGCCGCGGCGACCAGGGCGCCGACGACCGCCTCGGCGCAGTGGCCGGGGCCCAGCAGCACCAGCTCGATCGTCCCGGCCCGGAGCGCCTCGATGGCCGCCTCCGGATCCGCGTCGGCGCGCACCCGCCAGTCGCGGGAGGGCAGCAGGCTCCGCAGCGTGAGCGCTTCGTCGATCCCCATGACCGCCAGCGCGGTCCTCACGCGCCACCCCGCACGGGGCGTCGCAAGCAGGCAACAGGCATACGGACTTCTCCTCCAACCACCACCCCACAGAGAGCCATGCACGAAGCGCTATGTCCCGTGTCCCAGGCCCATCGTGTGAGCTTCGCTACACGCCGCCTGCGGATCAGCGCTGCGGCATCGACCGACCCGACAGCAGCACGGCCATGAACATCGGCTTGATGACCGCGGCGGCCCGGGCCCGAGCCTCGGGTGTGAACGGCCCGCCGGTGCGCAGGTGCAGGACCGACGACTCCAGGCCCTCGAAGAGCGCCCGGTAGACCAGGGTGTCGAGGGAGAGCTCGAGGACCTGGCGCACCTGCCCGTCGGTGAGCTCGACCAGCTGGTCGATCACGCGCTCGCGGTGGGGCCAGAGCAGGGAGGCGGGGTTCATGGCCTCCGCCTGCAGCTCGAGCACCACCCGGCCACCCTCCTGCTGGAAGTCCAGGTAGGCGTCGATGGCGGCCTCGAGCCGCTTGGCAGGATCCGGCTCGGCCTCCACGGCGGCACCCACAGCCTCGACCAGCCGGCAGCAGACGCCCTGGTAGACCGCCTCGAGGACGCCGTCACGGCTGCGGAAGTGCTGGTAGAAGGTGCGCCGGGAGAAGGACGAAGCCTTCAACACGTGCTCGACCGTCAGCCCCCGCAGGCCATGCTGTTCGACCGCCTCGGCCGCGCCCCGCACCAGCTTGCCGCGGGTGCCGCCCTGCTCACATCGATCCTGCTGTGCTGCTGCCACACGGCCTCCGAGGCGACGCTGAGCACGGCGCCACCTCACAGCGTAGCACTAGCGCCGCAGCGGGCGTCGTCGCCGCACCTGCCGGACGGGGTTGGGCGTCGGGAGCGGGACCTCCTCGCGGGTCTGCTGACGCAGGGGGTTGCGCTCGGGCAGAGGCGGGCTCTCGGGGGCCGCCAGCACGCTCTTCGCCCTCTTCCAGTACTTCTCCCTGCGATCGTAGTGGGTGCGATTGCAGGTCACGCAGCCGTTGACCTTCTTGGTGACCTGTTTGAAGGCCTTGGTCGTGCCCCGGTCGGCCTTGGCGTTCAGACCGCGGCTGTGCCAGAACCAGCCCGAAGTGCGGAAGCCCACCTCGACGGTGGCCACGGTCTTGGGGTTCCTGGTCAGATCGAGGCCCAGGTAGGTGCCGGCGGCCTTGTAGTTGGTGCGCCCGGTGAGCTGGATGGGCCCGCGGCCCTTGAAGCGCTTTCCGTCCCCACGGTAGATGTTGCCCAGGTCGCGCCGGCCCTCGTAGTCGGCGCCCGAGGCCAGCTCCTCGAAGTAGATCAGCTCGAGGCTCTCCTGGGCGAGCTGGGCCAGGAACATGGCCTTGCGCTTGTCGTTGTCGATGTCGAACTCGTACATGGCCTGGTTGAGGTAGGGCAGGACCTTCTCAGCCTTCTTCTCGGACAGGTTGCGCATGATGCCGCGCAGCTGCGACAGCGTCACGCTGGCCTTCTTGGCCTCCTCGAGCATCGCCACGGTGTTGGCGTCCAGGATGCCGGTGGGCACCGAGCGGTACAGCTCCTGGAAGCGCTCGAGGGCCTTCTCGGTCTCCGGGTCCAGGATCCCGGTCTCCTTCACCGGGAAACCCAGCTGGTTCAGCTGCTGCTGCAGCGTGGTGACCGCAGTGCCCCGCTCCCCCCAGCTCACGTCGGCCTCGCCGGCCTTGACCTGGCTCCAGGTGGCCGCGGTGTCGGCGCTGGTGGTGCCGGCGTCGGCAGAGACCGCCGCGGACAGGTCCCGTGCCGCTGCACACTCAAGGCCGCAGGCCTGGGCCTCGGCAGTAGGGCTCATCATCAACAGGAACAAGAGCGCGTGCATACCATCACCTCACGCCCGCAGAAAACGCAAGAACCGTGCCGGCGAAAACCACCATTGTCCCGTGGCGCCCCACCCGCACGCCGAGACATTGGGGCCTCGACGCCCCAGGGGTGGGGCCTGAAGTACACACCGTGTATACTGGCGCGCGAATGAGGTATGCTGACCCCGTCGGAAGGTTCACCATGAAGCTCTGCGAGACGATCGCCCTGGCCGGCCTGACCCTGGGGGCCTGTACGCCGCCCACTGGCGACATAGCCGACACCGGCCCCGACACCCCGGGGCCCCCGCCGAGCGCCGCGGACTGCTTCGAGGGCCTGGGCGACCCAGCCCTGGGCCTGCCAGACTACGACAGCTTCGGGCCCACCATGGGCCACCACTGCCACGGCACCGACCACCAGGACATCACGGGCATCGAGAAGCTGGTGTTCATCGGTGACTCCATCACCCAGGGCACCCCGCCCACCCCGGACGACGAGTACTACCGGATGCTGCTCTCCGATTCGCTCGAGGACACCTGGGGCGAGCTCGAGATCGACGAGTGCGCCCGCTTCGGCGCCCGCACCGACGACCTGCTGCTCGACCCCCACCACGACATCCTGGAGTGCTTCCCCGATGTGGAGCCCAAGCGCACCCTGGTGGTGATGACCAGCGGCGGCAACGACATGTACGACGTGGCCTACGACCTGCGAGACGGCGTGCCCCTCGATGAGGTGCTGGCCAGCGTGGACCACTACGCCTCGCTGTTCCGGGACGCGATCCACCACTTCACGGACAACCCCTCGCTGTTCCCCGCCGGGGTGCAGGTGGTCTTCGGCAACGTCTACGAGTTCACCGACAACGAGTCCGGGATGGGGGCCTGCCCCGCCGCGGCCGCCTACGAGGGCTGGAGCAGCGAGCCCCTCGAGGGCTTCCGCGAGGCCTACATCCGCATGAACGAGACCTACATGGACATCGCGGTGGAGACGGGCACCGACATGGTCTTCATGAAGGAGGCCTTCTGCGGCCACGGCTTCCACGCCGGCGAGCCGGACAACGAGTGCTTCAGGGGTGAGGACGCGGAGCTGTGGTTCGACTTCACCTGCTTCCACCCCAACAGCGCAGGCCACGCGGCCCTCGCGGAGATGTTCCTGGCCACCGTCATGGAGTGAGCAGACGCGACACCCGGATCGTGGTTCTGCGCGCCCACCGAGACGGCGATCCCCGACCAACGCCGACTCTCGGCGTGGCATGGATGCTGCATTGACCTGCGGCCGAGACCCATCAGGAGGAACCCATGTCCGCCACCCGCGCCGCCCTGCTCGCCCCCCTCGCCGCACTGCTGCTCAGCGTCGCCCCCGCCGACGCCGAGGCCGCCCGCAGCGATCACCTCCGCTTCGACGTCGGCGCAGGGCTCGGCGTGGACTACGGCATGGCCGGCGCCATGGGCGGCGTGGACGTGCGCGTCTGGCGCGGCATGGGGGCCTCGGCCTCCATCGGGGTGGGCACCGGCATCGGCGGCTCGGCCTACCTGTGGTCCCCGGGCAACCGCGTCCGGGGCGGGATGGGAGCCTCCATGTGGCGGACCTGGGAGCCCCTGGGCGTCGGGACCTGCTGCTGTGATCCGGCGCCTCCCCCGGCCGGCGCCGCTCCCGGCCCGGGCCCCGGCCCGGATCTGCCGCCCCCCGACGGCTGCATCGAGAGCATGCCCAGCGGCGCCTTCGCCGCCTCGCTGCAGGCCGCCCTGGACCACGACTTCGGTGAGCCCAGCGGCTGGGCCATCCGCTACGGCCTCGGCCTGGGCGTGGTCGCCACCGGGGGTGCCGGCGCGATCCTCCCCGCCCCGTCCGTGGGCCTGCGCTACGCGTTCTGACCGTCAGTCCAGGAACACGCCCGGATCGAGGATCCCCTCGTCGGAGCTGCTCAGCCGCATGTCCGGGGCGAGGTGGACCACGGTGGCCGGGCCCAGGCCCCGCCGGTAGCGCATGGCCTCACCGTCCGGGTAGGCGTTCTCGGCATCGGGGATGGCCAAGACCGGGATGTCCTCGAGGCCGAAGTACGACGCCCACTCCACCAGCTCGTCGTGGGTGGGCTCGGCCTCGTCGTTGGACATGGGGTTGATCAGCTGGAATCCCTGCTCGCGGAACGCGTCCTGGATGCCCTGGGCCACACTGGCCTCGGCCTGGCAGGCGCCTCACGTGAAGTCCCCGATGAACATCATCACGTGGTGACCGCAGAAGGCGTAGAGGGAGACCTCCTCGCCGTGCTGATCGCGCCAGCTGAAGTCGTCCACCACGTCGCCGGGTTCGTAGATGGGCCACTCGAACCAGTCGCCCTCACCCTCACCGTGCTGGAACCAGCCCTCCACCACGCCGCTGGGGCCGGTGGGGACCGGGGGGGCCTCGCAGTCGCCCACGTTGTAGCCGCCGCTGTAGCTGGGGATGTCGGGGACGCTGTCGCCGGTGTCCTCGGCGCTGTCACCGGTGTCCTCGGCGCTGTCACCGGGGGGCGGATCGCCGCTGTCGTCCACGCCCGGGACCTCGGGGTCCGGGGAGCAGCCGATCAGGGCGACGGCGAGGAAGAAGAGTGCGCGCATGGCTGGAGGGTAGCCACGCACCGACCCCTCAGCGCCGGCGGCGCCGCAGCAAGCCCACAAACAGTAGTGCAGACCAAAGGAATCCGTGGGGGGCGGGCGCGCTGGCGCAGCCCTCGCAGCCTTCGTCCTTGCCGTCACCCCCGTCGCCGGTGTCGTCCACCACAGGGGGTTCGCCGGTCTCGCTGTCGGTATCCACCGGGCCCTCGCAGTCGCTGTCCTCGCGGTCGATGGCGCCGTCGCAGTCGTCGTCCAGGCCGTTGTCGCAGACCTCGGCCTCGCCGGGCCCGACCGCCGGGTCCTCGTCGTCGCAGTCGCCGTCACAGGGGCCGATGCCGTCGCCGTCCAGGTCCAGGGTGGGGTTGGCCTCGCCGGGGCTGCCGTAGTCGCCGCTGCCGCTGCCGCCGTAGTCCAGGTCGTCGTGGGCGGGGCTGATGGCCCAGTCGTCGTAGGCGCTGCTGCCGCCGGAGGCCTCGAGCCCCGGGCAGAGGTAGCTGGACGAGCCCAGCTCGCTGGGCCAGGGGCTGTCGTTGCTGTAGCTGAAGGCCGCGACCACCAGCTCGTCCATGGTGAGCCGGATGGCGTCGTCGGTGAAGGAGTCCAGGGGGAAGCTGTCATAGTCGTAGCTGTAGGCCACCCCGTCGATGCCGCCGTTGCGCTCGGCGTCGGCGTCCACGGCCAGGACCGCGTAGCCGCCGGCGGGGATCACCAGGCTCTCGCGGATCAGGAAGCTGTCGCCCAGCTCGTCGTCGATGGTCCAGCCCTGCAGGTCGAGGTCCACGTCGCCGGCGTTGTGCAGCTCGAACCACTCGCCGCGGTCCATGTCCACCGCGTAGGGGTCGTCCATGATCTCGGTGACCACGATCGAACCCTCGCTGACGAAGTCCTCGTCGATGAAGCCGTCGCAGTCGTTGTCGATCAGGTCCGCCAGCTCCGGGTTCTCGGGGAACTTGTCCGGATCGTCGTCGTCGCAGTCGCCGGCGCAGACGTCCCAGCCGTCGCCGTCGTCGTCGTGGCAGCACAGGCCTTCGGGGTTGGGGGCGCCGGGGGTGCCGTAGTCGCCGATGCCGCTGCCGGCGAAGTCGTAGTCGGGCTCCGGCGGGGTCGCGCACCAGGGCACGGGGGTGTCGTTGG
This sequence comes from uncultured Enterobacterales bacterium, assembly GCA_964481655.1. GTDB lineage: Bacteria > Myxococcota_A > UBA796 > UBA796 > JAFGLY01 > CALDOK01. Next base: position 15,451 of record CAYZVO010000059.1, on the reverse strand, counting down.
TCTCCGCGTCCATGAAGTTGGGGTCCAGGTACAGGGACACGCCCTCGAGGACCGGCCAGGTGCTGGGCGTGTAGGACAGCTCGTCGATGACGGTGGAGCCCATGGCCACCACCAGCTGATCGCCGGCGTTGTTCAGGTGCATGACGTCGTAGTCGAACTCCCAGAGCACCCCCACGAGGCCGCCGTTGCGGGCCGGATCGTCGTCATCGCCGAACAGGCCGTACTCGCCCGCGCCGATGACCACGCTGCGATCCACGGTGACCGTGCCGCCGCTGTCGGAGAAGGTCCAGCCCTGCAGATCGATGTCCCGGCTCGAGGCGTTGTAGAGCTCGAACCACTCGCCGCGCTCGTCGGAGACGACGCCGGCGTCGGGCAGCATCTCGCTGATGACGATGTCGCCCGCGGCCACGAAGTCCTCGTCCACCAGGCCGTCGCAGTCGTTGTCCAGCCCGTCGTCCAGCTCCGCGACGGTGGGCCCCACGCTGGGATCGCCGTCGTCGCAGTCGCCCTCGCAGGCCCCCGCGCCGTCGCCGTCCTCGTCGTCGCACTCCACCCAGAACAGCACCGCCAGGTCGTCCTGCAGCACATCGCCGCTCTCACAGCTGTACTCGAGGCCGGTGGTCTGGTCCGCCTGGATGCCCACGGTGGCGGAGGACCCGTTGGTGTAGCTGTCGCTGCCGGTGACCGAGGCGTACTGGAAGAGGATCTGGGAGCCGTCCTCGAGCAGGATGGCCTGGAAGGTGTAGCTGGTGGCCGCGTCGTAGTGAGGTACGTCCTCGTACTGGATGACCAGCTGCCGCTCGGGGGCGGTGCCCAGCACCTCCCAGTACACGCCGCCGGTGGCGGACTGCTCCGCGTTCAGATCGTCCCACATGGGCAGGACCAGGGCGTCGTCGCCGTCGCGGTTGTTGGCGGGGATGCAGGCGTTGCGGTTGTTGATGGAGGTGCTGGTGCCGAACAGCAGGGCGCCGTCGCCCACGGTGACCGTGGTGTAGGCGTCGCCGTAGAACCAGAAGGTGAAGGGGATGGTGATGGCGACCTCACCGTCGTCACTGATGGCGGTGTCGGTGCCGGTGCTGGAGATGTCGGTCCAGCTGTAGGTCGGGCCGTCGGCCTCGTCGGAGTCGATGAACTGGTAGCCGAAGGCGTCGGGGCCGCCGGTGAGGGCGTGGGCCGGGGCGCCGAGGCCAGCGAGCAGGAGCAGGGCGGTGGCGGTCATCGGCTCACCTCCACGTGGCCCTGATCCGGGACCAGGGCGTAGAGGTCCTCGATCAGCTCTCCGCGGCCCAGCAGCTGGGTCTGGCCGTAGTCCAGGTGCCAGACCACGTCCTTGTCGGCGGTCACCTCGAGGATCTCGCTGGCGGAGCCCACCAGGTGCAGGGTGTTGCCGTTGTCCAGACGCCAGGCGTCGCCGTTGGTGCTGGCGTAGGCGTTCGGGTCGTAGCTCCAGACCTCGGTCAGGGTCTGGGCGTCGTGGTCCACCTCGTACTCGATGACCTTGGTGGTGCTGCCGCCGCTGTCGGAGCGGGCGTGGGTGGAGACCAGCAGGTGGCCTTCGTCGGTGTAGGAGACCCCGTGCTGCCAGGAGAACTGGGAGCTCGGCGGGTCGAAGCTGTAGCCGCCGTTGACCTCGCCGGCCCACCACATGCTGGCGCCGGTGGCGCGGTCGACCTCGACCAGGGAGTCGTTGGTGTAGAAGCTGTAGAGGAAGCTGTCGGTGGACTCCTCGTAGAACAGGCCGTTGGACTCGCAGTGGCCCGAGCCGGGCCAGTCGTCCTGGCAGGTCCACAGGATGGTCTCGTCCTTCTGGCCCGGGGCCTTCTCCACCAGGGCCTCCATGCCGCCGTGGTTCTGGCTGCCCCAGACCAGGGTCTCGTCGGGCAGCTGCACGAAGGCGTGGTGCAGGCCCGGGGTGGCGATGGTGTCGATCTCCTCGGTCAGGTAGGTCCGGTGGACCATCGAGCCCGCGCCGCCGTCGTAGTTGGACCAGTAGGTGGCCTCGTCCCAGAGGATGTGGTCGCCGGTGACGGCCACCTGGGCGAACAGGGTCCAGTGCTGCTGCGGCGCCTTGCTGGCCCAGATGGGCTGACCCCGGCGGGTCATGATGTAGGTCCAGTAGTGCCCGCCGGTCCAGCCGCCCGACTGCTGGTTGATGCTGGCCAGCAGGTACTGGCGGTCCAGTTGCAGCTCGGGCTCGTGGATCAACAGCTCGGGCAAGGGCAGGCCGTCGGGCAGGGGCCCGGTGGTGATGGTCTCGCCCACCGCTGGCTCGGCACCCTCGACCACCACGCGCCAGCCAGCGCGCTCGTCGAAGGGGATGCCCAGCAGGATCTGCTCGTGGGTGCCCGCGGCCAGGTCCATCGTGGGGCTCTGCTGCCAGCCGCCGCCTTCGTAGCCGTATTCGACGTAGGTGGGCCCGGCGTGGCTCTGGGTCCAGGTCACCCAGACCAGCGCCTCCTGCTCCTCGTGCAGCCACCAGTCCAGATCCTCGACCGTCACCAGATCGGTGTCGGCGTCGGTGTCCGAGTCCGCGTCGGTGTCGCTGTCGGCGTCGGTGTCCGTGTCGGTGTCGCCCTCGGGGGGAGCGGTGTCGTCCTTGTCGCCGCAGCCGACAGCGCCGGTGAGCAGCAAGAGGGAGAGGGGCAGCAGCAGGAGCTTCATGGATGGGCCTCGGGAACGCGGGGTCGTACTCGCCTATCCTGTGTCGGGAGCCGCCTGGAGATCGGTCCAGGAGTTGTGAACTCTGCCACGGGATGTACCAGCGGGTCGATCAGTCGAGGAACAGCTCGGGATCCGTGAGGTGCTCGTCGGCGCTCAGCACCCGCATGTCGGGCCCCAGCCAGCTGATGGTGCCCACGCCCATGTTGCGGTCGTAGCGCCAGGCCTCGGACTCCGGGTAGACATAGTCCTCCTCGGCGACGCTCAGGACCGGGATGTCCTCGAGCCCGAACTGATCCACCCACTCGGTCTGCTCCTCGGGGGTGGGGGGCGAGCTCCAGGCCAGCAGCAGCGGGTTGATGTGCTGGAAGCCGCGGTCGCGGTACTCGTCCTGCAGCGCCTGGGCCTCACGGGCCACGTCCTGGCAGGAGCTTCACCAGAAGGTGGCGAAGGCCAGCATCACCGTGCGCCCGCAGAAGGAGTACAGGTGCACGGTCTCGCCGTGCTGGTCCCGCCAGGCGAAGTCGTCCACCACGTCGCCCACCTCGTAGACGGGCCACTCGTACCACTCCGCCGGGCCGTCGTCGGGTGTGAAGTACCCCTCGATCCATCCGCTGGGGCCGGTGGGCTCGGGCGGGGTGTCGCAGTACCCCACGTTGTAGTCGCCGGTGTAGGGGTGGCTGTGCTCGTAGAGGGGGTTGGTGCCCGCCGCGATCTCCTCGCCGTCCAGGTACCCGTCGTCGTCGCTGTCGGGATCGTCGGGATCGGTGCCCAGCTCGGCCTCGGCCTCGTCGGAGAGCCCGTCACCGTCCCGATCGCCCTCGACCCCCGGGGGATCGGTGTCGATGGGATCGTCGTCCGGGGCCGGGGTGCAGGCGGTGAGGGCCAACAGGGCGAGGATGGGGCTCATTCCTCGAGCATACCCGACCCCAGCAGCGCCAGGGACAGCTTCGCCTGGGCGGCCAGCCCGCCGTCCTCATCAGCGGCCAGCGCCCGCAGCCTGGGCAGGTCCTCGGCGTCGCCGCAGGCTGCCAACCCCAGCACCGCCGACCCAGCGAAGCGCGAGGGGGGCTCGCGATCCAGCAGCTCGCGCAGGGTCTGTCGCCGGGCGCGGTCCCAGGGGGTGAGATCGTCGGACGCGGCGTCCACCTCGCGGCCGAGCCAGGCCAGCAGCTCCGCGCCGTCGTAGCCCAGCCGCTGCTTCAGGATCGCGGGGGCCTCGGCGGGCTTCTTCAACATCGCCCGCAGGCAGGGGTGATCCTGGCCCTCGCGGTCCAGCAGGGTCAGCAGCAGCAGGCAGGCCTGGCTGTAGAGCAGCTGGGCCTTCATCAGGTCGGCGACCTCGCCGCTCCTGAGCCAAGCCACCAGGTGCCCGGGGCGGATGGCCTCGAGCTCCTCCCAGTCCAGCCAATAGCCAGCGGCCCGTGCGCGCCGCAGGAAGCGATGGATGCCGGGCACCCGGGCGGGCTCGAACCAGGAGACCGCCAGGGCCTCGGCCAAGCCCTCGTTGAGCCACGGCCGCCAGGCCAGCCCCCGGGCGGCGCCGCGCATCCCGCCGTGGACCAGCTCGTGGGCCAGCAGGGCCTTGGGGTCGCGGCCCAGCTCCCGGAAGGCGTCCACCGCCCCCGCGATCCGGATGGGCCCCATCGCGAAGCAGAACCCGGCGGCCCGGGACCCCACCACCCCGAACCAGCCGCTCAGGTACGCGAGCATGTGCTCCTGGTGGGCGAAGAGCAGCACCCGATCCGCCGGCCGGCTGGCCGGGAACAACGCCTTCAGGCCCTCGTTGGTCTGCTGCACCGCCGCCTGCAGCTCCCGGGCCTCGAGGGCCGGCAGATCGCTCCAGAAGCGGGTGCCGTGGACCCGCGCGACGGACGGCGCAGCGCCGCCCTCGCCGGCACGCCCCGCCGCGCCGTGATCCAGAGCCCAGACCAGCCGGGGCAGGGACAGGTAGGCGCGGCCCAGGTTGGTCAGCAGGCGCGGCAACGAGCTCCCCGCCCGCCGGGCCTGGACCGCGAGCAGGATCAGCACCGCGGCCACCAGGAAGAACCCCACCCGCCAGTCCAGCACCAGCCCCAGCAGCGCACAGGTGGGGAGCAGGGCCAGCAGGGAGAGGTAGCGGAGGGTGGCCATGCTGGATGAGTAATCGCTGAACGGCTTCCGGGGGTCGCCGCGGCGGTCCCGGGGCATGAGTGCCCGGTGGTGACGCGCTGGAACCACCGCCGCCCCTTGTGGTCTCATGGGCCCATGCTCACCCTCCTGCTCATCGCCGCCGCGCTCGCCCAGGAGCCCCGCACCGTCAGCTACGAGTTCCCCGAGGTGGAGCCCGTGATGGGCGAGCTGGTGAAGCCGACGATCAGCTTCGTGCTGCCCTCGTCCCTGGCCTTCGAGCGCGCCTGCCCGGAGACCACCAAGGCGCTGCTGCGACAGCGCCGCAAGCTGGCACGCCGAGGCTCGGTGGCCGACCGCAGGGAGGGCCGCGGGGACATGGACCGTTGCGAGGCGCAGCTGCTCGAGCGCGCCCTGTACACCCGCTGGGACGAGGCCTGGGCCGCGGGGGAGCCCACCCCGGACACCGCCCTCGAGGAGGCGACCATCGCCGCTCTGAGGGGCGGCGCCATCGCCCTGTACGGCCAGGCCCTGGCCGAGCCGTCGGTCGAGGACCCCGACCGCCTGCTGCTCAAGCGCGCCATGCTGGCCAGCGCCCTGCAGGACGACGCGGTCATGGAAGAGGCCCTCGAGGCCCTGGTCCGCGACCACCCGGATTCACCGCACGCCACCACCGCACGCTTCATGCTCGGGGAGCTGGCCTTCGCGCAGGTCGCCCCCGCCTGGGCCATCCCCTGGTACCAGGAGGTCTCGACCGAGGACCACCAGCTCGCCCCCATGGCCGCCTACAAGCTGGCCTGGTGCCTGCTGATGGACGGGGACGAGGACGCGGGAGTGCGCCAGCTGCTCGCCATCGCCAGCGGCCCCGAGGACGATCCCCTGGCGCAGGCCGCCCGCGACGATCTGGCCCGGCTGGAGGCCCCTACAGGTACCAGGTGAACTTCAACGCGGCCGCGTCGTTGTCGCTGTACAGGCCCATGGGCCCGCCGTCGTAGAGGATCAGATCGTCGATGGTCCGCGGGGTGCGCGCCCGGGCGAAGAAGAACCAGGTGTGGGCGCTGATGGCCCAGCGATCCCCGGGCTGCCAGCTGATGTTGGCGCAGGCCACGCCCTCCTCGAAGGTCGGTGACCACACGGCCGTCAGCTCGGGCTCCACCCGCTGGCGGAACAGGGAGAGGGTGAACCAGCCGGCGACCATGCCCTCGTCCTCGCGGCGGGCCAGCAGGCCCCGACCGGCCTCGACGTCCAGCAGCCGCTTCCAGGCCGCCTCGACCCCGAAGCGCAGGGTGGTGCTGCCCTGGTACTCGGCGCTCACGCCCACCCCCACCTCCGGGGAGCTGTCGGCCTCGAGGAAGCTGGTCGTGAGGGCCTGGTGGGTGGTGTAGACGCCCTCGAGCTTCAACCCCACGACCCCGACGGTGGCGGCCGCGTCCGCCCCGGCCATCCAGGTGTAGGGGTAGTCGGTGGTCACCAGCCCGTCGGCCTCCTGGGCCCAGGCCTGGAAGGTCGTGAGATCGGGCCAGGATCGATACCAGATCCACTCCATCAGCTGGGGGTCCATGGCCACGGTGGGCTGGTCCGCCCGCACCCGGGCGCCCATGAGGCTGAAGTCGGCGCTGGCCCCGGAGACCTTGAAGCGCGCCGCACCCTCGAGGCCGTCCAGGGGCCGCCAGCGGTCCCCGGCGCTGCGGAAGAGGGTGTCGTAGCCCCACCAGGCCGCGGGATCTGCGTCGCTGATGTGCTGCTCGAGGCCGGCGACCACCTCGCCCATCAGGGCGGCGGTGGTGGGGTCTCCCTCCCAGGAGCCCACGGTGCTGACCATGTCCTCCACCAGGCCGGTGGGGAAGAAGGCCCAGTCCGAGCCCACCATGTGGTAGCGGTTGGGCACGTGCCAGGGGATGGCGTACAGCTGCAGCCGGGCCACCGGCGGGCCCAGCTCGAGGCGGGCCATGGGCACCGCGATGCGCTGCTCGTCGGGGGCGTACATGGGCCCGTGGCGCAGGTCCCGGGGGTTGAGCACGTCCACCAGGGTGATGCCCTCGAGCTGCCCCCAGCGGGCGACCTGCTGGCCGAGCCGCAGGTGGGCCCAGGACGCCAGCGGGCGATCCCAGCGGATCTCGTCGGGCCAGGCATCGACCCGCACGCGGGTGTCCGGGCCGGACTGCAGCCAGTGCTCGCCGGCCACGCTCATCAGCACCCGGCCCCCTGTGGGGGTGTTCCAGCGGGCCTCGAGGGCGAAGCGGCTCAGGGCCTCGACCACGTCCTCCTGATCCACCTCGTTGCCCAGGTCCACCGCCCCCAGGGTCCACAGGCTGCCACGGGTGCGCAGGTTGGGATCGTCGGCCGCGACGGCGCCGGCGATGAGCGCCAGCGTGGTGAGGGCGAGGACCACGGGGCTACCCGTTCCGCTCCATGTAGGCGGAGGTGAAGACCTCGTCGGGGACCTGCTCGGCGGTGACACCCAGCTCGATGGTCGTGATCTCGAGCCTGGTCGAGGTGGACCGCTTGATGTCCTCCATGCGGCTCAGCGTGGGCACGGGCACGCCGGCCTTCATGTCCACCTGCTCCACGGTCATGCGCCGGGTGACGGCGCCGGCCTTGTCGAACCACTCCACCTTGCGGGGCAGGCTGTCGGCCTTGCTGATGTGGGTGACGAAGCGGGGATCGGGCTCGCCGGGCCCGCAGGTGGTCTCGATCACCCACCACTCGGCGTCCTCTTCCAGCAGGGCGTGGGAGGAGCCCTCGCCGGTGTCCAGCTCGAAGTCCGAGTAGCGGAAGTCCGAGCCCATGAACGAGCCGGAGCGCGCCTTGCCGGCGATGCGGGTGACCCGCTCGAGGGCGGGCAGGTAGAGCAGCTGATCGTCTTCCTGATCCGGCAGGTCCACCAGCACCAGCTGGGTCCCGGCCACGTCCGAGGGCGAGACGAAGCGGGTGTAGGAGCTGGTGGTCTCACCGTCGCGCCGCACCTTGATCTCGAGCTCCCGCACCCGCTCCTTGCCCGAGCGGGAGACCAGGGTCATGGTCATGGTCTGCACGGCGTTCTCGACCCGGTACTTGCGGCGGGCGTCCTGCAGGATCTCCTTGGCGCTGCGATCGGCGGCGCCGGCGAGGCTGGACCAGACCAGGACGAGGGAGGCGAGCAGGAGCGTGCGCATGGGGACTCCGTGGGGGGCAGGGTGACCGGAGGATAGCACGCACCCGCGGGCCTCACGCCCGCCGCAACCCCCTGTGATAGCGGCGATAGCCCTGGGTCACCGCGAGGAAGCTGGCGGCCACCCAGACCCGCGAGGTGTTGCGGCGGGGCTGCAGGTTGTGGGCCAGGCGCCGCAGAGCGTGGCGCCAGCCATAGAAGCGCCGGGTCAGCCCGTGGTAGCCCCGCAGCAGCTCGTCGGTCTCCATGCCCAGGGGGCGCACGATGGCGTGGTGGCCGTCGTACAGCGCCAGATCCCCGGTGAGCAGGCGGCCCTCGGACCGCACCCGCTCGTGCCAGGGGGTCCCCGGGTAGGGCACGGGCATGGTGAAGGCGCAGGCCGCGGGGGCCAGGCGCCGCAGGGCGCGCTCGGTGTGCTCGAAGACGGTGGGGCCGTCGTGATCGAGCCCAAGCATCACCCCCAGGAAGGGCATCACCCCGTGCCGCCTCAGGGCCCGCAGCTGGTCCTCGTAGCGGTGCACCCGGTTGAAGGCCTTGGCCTCGGTGCGCAGGGACGCCGCCGAGAAGGACTCCAGCCCCAGGAAGGTCCACGAGAAGCCCGACGCCCGCAGCAGCCCCAGCAGCTCGGGGTCGTCGGCGATGTCCAGCGTGCTCTGCCCACCCCAGATGACGCCCAGCGGCGCGATGGCCTCGGCGAAGGCCGCCAGGTGCTCCGGGTCGTTCATGATGTTGTCGTCCATGGCCAGCAGCATGCGCTCCGGGCGCTGGCGCAGGACCTCGAGCAGGGGCTCGAGGGGCCGGCGCCGGAAGCCAGGGCCGTGGATGGTCTTGTTGAAGCAGAAGCGGCAGGCGTTGCGGCAGCCGCGGGTGAGCTCGAAGGGGTAGGGCTGGAAGCGCTGGGAGTAGCTGGGCAGCAGATCCACCGGCGCTACGGGGATCCCGTCCAGCGCCGGGCGTGCGGGCAGCTGGTAGAGCCCCGCGAGGGCCCCGGACTCGAGATCGTCCAACAGCCGAGCTCCCAGCCCCTCGATCTCCCCCACGACCACCGCGTCGGCGTGGGCGAGGGCCTCGTCGGGCACCGCCGTGGGGTGGGTGCCCCCGAGCAGGACACGGCGTCCCTGAGCACGGAGCTGGTCCGCCAGCTCGTAGGCCCGGGGCACGTGGGGGGTGTCCGTGGAGATGCCCACCAGGTCGAACTCACCGGGGGGCAGCGGCTGCACCGCCTCGTCCACCACCGTGACCCGGGCCCTGGGTGTCAGCTCCGCGGCGACCGAGGGCAGGGTCAGGGTGCGGATGCGCGTGAAGCTCGTGCCGGCGCGGGGCGGGCGGGGGCTGACCAGCAGGACATGCATGGTGGGCACCATAGCAATCCCACCATGCTTCCTGTAGACCTTTAGGCACCCCCGCGCTCCCCCGAGGCCCCCATGCACACGGTCGCCACCTGGCTGGTGAAGCTGCGCTTCGTGCTGCTGGGCATCGCCCTGCTGGCCCTGGTGCCGGCCCTGGGTGTGCTGCCCACCCTGACCACCAACAACAACGTGGACGCCTTCCTGGCCGAGGGGGACCCTGGCCTGGACTTCTATCGCCAGACCACCGAGACCTTCGGTGGGGACCACATCGTCTACGTGGCCATGACGGCCCCCGACATCTGGACCGTCGATGAGCTGGCGCGGCTGGACACCCTGACCCGAACGGCCGAGGGCGTGGACGGGGTCGAGGAGGCCCTGAGCCTCACCAACACCGACGCGGTCCAGGGCTCCCCCGGCTGGGTCGAGGTCGGCCCGCTGATCGATGAGCTCCCCGGGGACGAGGCCGTCGTGGCCGAGCTGCGGGACCAGGTCGCGGCCTCACCCCTGCTGCGGCGCCTGGTGGCCCCCGGGGGCGACGCCGCCCTGATCGCGGTGGAGCTGGAGCAGCGTGTCATCGACGAGCCCGGCGCCGAGACCGCCACGGTGAGCGCCCTGCGCGCGGCCTTGACCGAGGCGGATGGGGCTGGGCTTAGCCCACCGCTGGCCGGCAACCCCGTGATCTCCGAGGCCATCGAGGTGGCCAACACCCGGGACACGGGCCTGTTCTCGGGCCTGATGATGCTGCTGGTTGGGGTGAGCACCATCCTGCTGCTGCGGCGCTTCCTGCCGGCACTGCTGCCGGGCGCGGTGGTGCTCGTCGCCGTGGGCTGGACCATGGGCCTGTTCGTGGTCGCCGGCCACCAGACCAACTGGGTCACCAGCATCATCGCCCCCATCCTGATGCTGGTGGGTGTGGCCGACGCGGTGCACTTCCTGGCCCGCTACCAGCAGGCCCTTCCCCACTGTGCCACCCGGCGGGAGGCGGTGCGAGAGACCCTCGAGGCCATCACCCTGCCCTGCCTGTTCACCTCCCTGACCACCGCCGCGGGCTTCGCCTCCCTGCTGGTCAACGAGGTGGTGCCCGTGCGCACCTTCGGCACCTTCGCCGCCATCGGCGTGCTGCTGGCCCTGGTGGCGACGGTCGCGGTGCTGCCGGCGCTGCTGGCCTTCGGCAAGCCCAAGGCGGGGCTGAAGCCCCCCGCCGAGGGCCGCTACGCCCACCTGCTGGCGGCCATGGACCGCGGGGTGCGCGGTCGGCCGGTGCTGGTGCTGGGGCTCTCTCTGGCGGTGCTGCTGCCCCTGCTGGCCGGGGCCTGGTTCATCAAGGTCGAGACCAACCTGCTGAAGAACTTCCAGGACGACGCCCCCATCGTGGTGGACTCCACCTTCATCGAGGACGCCTGGGGCGGCTGCTCCCCCCTGGACATCGTCATCGACGCCGGCGAGCCCGACGCCGCGGTGGACGCCGCCGTCCTGAAGGCCGTGGAGACCCTGCACACCCGCCTCGAGGCCATCGAGGGGGTGGACCGCGGCGAGAGCATGGCCGATCTGGTGAGCGAGCTGTACGCCACCATGAGCGGCGACCCCGAATTGCTGCGGGTGCCCGACAGCGGGGCGGCCGTCCAGCAGCTGCTGCTGATGGTCGATCCCGAGACCACCGATCCGATGATGGACAGCGACCGTCAGCAGCTGCGCCTGTCCACCCGCTTCCAGGGCGCCACCCTGGGGGTGCAGCAGGCGCGGGTCATCATCGACGAGGTCGAGGGCGCCCTGGAGGGCATCTTCCCCGAGGGCACCAGCACCCGGCTCACCGGCTCGTCCCTGCTGTTCATGAACATGGACGAGTACCTGGTGCAGGGGCAGATCCGCAGCCTCGCCCTGATGCTCGTGGTCCTGCTGGTGGCCATGACGGCCCTGTTCCGCTCGATCAAGATGGGCCTGCTGGCCATGATCCCCAACGTGGTGCCCATCGCGGCCATGCTGGGCCTGATGGGCTGGCTGGACATCCGGCTGGACGGCTTCACGGTGATGATCGCCTGCATCGCCATCGGCATCGGCGTAGACGACACCATCCACTACCTGCACCACCTGAAGCACGAGCTGTCCCGTGGCGCGACCTTGCCCGAGGCCATGGCCGCCACCGTGACCTCGGTGGGCAGGGCGCTGGTGTTCACCTCGGTGGTGCTCGCGCTGGGCTTCTGGATCTTCTGCCTGTCGGACTTCGTGGGCACCTTCAACTTCGGCCTGCTCACCGGCGTGACCGTGCTGGTGGCCCTGATCGCCGACCTCGTGATCCTGCCGGCCGCCATCGTGCTGGTGGGTGTGCCCAAGGGCTGGCTCAGGACCAGCAGCGGCTGATCGCTACTCGGCGGCGAAGGCTCCCACGAAGCCCACCACCTTGTCGTCGGCCTCGACGTAGAGCGTGCCGCCGTCGCAGGCCGCGACCCCGCGGGGGCTGGCGATGGTGGTGTCGAAGCCGGAGAGCTCGAGCTCCAGGCTCCAGCCAGCGTCAGGCTGGATGACCGAGACCGACGGGCCGTCGCGGTTCACCACGAACAGGTGGTCGCCGTGGGAGGCGACGCCGTTGGGCGCCGATCCGGTGGGGAAGCGGGCGGTCTCGGCCTGGGTCGCGGGGTCGATCTCGATGAGCTCGTCGAGGTCCTCGGCGGTGGCGTAGATCTTGCCGTTGCCGTGGGCCACGATGTCGTAGAGCCCGCCGCCGGTCTCGAGGCGGTCCACCAGGGCGCCCTCGGCGGTGTGGATGGAGACGGCGTCGTCGGAGCCGTCGCCGATGGCGCGGCCGTTGATGAGGTAGAGGTGGCCCGCCACCCCCGCCATGCGATCGGGCCCGCTCTCGCCGTCGAAGCGCTCGAGCATGTCGCCCGAGGCGATGTCGATGCGCTGCACGTAGGGATCGGCGGCGGTGAAGGAGTTGACGAAGAGCACGCCGTCGAGGATGGCCACGCCCCAGGGGTACTCACCGGCCCGCTGCTCCCGCAGCACCGTGGCGCTGGCGGAGTCGACCACCGTGACCGTGTTGCCGTAGACGTTGGAGACCGCGGTGGTCCCCTCGGCGCTGACCACGAAGTAGGGGTACTCGCCCGTGGGGAGGCGATCGGCGATCTGGTTGCTGGCGGTGTCCACCACCATCAGCTCGTTGTTGTGGTTGTCCGGCAGGAACAGCTTGCCCGCCTCGCAGGAGATCATGCGCGCGTTGTGGCTGTATTCGGCCACCACCACCGGCTCGACCAGCTGCACGGGGGATTCGTCCACCTCACCGTCGCAGTCGTCATCCACGCCGTTGGTGGGGTCTTCATCGACGGGATCGCAGCTGTCGGTGTCGCCGGGGGGCTGAGTGTCCTCCGGGATCGTGGTGTCGTCCGGCTTGGAGTCGGGCGCGGTGGGGCAGCCCATGGTGACGAGCAGCGACAGCGGGACGACGAGACGGCGCATGGTTCCTCCAGGGGGCGCCACGTAGTCCCTCGCGCAGAGGCTGTCAGCCCGGCAGCGGCAGCTCGAGATCCTCGCCCTCCACCCAGGTCCAGCTGATGGACAGCCCCCGGGAGCCGTGCTTGCGGATGACCGGATCGATCCAGTCGGCGTGCCGCTTGGCCTCGAAGGCCGCGCCACCCAGCGAGAGCTTGTGCTCGAGCACCGCCAGCTCGACGGCGAGGCGGAAGAACGCCTCGTCCAGCGCCTCCCCAGGCTTGGCCAGGCCGGGCACCATCGCGCGTACGCGGTCGAGATCGCGTTCGTCGAGGACGCGGCTTGTGGTGGACATGCTCCCCTCCGGTGAATGGTGGACACGCTGCGTACGTTCACACCCTGGTATCATTCCGGAAACCCGAGGCGAACCTGGGGAGCACCCACACGGACGGAGCCGCCATGAGCGACGCAGCGAAACCCCGGACGTCCAAGGCCCCCCGGCTCATCGTCGGCTGCCTGGGCACCCTCTTCATCATCGCCATCGGCGCGGCCATCGCCGTGGCGCTGACCCTGAGGGTGGTGCAGCAACGCTGGGAGCAGACCCTGCGGGACCTGCTGGCCGAGACCACCGGGGACGAGGTGGACTTCGACGAGCTGCGCATCGGGCTCACCCAGACCGCGCTGACCCAGGTCGAGATCCGCGACACCAGCGGCGCCGCCGTGCTCACCGCCCAGGAGCTCGCCGTCGCGGTCAGCCCCTGGGCCCTGAACCGCGACACCTGGCGCGCCGACCTGGTGCGGGCCGAAGGCGTGACCGTCGACCTGCACCGCCAGGACGGCCGCTGGGGGTTGCCGGAGACCACGCTGGGCCGGCTCACGGAGGTCGACCTGCAGCAGGTGCCCTGGCCGGAGCTCCAGCTCGGTGTGCTCGACGTGCAGGACCTGACCCTGCGCCTGACAGACGGCGAGCGCGCCGTCGAGCTCGCGATCCCCACCGTCAGCAGCACCAGCGTCACCGCGAGCATCGGCGAGCAGCTGGAGCTGGCGCTGGGCCCGGTCCAGCTCCCTGGCATCAGCGTCAGCGCCCCCGAGGCCGAGACCATCGAGATCTCCAATGTCGCCGCCGCCGTCGAGCCGTGGACCCTGGGAGCGGACACCCTCACGGTCACCAGCCTGCAGGTCGGCGAGCTGAGCGCCGATCTCGGCGCCACCGGCTGGCGGGTCCCCGACGCGGCCGTGGCGATCCTGGAGGGCGCCGAGGGCATCCCCTGGCCCACCGTGGGCATCGAGGCGATCGCGGTGGACAGCCTGCTGCTGCAAGCCGGCAGCGGCGATGAGCGCGCCACCGCGCGGGTGCGCAGCGCCAGCCTGAAGCCCACCACCCTCACCGTGGGCCCCACCCCGGCCCTGGCCTGGGGGGCCGTGGGCACCGGCGCGGTGACCCTGAGCCGCGGCGGCACCGAGCTGGTCAGCATGACCGGGCTGAGCATCGGCGCGGGGGAGATCGACGGCAGCGCCACCCGCCTGAGCGTGCCCTGGGCCCAGGCTCGGGGGCTCGAGGCCACCCTGCGCAAGGGCGAGCGCTGGTTCGCCGTGCCCACGGGGACCTGGGTCATCTTCGGCCGGCCCGGGGCTCCGGGCGCCTGGTCGGGCCTGCGCATCGGCACGGTCGAGCTGACCAGCCTCGACGCCGACATCGTCGCCCCCAGCGGCACCCTGACCCTGGTGGCCGAGAGCGGTGAGGCCTCCGCCGTCGGGCTCGACCCCAGCGCCGCCCGCCCCTGGAGCGTCGGCAGCGCCAAGCTCGCCGGCCTGACCGCCGCCAGCGAGGGCGAGACCTTCGCCACCGTGGGCAGCGTCATCCTCGGCGAGACGGGGCTGCTGTCCGCCAGCGGCGCCGAGGTCTGGACCCGGCTGCGCAAGAACCGCTCCATCAAGCTGCCCCCCGTGGTCCGGGACCACGCCCCCAGCTGGGTCGGCGGCACCCTCGAGGACAGCGCCGCGCCCTGGTTCGGGGTGGAGCTGGACACCCTGCCCTGGCAGCCGAAGCAGGCCCGGATCACCAAGGCGATCATCCACCTGGACGACGCCCGCAACGCCGACCCGCCCCTGCAGTGGACGGTCAACCTCGCCAGCGCCAGCGTCGGCCCCAAGGGCAAGGACCACCTCCCCATCACCGCCACCGGCACCGTGGCCGAGGGCAGCTTCTCGGCCTCGGGCGGCCTGTACCCCAAGGGCAAGGCCGTGGTCGATGTCACGGCCAAGAAGCTGTCCCTGAAGGAGCTGACGCCCTACGTGGACGACCTGCTGGACGCCTTCGGGCTGAAGGTGAAGTCCGGCACGGTGGGGGGTGACCTCACGCTGACCCTGCGGGGCTCGAAGCTGAAGATCACCGGCCCCGCCAGGGCCCGCCGCATCGAACTGGGCGGCAACAGCAAGACCTCGGGCCTGGCCAACGCCGCGCTGCAGGCCATCACCGGCGAGCGCACCCGGGTGGACCTCGAGCTGAACATCGGCGGGGACCTCACCGACGGGGACTTCTCACCCTTCCGGCTGGTGCTGGCGGCGGTGGTGGGGGACCTGGTGGGTGAAGCCAGTGATGCCATCGGGACGCTGCTGGAGGGGCTGGAGATCGAGGATGGCGATGGTGACGGGGGCGGGGGGAAGAAGAAGAAGAAGAAGGGGAACCAGGCTCAGGCCGAGCAGGTGATCGAGGGGCTGGCGAACGGGCTGCAGAGCGCGCTGACGGGGGGGAACA
>CAYZVO010000058.1:0-40555 GCA_964481655.1 uncultured Enterobacterales bacterium | reverse complement strand
CGAGGTCTGCAACGGCGTGGACGACGACTGCGACGGCCTGGTGGACGACGACGACCCGGGCCTCAGCGGCGAGCCCACCTGGTACGTGGACAGCGACGGCGACGGCTACGGCAACAGCGCCTACAGCGTGGACGCCTGCAGCCAGCCCACCGGCTACGTCTCCGACAGCACGGACTGCGATGACGGTGACGCGACGATCAACCCCGCCGGCACCGAGCTGTGCGACGGAGTGGACAACGACTGCGACGGCCTGGTGGACGACGACGACAGCGACGCCGCCGATCCCGCCACCTGGTACGTGGACGCGGACGGCGACGGCTACGGTGAGGCCGGCGACAGCGTGGACGCCTGCGACCAGCCCTCCGGCTATGTGGCCAGCAGCGCCGACTGCGACGACGGTGACGCCGCCGTCAACCCCGCGGCGACCGAGCTGTGCGACGGGGTGGACAACGACTGCGACGGCACCGTGGATGAGGACGACGCCGCGGACGCGGCCACCTGGTACGCCGACGTGGACGGCGACGGCTACGGTGACAGCGCCAGTGCCACCATCGCCTGCGATCAGCCCAGCGGGTACGTGGCCGACAGCGCCGACTGCGACGACGGTGACGCCGCCATCAACCCCGCGGCCACCGACCTGTGCGACTACGTGGACAACGACTGCAACGGCAGCATCGACGACGGCTACCTCAGCGGCGGGCAGTACGTGCTGGACAGCGACTGCGGCTCCTGCGGCAACGACTGCGCCACCTACAGCTACGACCACGCCACGGCCGCCTGCGACGCCACGGCGGCGGTGCCCTGGTGCAACTACACCTGCGATCCCGGCTACTACGACGCCGACGGCGCCGCCTACAACGGCTGCGAGTGCACCTGGCTGTCGGCCACCGACGATCCCTTCGACGGGGTCGACGCGGACTGTGACGGCAGCGACGGTGACCCGAACGACGCGGTCTACGTCAGCGTCGACACCGGCTCGTCCAGCGGCGCGGGCACCATCGACGATCCCCTGGACTCCATCCAGGACGGCATCGATCTGGCGGTGCTCGACGGCAAGCTCTACGTGCTGGTCGCCGAGGGCAGCTACGAGGAGCACGTGGCCCTCGAGGAAGGCCTGACGGTCTACGGTGGCTGGAACACCAGCTTCGACGACCTGGAGCCCAGCACCTACCTCACGATCATCGAAGCCTCGGTGTTCACCTCGACGGCCCCGGCGGTCGTGACGGCCGAGGGCATCACCGCGGCCACCACCTTCCAGGGCTTCTGGATCTACGCCTGGGCCGACACGGACGCGGGCAGCAGCGCGGTGGCCATGTGGATCGAGGACTGCAGCGACGCCCTGCTCATCGCCGACAACGTCATCGAGGCGGGCGAGGGGCGCGACGGCGCCGACGGCCTGCACGGCGACGACGGCGTGGATGGCGCCAGCGGCGTCGACGGCGAGGACGGAGAGCTGTCCGACTGCACCGCGCTGACCACCGGCGGCGTGGGTGGGAGCAACAGCTGCGACGCCGCGGTGGTCGACGGTGGCTGGGGCGGCGACGCCGTCTGCCCCACGGCCTTCGGCAGCTACCAGGGCGACGGCAGCGATGGCTACCCGTCCTCCACCGGCGGGGCCGGCGGGGCGGCGGGCTGCGACGGCTACATCTACTCGAGCGACTGCGGTGAGTGCTACATCTCCACCAGCTGCTGGGACGGCGGCTTCGACGGGGGCGACGGCGCGGACGGCTCCGAGGGATCGAGCGGCAGCGGCGCCACCGACAGCGACGGCGCCGTGGTGGCGGGGGTATGGGTCGCCGACGGCGGCGGCACCGGCGGCTACGCCGAGTACGGCACCGGCGGCGGCGGCGGCGGCGCGGGCAGCGGCGCCTACCAGGCCTCGTCCTGTGGCGACATGCACCTGGGCGGCACCGGCGGCGGCGGCGGGGCCGGCGGCTGCGCGGGCCTGCCGGGCAGCGGCGGCTCCGGCGGCGGCGCCTCGCTGGGCGTGCTGTTCTACTACGGCAGCAGCATCACCACGATGCCGGTCTTCTCGGGCAACGTCATCAGCTCCTCCATCGGCGGCCAGGGCGGCGACGGCGGCGACGGTGGGCCCGGCGGTGTCGGTGGCTTTGGTGGCTACGGCGGCGACTCCGGCCGCACCACGGCCTGGTGTGGCCTCGAGGGCGGCGACGGCGGCACCGGCGGTGACGGCGGCGGCGGTGGTGGCGGCGGCGGCGGCGCCGGCGGCCCCAGCTACGCGGCCATCGCCTACGGCGTCACCCCCGACGCGAGCTACCTGAGCGCGGACAACACCCTGAGCTACGGCTACGCCGGCGCCGGCGGCCGCGGCGGCCTGGGCGGCAACGTCAGCACCAGCAACGGCGACGACGGCGTGGACGGGGACGAGGGCGAGCAGAGCTGGTAGTCGTGAGCTGTCAGCTGTCAGCCGTCAGCTGTCAGCTTTGTCCTGCCGGGGTCGTGGCGAAGGCGTTCTACCGTACGTCGCTCGTGCCGTAGCGTGGCCGCGTGAGCTGCTCCGTCGTTCCACCCCACCACCACCGAGCTGACAGCTGAACGCTGCTGGTCCAGTGATCGTGCTGGATAGCGCGATCACTCGACCAGCCCGTACTCGTGCTCGCACTCGACGATCAGGAAGGTGTCGCAGGCGGCGTCCTGGACGCAGGACAGCTCGTTGGCGACGTCTGCGCCCTGATCCTCGTACCAGGTGCAGCCCTGCAGGCAGGAGTCGAAGCGGGGGTAGGCGCCGTAGCCGCAGTTGGTGACCAGCTCGTCGCAGAGGTCCTGGCAGGTGTCCGAGACGCCGGTGGCGGACTCGCCCTCGCAGGCGGTGAGACCGAGCAGCACGATCAGGGGCAGGAGGGTGCGCATGGTGGGTTCCTGGCTAGTTGAGGGATGCGGTGCCGAGGACGCCGATCGAAACCACGGACTCGATGTAGGAGCCCGAGGCCTCGTTGGCGGTCCAGGTGATGTTGTAGCGGTACATGTAGACCGCCAGCAGGGTGCCGCGATTGTAGGACGAGAGGTAGGCCGCCGGGATGGTGAGCGAGCCGTTGTCGTAGTCCCGGCACAGGAGCGAACCGAGGTAGTGGCCGCTCTGGCCGTCGTACATGCCCAGCAGCGCGACGAAGGTGCCGGAGCCGCCGTAGGGGCTGTAGCTGATGGTGGCCCCAGCGCTGCGTGAGAACACGGGGCTGAAGGCCGACTGCATCTGCGTGTACAGCAGCTCGACGGGGTAGATGGCCTCGAACATCTGCCCGGTGGTCACCGCGTCCACCACGGTGAACGGTCCCCACGCCCCACCGTCGGCGGCCTCGAGATCGTAGGCGGTGTTGCGGGCGAAGTCGCTGTCCCCCAGCGCGCCGGCGTCGTACTGGACGTCACCGCTGACCGTGGTGCGGGACATGGTGATGGTGTTGCTGCCCGCCGTGAGGTGCACGTAGGAGCCCACGTCCACGAAGCTCGAGGCGGGCGCGGTGTTGCTCGGGTTGGCCACGCAGGTGCCGGGATCCGGCAGCCAGTCCGTCCAGGTCTGGGTGGTGGCGTTGTGGAACGCGGCGAAGGCGTTGATCTGGGGTGAGGTGGTGCCGAAGCACTGGGTGCAGGCCACCTGCAGGTGGGTGAACTCCACCACGCCGCCGACCCCCTCGACCTCGGTCCCGGTGTCGTCGGGATCCGGGGGGATGTCGGTGTCGGTGAAGGTGTAGCCTTCCTCGAGGGTCACCTCGCCCAGGTCCGAGCTCACGATGAGATCGACCACCAGCTCCATGCCGGCGTCCGGGGCCACGGCGGTGACGTTGTTGGCGTCCACCACGGTGGCGTCCACCGAGGCCCCGCCGAACTTGACGCTGACCGCTCCCTCGAAGCCGCCACCGGTGATGGTGACGGTGTTGCCGCCCGCGGTGGGCCCGTAGTGGGGATCCACATCGGAGACGTACAGGCCCTCGGGGCCCGTGTCGACGTTGGGCTCGAGGAAGGTCTGCCCGCAGCCCCCGAGGGCGGGGGCCAGCAGCAGCAGCGCCAGCAGCCAGGGCTTCATTCCGCGGTGTCACCCGCGAGGCTGCCCATGGGATCGTAGAGGAAGTAGCCCACGCCGGACTCGGTGCCCCAGGTGTCGGTGACCCACAGGTGGATGCGGTCGCCGACCCGGTTGGCGGCCACGGCCCCGACCTCGCCCTGCTGGGTCTGGTTGATGGGGATGCGCTCGTCCTGCACGGTCCACTGGCTGCCGTCGTTCGAGGTGGCCCAGCCCAGGAACATGTTCTTGGAGGTCTGGTAGCCGACGTTGATCTCCCAGTCTCCGAAGCCCACGAAGAACATGTACCAGGTGCCCGCCAGCTCCACGACCGAGGTGCTGATGAAGCCCTCGTCGTACCAGGAGCCCGAGGGCCCCGCGGGGATCATCTGGCGCTGGCCCATGTTCCAGGACAGGCCGTCCGAGGACGACATCTCGTACATGGAGCAGGCGGTCTCGCCCATGTCGTAGCCGGCCACGTAGCCCTTGTAGCCACCCACGGCGCCGAGGCTCAGGCCCAGGGGCCAGCAGCCGTTGACCATGCCGCCCGATGAGGGGTTGGTCAGGTCGAAGACGGGATCGGAGAGGCTCCAGTTCAGGCCGTCCACCGACGAGGCGGTGCCGAGCATCCAGTCACCGCCCTGGATGTTGTAGCCGCCGTAGAGGATCAGGTACTGCATCGCCGCGGGGTCCCAGACCACCTGCATGCCCTGCATCCCGTCGTGGTTCCAGGCGCGGAAGTCTTCGGGCTCTTCGAGCAGCGGGTTGCCGCCGTAGGGGGTCCAGGTGGTGCCGTCGTCGCTGATGGCGTAGCCCAGGCCGTAGTCGCCGTAGTCGCTGTTGGCGGGCGCGCCGATGTACCACATCTGGTAGAAGGGGTGGCCGACCACCTCGGTGACGTTGAAGGTGGTGTTGCCGATGGCGCCAGCCCACGCCTCGCCCGATGTGGTGAAGACCGGGTTGCAGTCGTAGCTGTAGAAGTCGGTGTCCAGCACTCTCGAGAAGTCGCACTCGGTGACGTCGCCGGGGTCCACGTCAGGAGGCTCGGGGATGACCTCGTACTCGGTGGTGCAGCCGGCCAGGACCAGCGCGAGGATCAGCGTACTGCGCATGCTGCCTCCATGATGGCATCACGCAGGAGGATAGCGGCTCCTGCGCCCGCTGGCCACGGCGCCCTCGCTTCGGATGACCCCTGGCAGGGCCGTGCTGGAGGCAATACGGCTGCAACGAGTGCCACGCGCAGCTGGAGGCATGGTGATCGGACAACAGATCGGGCGCTACCGGGTCGAAGAAGAGCTCGGCCGAGGCCACTTCGGGCTGACCCACCGCGGCGTCGATACGGCGGGTGGTGGGGCCTCCGTGGCCCTCAAGATCGCCCACGCGCACCTGCAGCAGGACGATCTGTTCATGACCCTGCTCGAGCGCGAGTGCGCGCCCCTGACGGCCCTGCGCCACCCGGGCATCGCCAGCTTCCACGGGATGTACGCCGAAGGCGCGCTGGCCGTGGGCGTCCGCGATCTCGTCCAGGGCGAAGACCTCCGTCGGGTGCTGGCCCGGGGGCCGGTGGCCGTCGAGGTCGTCCCGGGCTTGCTGCAGCTGATGCTCCAGGCCCTGGCCCACGCCCACGAACAGCGCGTCATCCACGGTGACCTGTCCCCCACCAACCTGTTCTGGTGCTTCGACGGGACCCTGCGGATCACCGACTTCGGCCTCGCTCGCGCGGTGCACGTGGCTCAGGCGACCCGCACCGGCGCGGCCTCGGGGGACTTCGACTATTTCGCCCCGGAGCAGGCCAGCGGCCAGCAGAGCGCCCGCTCGGATCTCTACGCCGTCGGCCTGATCGCCTACGAGTGTCTGGTCGGACGCCCCGCCTGTGAGCCCGGTGAGCCCCAGGCCAAGCTCGACTGGCACCGCTACCGAGGTGTGCCCGATCCCCGGGAAGCGCGCCCCGAGTGCCCCGACTGGCTCGCGCGCCTGGTGCTGCAGCTGGCGGCGGTGGATCCCGCCACCCGCCCCGCGGACGCGCGCACGGCCCTGGGGCTGTTGCGCCCTGTCACGGCTCCGACGGTCTCGGGGGGCGGCGACGTCACCGCCACCGAGATCGGGTCCACCGCCTCCGGCCTCCAGCCTCCACCGCCCCCCGAGCGCACCCCCCCGGCCCCCCCGACCCTCGAGAGGCCGGTGCTCGAAGACACCGTCCGCACGACCGCCCCCGAGGTCTTCGGCGACGCGCCGGCCTTCGGCGGGGGCGAGGCCTTCGGCCGCACGGGCTTCGGCAATGTCGCGCCCGGTCCGCCCGTGGCGGGCGACCACACCACCGCGGTCCATCCCCCCGGGCCCGAGCTCCCGCCGCCCCCCCCCCGCCCCCGCCGCCTGGCCCCCCCCCCCCGGCCCCCCGCCCCCCGCCGGCGCCGGCGGCGTGGCCACGCCCCGCGTGCCCCGCTCCGCCCACGAACGCGGTGTGGATCGTCGGATCGATCCCACCACCGAGGCCGAGCGCCAGGAGCTCCGCCGCAGGGAGCGGATCAAGGTGGCGGTGTTCTGGTCGGTCACCATCGGCGTGCTGCTGGTCGCGACCGTGGCCTTCGTCGGCTACCGCACCATGGAAGCCAAGCGCCTGGCCGCGGCCCGCGCAGGGGGCTCCGACATCGATCCCGAGCTGCTGGTGGGGGGCGGCTTCGACCGCTTCGCCGACCACGACACCGAGCCGGCCCAGGGCGGGCGCGGCCGCACGGGTGACGACGGCGCCGAGGACCAGGACGCCAACACCGCCGGGGCCGGTGGTCAGGCCGCTGCGGCTGATGGCGGCGAGGCCAACGAGCGCTACCTGCTCGGGGGCGAGGACCGGCCCGTGTCCGAGCACGCCGATCTGAGCGTCTCGTCGAACCCCATCGGCGCCCGGGTCTGGCTGGACAACGCCGAGATCGGGTACACGCCCCTCGAGGGCTACCAGCTCCGCGAGGGGCGCCATGTCGTGCGCCTCGAGCTCGACGGCTACGCCTGGGCGTCCCGGGAGATCGAGGTGCACCGCGGGGTGCCTGTGGAGCTCGGCGACATCGTGCTCGAGCGCGAGGTGGTGGCCGCGGGGCCCGTCCTGCTGTGGAGCGTGGAGCTCGAGGGTTCCTCGGTCTTCGTGGATGGCACCCACGCTGGCAAGATGCCCGTCGTGGTGGAGATGACCCCTGGCGAGCACACCTTCTTCGTGCAGCCGCCCGTCGGCGAGCCGGTGGAGCTCGAGCTGCGCGCGTACCCCGGCACGGACGCCGAGCCGGGAAGGCTTCAGCTGGAGCCGCCGAGATAGGGCGAACAACGCGTGCAAAGCGGGGCTCGCCAGAGCCCGGCCCCACGGGCGCGCCATGGCGGCGACATCGTATGTGACGCATGTCGCAAATTGTCGAACATCCCCCTGGATCAATGGCTTGCCCTGCTGTACAGTATTCGTGACCGCAGTGGCGCGCTGCGCGAAGTGTACGTACACCTCCAGGGAGGCACTCCGATGACCACCAAGTCCGTCACCATTTTGGCGGCAGTCGCCCTGATGGGCTGCCAGACTGCCGGCACCAACTTCAGCCAGGAGGTCGGCCGTATCGGCGGCTTCGTCACCGACGTCGATGGGTCCCCCATCGCCGATGTCCTGGTCGAGGTGCAAGGGCTCGAGACCACCACGGACGCCAACGGCTACTACCAGCTTGGCGAGATCCTGCCGGCCTCCGCCATCCCCGTCACCTTCTCCAAGGATGGCTACACCGAGGGCCACGCCCGGGCCGAGCTCATCAACTGGGAGTTCGTGTCGGTCAACGGCACCATCATGCCCATCGATGGAACCGCCACCTTCGACGCCTCCGCGGGCGGCACGGTGGAGATCCAGGGCGTCAGCATCACCTTCGGCCCGGACAACATCCTCACCGCCGACGGTGAGCTGTACACCGGCGAGGTGGTCGTCTCCTCCAAGTACGTCAACCCGCACACCGACGACATCCTCGGCGCTCCCGGTGACCTCACCGCTTGGCGCAAGGTCAACGACGCCGGCAAGGACGACTCCTACACCCTCAACCAGTTGGTCTCCTACGGCATGATCAATGTCGAGCTCGAGACCCCCGAGGGCGAAGAGGTCGAGCTCGATCCGGACCAGCCCGTCGATGTGTCCATGCCCATCGACAACGGCGACTACCCGGATGTCTATCGGCTGACCGGCGGCGATGAGATGGACGTCTGGTCCTTCGACCCCGACCTGTCTCGCTGGGTCGACGATGGCTTGGGTGTGGTCGCCCAGAACGAAGAAGGCTTCGCCTTCGAGTTCCAGGCCTCCCACTTCTCCTGGTGGAACTGCGACCAGGGCTTCGTGCCCTCCTGCGCCACCGGCTACGTCTACGACGTCCTGGACTTCCCGGTCCGGGCGGCCGAGGTCACCTGCGCTGGCTCCCAGTCCACCTCGACGGTCTACACCGACGAGAACGGCCTGTTCGTCTGCACCGTCATGGTCGGCGACACCATCAACGTCACCGCCACCACCACCGTGGGCGGCCAGAACTGGACCGACGGTCAGTACAGCGTCTACCTGTACGGCTACGGCTCCTCCGCGGCCGACTGCCAGCCCATCGACGACATCGACATCCAGGTCTGTCGCGAGACCGGCGTCATCACCGGCGGTAACTTCACCGCGTCGTCCTCCCAGGGCGGCGACGAGTACCAGGTCGATCTCATCGAGGCCGCGTTCTGGGAGCCCCAGGGCGATCCTGTCCTCTGCGAGGACCCCTGGAACTCGCTGGACGACGACGAGTGCACCGTGGCCCACCCCGACGAGGTCGAGAAGTGGGTCGACAACGGCGACACCATGGTCGAGGCCTACGAAGATGGCCGCTCGGTCGGTGACCACCTGAACATCACGGTCGGCGTCGAGAACTACCAGATGGATCGTGACTACCTCGACGGCAAGCCCTGGTACCGCTGGGACGAGTACGAAGAGGACGGCATCTTCGAGGACAACGACGACATCGACATCCAGGCTCCCGGCGACTCGTCCGACTACATGGGCGCGTTCTCCAAGGAGAACTTCACCCGGATGCCGCCCGCCACCCACGTCGCCCCCGGCGAGTACGAGGGCACCCACGACGGTGGCGCGATGGACATCGAGTACGACGGCGCCACCAACGACGCCAACGGTGTCATCGTCTTCGTCGCGTCCGAGAACGCCTACGAGGATGAGACCTGCATGTGCCGCTTCAAGGACGACGGCAACATCTCGGTCCCGTCCAACTACATGAACCAGCTCGACAAGGGCCTCGGCGCGGTCACCGTCGCCCACCTCGAGAACCACTGGACCGAAGGCCCCGATGGTCTGCCCATCCGTGTCCAGCTGTTCTCCGGCACCATGATGTCGGTCGAGCTCGAGTAGACTCCCAGCTACGCGCCATGACAGCCCAGGGCCCTGGCCCTGGGCTGTTCGCTTAGGGGACATCAGCTCGAACCAGCCGCCGCGCATCCTCTGGGTGCGTGGCGCTGTGTTCGGGCTGTCTCCGTGATAGGGGCCGCGTTCACTCCATCGCACCTGGTGGTCCATGTCCGAGCGACCCGTCAACACCCAGCTCCGCGAGCGCAAGGCGCAGGCCCGCAAGGGCGGCGGCGACAAGCGCATCGACGCCCAGCACGCCAAGGGCAAGCTCACCGCCCGGGAGCGCCTGGACCTGCTCCTCGACCCCGGCTCCTTCGAGGAGCTCGACCTGCTCGTCGAGCACCGCTGCCACGACTTCGGCATGGAGAACAAGCACTTCGCCGGCGACGGCGTGGTGGCCGGCTACGGCACCGTGGGCGGGCGCATGGTCTTCGTCTACGCCCAGGACTTCACGGTGCTGGGTGGCTCCCTGTCCGAGACCCAGGCGGCCAAGATCTGCAAGGTCCAGGACCTGTCCCTCAAGATGGGTGTGCCCCTGATCGGCCTCAACGACTCCGGCGGCGCGCGCATCCAGGAAGGGGTGGGGGCCCTGGGGGGCTACGCCGACATCTTCCTGCGCAACACCCTGGCGTCCGGCGTCGTGCCGCAGCTCACCGGCATCGTGGGGCCCTGCGCCGGCGGCGCGGTCTACTCCCCCGCGCTCACCGACTTCATCGTGATGGTCGAGAACAGCTCCTACATGTTCATCACCGGCCCCAAGGTGGTGAAGACGGTGCTGAACGAGGTCGTCAGCTCCGAGCAGCTGGGCGGCGCATCGGCCCACGCCAACAAGTCCGGGGTCGCCCACTTCACCACCCCCAGCGACGGCGAGGCCATCGCCATGCTGAAGCGGCTGCTGTCCTACATGCCGCAGAACAACATGGAGGACCCGCCGGCGATGGCCTGTGACGATCCTCCGGATCGAGCCGACGCCTCCCTGGACACCATCGTGCCCGAGGACCCCAACCTGCCCTACGACATGCGGCAGGTCATCGGATCGGTGGTGGACCGCGGCTCCTTCCTCGAGGTCCAGGCCGGCTGGGCCCGCAACATCGTGGTGGGCTTCTCCCGGGTCGAGGGCCGCTCGGTGGGCATCATCGCCAACCAGCCCAACCAGATGGCCGGCGTGCTGGACATCAAGGCCTCCATCAAGGCCGCCCGCTTCATCCGCTTCTGCGACGCCTTCAACATCCCCATCCTGACCTTCGTGGACGTCCCCGGCTTCATGCCCGGTACCACCCAGGAGCACGGGGGCATCATCCTGCACGGCGCGAAGCTCATCTACGCTTACTCCGAGGCCACGGTCCCCAAGGTCACCGTCATCACCCGCAAGGCCTACGGCGGCGCCTACTGCGTGATGTCCTCGAAGCACCTGCGCGGCGACATCAACCTGGCCTGGCCCACCGCCGAGATCGCGGTCATGGGCCCCAAGGGCGCGGTCGAGATCGTCTTCCGCAACGAGCTGAAGGCCAGCGACGACATGGCCGCTCGCCAGGCCGAGCTCGAGCAGAACTACAAGGACGCCTTCGCCAACCCCTACGTGGCGGCCAAGCGCGGCTACGTGGACGACGTCATCCAGCCTCGGGCCACCCGCCGGGCGGTGGTGCGGGCCCTGCGGATGCTGGCCACCAAGAAGGACTCGAACCCCGTGAAGAAGCACGGGAACATCCCCCTGTAGGTGGTCGCATGTCCTTCCTCCCCGTCCTGATCCAGGCCGCCCCCACCGTGCAGGAGCCCACCCTGCGCGGCCTCGCCGCCATCGAGGCCACCAACGGCTGGTGGGTCGCCGTCGTCGGCATGTGTGTGGTGTTCAGCGCGCTGTTCACCCTGTTCCTCATCATGAACGGGCTCATCCGGTTCCTGGAACCCAAGCCCGCTCCCGCCGTGACCGCCGCTGCGCGCCCCGCCATTGCCGAGCAGTCCGACGACGCTGTCGAGGTCACGCCGGACGACGGCCCGACGCCTCAGCTGGTGGCCGCCATCGCCCTCGCCATCCGCCTCGAGCAGCAGCGGCTCGCGGCCGCCACCCCGGCCCCCCAGCCCGGCGCCGGGTCCGGCTGGGTGGTCTCCCGCAGCCTGCAGTGGGCTGCCCATCAGCGCATCTTCCAGCGCTCCAGGAGCTAGGAACCATGGCCACGTGGACCATCCAGATCGAAGGCCGCAGCTACGAGGTGGACGTCCAGTCCCTCGAGGCCGGCTTCGCCACCGTCGTGGTCGACGGTGCCTCCTACGACGTGAGCTGGGACGAGCCCGAGGGCGCCACGCCGGTGGTCACCCCCGCCGCCGCCCCCGCCGCCCCTGCCGCGGCTGCGCCGGCACCCAAGGCCCGCCCGGCCGCCGCTGGCTCCGGCGTCATCACCTCGCCGCTGCCGGGCCTGGTGTTGAAGTTCCTGGTCAAGCCCGGTGACGCGGTGAAGGTCGGCGACGTGGTCGTGAAGATCGAGGCCATGAAGATGGACAACGAGATCCGCTCGGATGTGGCCGGCACCGTGTCCGAGCTGCTGGCGCGGGCTGGCGACACCGTGGACGAGGGCGCGCACCTGCTGCGCATCGGGTAGCACGCCATGGAGATGCTCACCGACCTCATCTACTACACCGGGTTCGGGCAGCTCGACCCGCGCAACCTGGTGATGATCGCCATCGGCATCATCTTCATCACCCTGGGCATCGTGAAGCACTACGAGCCCCTGCTGCTGGTGCCCATCGGCTTCGGCATCCTGGTGGGGAACATCCCCTTCGCCGAAGAGATGACCCTGGGCATCTACCAGGACGGCTCGGTGCTCAACTACCTGTACTTCGGGGTCATCAAGGGCATCTACCCGCCCCTGATCTTCCTGGGCATCGGCGCCATGACCGACTTCAGCGCCCTATTGTCCAACCCCAAGCTGGTGTTGCTGGGCGCCGCGGCGCAGATCGGCATCTTCATCACCCTGCTGGGCGCGCTGTTCATCGGCTTCTCCCCCGCAGAAGCCGGAGCCATCGGCATCATCGGCGGCGCCGACGGCCCCACGGCCATCTTCCTCTCCTCGCAGCTCGCCCCGCACCTGCTCGGCCCCATCGCCATCGCCGCGTACTCGTACATGGCCCTGGTGCCCGTGATCCAGCCGCCCATCATGATGCTGCTGACCACCAAGGAAGAGCGGCTCATCCGGATGAAGGCTCCCCGGAAGGTCTCGAAGCGGGTCAAGATCGTCTTCCCGATCATCACCTTCATCATCTGCGCCTTCATCGCGCCGGGCGCCATCGCGCTGCTGGGCATGCTCTGCTTCGGCAACCTGCTCAAGGAGTGCGGCGTCACCGACCGCCTGGCGGCCACCGCCCGCACGGCCTTCATCGACGCGGTGACCATCCTGCTGGGCCTCACCGTGGGCGCCAGCACCCAGGCCGATGTGTTCCTGACCTGGAAGTCCGTGGCCATCTTCGCCCTGGGCGCCGCCAGCTTCGCCGTGGCCACCGGCGGCGGGCTGCTCTTCGCCAAGTTCATGAACCTGTTCCTGAAGGGCGACGACCGGCTCAACCCCCTGGTGGGTGCCGCTGGCGTCTCCGCCGTGCCTGACTCCGCCCGCGTGGTGCAGATGGTTGGGGTGGACGAGGATCCGAGCAACCACCTGCTCATGCACGCCATGGGCCCCAACGTGGCGGGGGTCATCGGCTCCGCCGTGGCGGCCGGTGTGCTGTGGGGCGTGCTGACTTAGAAAAAGATCCGTTCGCGTGGAATGGATAGATGTCCCGGGCGTACCGCCGGACATCATGACAGCAACCTTCCAAGACCTGCTCGCCGCCTCCTACCCTCGGGTGCACCGCTGCACACTGGGGATGCTGGGTGACGAGCAAGTCGCCCGCGAGGTCGCCCAGGAGGCGCTCTTGAAGGCCTGGAGGGCGCGGGACAGCTACGACCACTCGCGGCCGTTCTACCCGTGGCTGTACACCATCGTCCGGAACCTGTGTCGCGATGTGCGCGCCCGCCGCTACCGCCAACCCTTCGTGGGGGTGGACACCGAGCGGGTCGCGTCGAGCACCCCCAGCCCCCTGGCCGTGGTCAACAGCCACGAAGCCCAGGAGCGGGTGCGGGTGGCCATGGACAAGCTGCACCCGGACCACCGCGAGATCATCGCGCTGCGGCACTTCCAGGACCTGAGCTACGCCGAGATCGGCGAGCTCCTGGAGATCCCCCAGGGCACCGTGATGTCCCGACTCTTCCGGGCCCGCAAGGCCCTGGTCCGCATCCTCGAGGAGGCTCCATGAACCAGGAACGGTACGAGATCCTGATGGTCAAGGTGGTCGACGACGTCGCCACACCCGCCGAGCGGGAAGAGCTGATGGCCTGGGTCGTGGACAAGCCGGAGCTGCGCCGTGAGCTCGAGAGTCACCAGGTCGTCAAGGCTGTGACCGACGGCTGGGTCGAGCGGCTGATGGTCGACATCGCCGAGGATCGGGTGCGCGAGAGTGGCGGCACCAAGCTGGGCGTCGGGCTGGGCCTGGGCGTGCTGCTGACCAGCGTGCTGCTGCTCGCCGGCTGGGGCATCGGCGCCCTGTTCCTCGATCCCGAGGTACCCCTCGCTGTCCAGCTCGGCGTGGCGGGCTGCACCATCGGGGTCTGCGTGCTGCTGGGCGTCGTGGTCCGTTGGCGCTTGGCCACCCACAAGACTGACAAGTACAAGGATGTGATCCGATGACCACCGAGCTCACCGCCACCCGCGCGGCCGCCGACCTCGCCCACCGCCCTGGTGAGGGCGTGCTGGTCGTGACCTCCGACGAGATCCCGGGCAAACGCATCGTCCGGGTCGTGGGCCTGGTGCGGGGCAACACCATCCGCTCCCGCCACGTGGGCAACGACATCCTCGCGGTCTTCAAGAACCTCGTGGGCGGCGAGATCAGCGAGTACACCAAGCTGATGGCCGAGGCCCGTGAGCAGGCCATCGACCGCATGCGGGCCGAGGCCGTGGAGCGCGGCGCCAACGCCATCGTCTGCGCCCGCCTCACCACCGCCGAGATCATGTCCGGCGCCGCCGAGATCATGGCCTACGGCACGGGCGTGGTGGTCGAGGACGCCTAGACTCCATCGGCGTGTTGCCGGGGTTATGGGGGCTTTCGAGACCCCTTCAACCGGAGCGCGCCATGAGCACGAGCCCCCTCCGCATCCTCGCCGCCGCGAGCCTGATCTCCCTGGTCCTGCCCGGCTGCTTCGGCAAGGACGACACCTCCGATCCCGCCGAGGGCGACACGGACACCGACACGGACACCGACACCGACTCGGACACCGACACCGACCCCGAGAGCTTCCCGTCGGATCCCTCGCCCTTCACCGTGAGCGTCTCCGGCGCCTACAGCGGTGACCTCGTGTTCGACACCCCCACCTGCTACTACCCCAAGGGGTCGAGCCAGCTGCGGGTGTTCTGGCGCAACGGCTCGGGGGCCCACGTCTTCTTCCTGATGGTCGAGCTGCTCAGCGGCTTCGAGGGTGAAGGGACCTACGACGAGACCATGGGCCTGCGGGCCAAGCTCCAGGAGGAAGCGGGCGGCTACGGCTACTACTTCGCCTCCGACAGCAGCGCCGGCGACACGGTCTCGATGACCGTCTCAATGGACGAAGAAGAGCACGTCTGGGGCGAATGGAGTGTCAGTGGCATGCGGGACAACCACGGCGGGATCGTCACCCTCGACCCGTCGGTCATCCCCATCTGGTGCCCAGAGCTCAACTAGCCCTCGCGCCCCATCCGCCTCGGAGGCCCCCATGTCGCGCGTGCGGCCGTTCCGCTACGATCGTGATCAGGGCGTGTTCCACCTGATCGACCAGCGCCTGCTGCCCCTGCAGGAGCGCTGGGTGCAGGCCCGCACGGCGGCGGACGCCGCCGACGCCATCCGCAGCATGGTGGTGCGGGGCGCGCCGGCCATCGGTGTGACCGCCGCCTACGGCATGGTGCTGGCCCAGCGGGGCGGCGAAGACCTGCCCACCGCCGACCACTCGCTGCGCGCGAGCCGGCCCACCGCCGTCAACCTCTTCCACGCCCTGGACGCCATGCGACCCCACTGGGGCGACCTGACCGCCATGATCCGGGCCGCCGAGCGGGTCTGGAGCGAGGTGGAGCTCACCGAGCGGGCCATCGGCCTTCACGGCGCGGCCCTGTTGCGGGGCCAGGTGCTGACCCATTGCAACACCGGCCCGCTGGCCACCGGCGGCTACGGCACCGCGCTGGGCGCCATCGTCGAGGCCCATCGCCAGGGGCGCGTGCGGCACGTCTGGGTCGACGAGACCCGGCCCTACATGCAGGGCACCCGCCTGACCACCTGGGAGCTGGCGCGCTTCGGGGTGCCCCACACACTCATCACCGACAGCACTGCGGCCTGGATGATGGCCCGCGGGCGCGTGGACGCTGTGATCCTGGGCGCTGACCGCATGGCCATGAACGGCGACTTCGCCAACAAGATCGGCACCTACGGCCTGGCGGTGCTCGCCCACCACCACGGCGTGCCCTTCTACACCGCGCTGCCCACCAGCACCGTGGATCCCCAGCTGGCCAGCGGCGCCGACATCCCCATCGAGCAGCGCGACGGCGACGAGCTGCGGCGCTGGCAGGGGGCCCCGCTGGCTGGTCCCGAGGTGCCTGTGGCCAACCCTGCCTTCGACGTCACCCCCCATCACCTGCTCACCGGCATCGTCACCGAGCGCGGTGTGCTGCACGCGCCCTACGACGAGGCGCTGAAGGGAGCGCTCGAGGCATGAGCTGGCTTCGCGTCCTGGGCAGGGTGTTGGGCCTCCTGGCTGTGGCCGCGCTGTGCTGCGCCGCCACCTGGGCCGTGATGCACCGGCCGTGGGAGCGCACGGTGCCCTTCAGGCCGGATCCCCACGCCGAGGCCGATGATCTCCAGCTGGTGCACGACGCTGTGGGCGCGCTGCCCGCCGGCAGCGGCACGGGTCCCGACATCGTGCTCATCGTGCTCGACACCGTGCGCGCCGACCACCTCGAGCTGTACGGCTACGAGCGCGAGACCATGCCCATGCTGACGGCCTGGGCCGATGGTGGGCTGGTGCACGAGCGGGCCCACTCCAGCTCGAGCTGGACCCTGCCGTCCCACGCCAGCCTCTTCACCGGGCAGCTCCCGGCCCTGCATCGGGCCCACGGGCGCACCGTCGAGCGGGACCACACCAAGCGCTTCAAGACCGGCCGGGGCACCATGCGCATCCTCGAGCGGCCCCTGTCCGCCGGGGCGGTGACCGTGGCCGAGCGCCTGTGGGACGCGGGCTACACCACCATGGGCATCGCGGCGAACCGGGCGTTCCTGGACCGCACCTGGCGCCTGGACCAGGGCTTCGATCTCTGGATCTGCGAGGACGCTGTGCGCGGCATCAGCCACCTGCCCTACACCCGCGCCGACCGCATCACGGGCATGACCCTCGAGGCTGTGGACGCCGTGTTGCCGGATCTGGCCTACCCCGAGCAGCCCGGGCGGGCGCCCCTGTTCCTCTTCGTCAACTACATGGAGGCCCACGGCCCCTACGTGCCCCGCGATGGCTACGTGGACGATCCTTCGGCGCTGGTGTGGCGCCATCGCTCGGGCCGCGCCCGCGAGAAGCTCGCCTGGAGCGTGCTGGCGGACAAGAAGGACCTGCCCGCCGACGTCCGCGCCGGCTGGGTCGAGGCCTACGACGCCGAGCTGCGCTTCCTCGACGAGCAGCTCGCCGCGCTGTTGGTCGGGCTCGAGCAGCGGGGCATCGGCCCGGACGCCCACATCATCGTCACCTCGGACCACGGCGAGTACTTCGGGGAGCACCGCCTGCTGGCGCACTCCAAGGACCTGTACGAGCCCGGAATCCGCATCCCCGTGATCGAGCGGGGCCCGGGCGTGGAGCCCGGCCGCACCCAGGCTCCGCTGCAGCTGCAGCAGCTCGCGCCCCGGATCGTGGCGGCGGCGGGCGCCGAGGCTCTGCCCATCGAGGAGATCGACGGGGAGTTGCGGGTGGCCGAGTTGTACGGCAGCCGCGGCCGCGACCTGCGCAACCCCCGCTACGGCAAGCGCTTCAACCGGGTCCGGCGCAGCTTCCAGCGTGGCGACCACAAGATCATCATCGGCAGCGACGGCAGCTTCGAGGCCTATGACCTGGCCGCGGACCCCGAAGAGCTCCAGGATGTGGGTCGCGTGGACTGGGCGGAGGCGCTGGAGATGGAGGCCGAAGCCTGGATGCAGGCCCACGCCATCGACGACAGCGTGCAGCCCGACGACGACGACGAGCCCGACGTGGACGAGGCCGACCTCGAGGCGCTGCGGGCGCTGGGGTATGTGGAGTAGGGGGCGGGGGTGATCAGGGACGGATGAACGCCTGTTATCGATGACTTTGAGGGGCTGTGCCCGGCCTTGGACAGCCTGTGCCCGCCCGTTTTGGGCACTGTGCCCGGTGATCGGAGAGGGGTGATCGGGGGGGCGGAGATCGGGAGGATCGGGTTGGCGGGGATCGAGGATCGGACCCGCGGAGATCGGCGCGGCGGTGATCGGGGTCTTGGGGCGGGACGTTGGCGGCTGCCGGGTGGCGTCGGCGCCACTCACCGGCGCTCCGGCTCTCGTGGGGGCGGCGTCGGACCGCTGCCTCGACGCCCCCTCCAGGCCTTCGGGCTGGGAGGAACGCGGCCCCCCCTGACGGGCGGAGTGGAGGGCCGGGAATGGAGCGGGCCAAGGTGTTGGTGGCGGTGGACCGTTGGCGTGCTCCCTTACTTCGCGCCAAGTACGTCGTGGCTGCCGAGTACCGCTGGTGGGCGCTTGCCCTCCGGAGCCACCGATGCAGCAGACTTCCTCCTTCTTCCCCCACGACAACCCGAAGGGTTGGGGCGAAAGCCCAGGCCGCAGGCCTGGGACCGTACGGACCCTCCGCGCCTACAAGCTGGCCGTGCAGGTCAGCCGCTGGGTGTCGGCCAGCAAGTTCCCGCGCGGGATGGCTTGGGACTACGTCCGTCTCCCGGACCAGGCGCAGCGGGCGGCAGGCTCGGTGGCCCTCAACATCGCCGAAGGCCGCGGGCGCACCGGGCAGGCCAGTCGGAACCACCCTACGGTCCCTCACCTACGGTTCAGGCTTTCGCCGCATCGGGCTTCGCCCGATGGTCCGAGATCGCCTACGCCAGCGCGAGCGAAGCCTGCGCGGCTCTTGGCCTCATCGACCTCCCGGGGGCCGCCGAGCAGCAGCAGCACCTGCGGGACATCGGGGCGATGGTGGTGGGACTGATGAGGTAGGGGCCGCCCTACCGCTTCAACCCGGACATTTCTTGGCATTCTCGCTGGATAAGCGGCCTAAGAAAGCGAGGAATCGCATGAGCAAGTCGAACCTGCCGTCCAGCTACCCCGCCCTCCTGGCGTCGCTGAAGCAGCGCATAGCAGCCGAGCGTGTGCGCGTCGTCCTGTCTGCCAACAGCGCGGTGGTCCTGCTCTACTGGGAGATGGGACAGGCGATCCTGGAGCGGCAGCAAGCCGAGGGCTGGGGTTCGAAGGTCATCGACAGGCTCTCTCAGGATCTGCGCCGGGCCTTCCCCGACATGCGGGGGCTGTCGCCGCGAAACCTCAAATACATGCGAGCCTTCGCGTTGGCTTGGCCCGACCGGGAAATTGTGCAGCAGGCTGCTGCACAAATTCCCTGGGGGCACAACCTCATGCTCCTCGACAAGCTCGACTCCCAGGATCAGCGCCTCTGGTACACGCGCAAGGCTCTCGAGCAAGGATGGTCTCGGGCGATCCTCGACCTGCAGATCGAGCGGCAGCTCTTCCTGCGCGAAGGCAAGGCTGCGTCGAACTTCCCGGCCACGTTGCCGCCCGCGGAGTCCGATATGGCTGCCCAGGCCTTCAAGGACCCGTACCTGTTCGACTTCCTGGGTACCGCCGATCCTCGGGCCGAGCGCGAGGT
This sequence comes from uncultured Enterobacterales bacterium, assembly GCA_964481655.1. Taxonomy (GTDB): domain Bacteria; phylum Myxococcota_A; class UBA796; order UBA796; family JAFGLY01; genus CALDOK01. Next base: position 21,223 of record CAYZVO010000058.1, on the reverse strand, counting down.
GGAGCAGGCGCTGGTGGACCACATCCAGCGCTTCCTGCTGGAGCTGGGGTCTGGCTTCGCCTTCGTCGGGCGCCAGGTTCGCATCGAGGTCGGAGACGGCGAGTACGTGATCGACCTGCTTTTCTACCACCTGCGCCTCCGCTGCTACGTCGTCATCGAGCTCAAGGCGCGGCGTTTCGAGCCTGGCTTCACGGGCCAGCTCAACTTCTACCTCTCCGCGGTGGACGACCTCATGCGGCATCCCGCCGACAATCCCACCATCGGGCTGCTGCTCGTTCGCGATCCGGAGAAGGACGGTGTCGTAGTCAAGTACGCGCTCCGCGGGCTCAACCGGCCCATCGGCGTGGCGAGTTGGGAGACCGAGCTGGTGCGTCAGCTACCTGCTGACTTCGCGGGGAGCTTGCCCACCGTTGAAGAACTGGAGCAAGAGCTGGCGGGAGAGGAATAGGCGATATCTTGTCCGCTGCGGGGAACTTCCCACGCCACTTCCACGCTTCCAGAGCCCACTACGGAACCTCATGGAAGCCCGTGGTGGTGGGCATGGTAGGCGTGGAAGCCCTCTCGCTCAGAGCCGGTCCAGCACCATCTGGCGGAGCTTCCTTCCCCGGATGGGCTTGGCAGACTCACCGAAGGTGGGAGCACCCGGTACGAGAGTGGCGAGCCTATTGAGCCATCCCCGAAGCCCGCGGCCCCAGCGTCCGAGCCGACCAAGCCGCCCATGTCTCCGGCGCCATGCGCGTCCTGCATCTCCCTCCAGATCGAGGTCGAGCATCTTCGACGTCAACTCCGCGAGGCGCAGGTCGAACTCCAGGGTGTCCGTTCCAGGGAGCACAGGCTCGGGATGGTTTCGCGAGAGCAGGAGCAGCAGCTCCATCAACTCCGCGCCGATCTTCGACGGGCCCAGGAGAGGCGCGAGGCGATCAGGGTCAAGTTGCGGGGGAGCGCGGCGGAGGCTGCGCGGCTCCAGGACGAGCGTGACAGTCTGCAGCGAACCTGCGACGAGCAGGCCGAGCAGATCGTGGACCTGAAGGCCAAGGTTGCCGTCCTGGTGGACCAGTCGGCGAAGATCCTCGACACCCTGCCCGCCTGGATGCTGGCATGAGGGTCACCGCCCAGGACCTCGCGACCAGCCGGAAGAGGCTGGGCCAGGCGCTGGTGGACCGCGGGCCTGTTCCGGCCAGCCACCGGAGAGGTCACCTCTGGCTGGTGCCGTCACCCGCCTTCGAAGGCCCGGCCTTCGGGGGCCCGCTCACGGACGACGGGGATGAGCAGGACTCCAGCCCGAGGCGCAGGCAGCGCGGTGAGCTTCACCGTCGGCTGGCACTGCGTGCGAGGCTCTACGCCCAGCCCGCCACGCCCTGCTCGGCCCCGGAGGTGGCCTGGGTGTTCGGCCTCCGCGAGTCCGATGTGCGCGCCTACCGCCCCCCCACCGCCCAGCGATGTGACCGGGCCATCCTCGCTCCCTTCGCACACTGGCTGGTGTGCCTGGAGCATGCGGGCCTGCTGCCGTCCTGGGAGCCAATGTCCGAGGCCACGCAACACGGTGCAGGTCGGCCACCCCGCGGTCGTCGCCGAGGCTCGACCGCACCAAAGCTGCTGCCACTGGGCGGCCCAGGAGGGAGCTGACGATGGCCCGCACAGCCACGCCTCCGCGTCCCAAGCCCGTCGAGATCGGCCCCCTGCGCGCTTCGACCATGAAGCGCTGGCGCGAGCACGGCAGCGTGGTCGAGTGGTACTGGCGCGCCCGGCGCAAGGGTGAGCGCGACACCCTGTGGGCGGGCTGGGGCTCCCGCGACTTCGTGCAAGAGCGCCTGGCCGAGCTGGTCGCTGCCGGGCTCCCCGCCCCACGCCGAGAGGAGGCCGCCGGGCGAGTGCGCACCGTGGGCGACCTGCTGGACACCTGGGCTCACCGTCAGAAGCAGCGGCCGGATCTCTCGCCCCACACCGTGGACCACTACGACAAGTGCGCCCGCCACATCGTGGCCAGGCTCCGTGACGTGGACTGCCGCCGCCTGGACCGGGGGACCATCGAGCAGTACCGCGACTCCCGCATTCGGGAGAAGGCCTCCCGCCGCCTGGTGCTCCAAGAGCTGCGGATCATGGGCATGGCCTGGCGCTGGGGCCAGGAGTGCGGACACGTCCCGGCCCGCGCCCTTCCTCGCGTGACCGTCACCATCGACGGCTACGTCCTGAACCACCACACGCCCGCGCCCAAGGATCTGCCCAAGGTGCTCGAGCACCTCACCGGGGACGCGCGGCTCGCCATCCATCTGCTCGGAATCACCGGGGCGCGGATCTCCGAGGTCTGCGAGCTGCGGCTTCGCGACTTCGACGCCACCAGCGGTGAGCTTCACCTCTGCGGCAAGACCGGCCCCCGCAGCTTCCCGCTCCCAGCAGGGATCGTGACCATGCTCGAAGGTCGGGAGGGTGAGCCCGACTCCTAGCTGCTCGACCTGGGCAGGCGGGCTCGCGACCAGAACGTCCGCTCCAAGCTGAAGCGGGCCTGCAAGGCCGCGGGCGTCCAGCGCTTCACCCCTCATGGTCTACGGCGCATGGTCGTCGATCGCATGGCCCGCTCCGGCGTAGACGTGGCCACCGCCGCCACCGTAACGGGTGCCTCACCCACCACAGCCCCGAGGTGATGCTGCGGCACTACCGCCAGGTCAGCGACGAGGACCGCAAGAAGGCGGTGGTCAAGGCCAGGCTCGGGCACTTCCCCGAGAAGGGCCAGGTGATCCAGGGGCCGTGGGAGGCGACGGGGGAGTAGCGGACGGCTCTGGCGAGGTGGTCCAGAACGGTGGCCGGCGCCGAGGGTGGTCCAAAACCTCGCCAGCGCTCGGGGTGCCCACGACGACGGGCGCGTGGGCGCTTAGGTCCGGAAGGCCGCCGCCACCGATCCGACGAGAGCAGGCCTTCCCAGGAGGGCACAAGGCCGGTCCCGAACCGGTCCTCAAGGACCTGGATTTGGATAGGAGAACCCGCCAGATCGCTGCACTGGCGGCTCCCCTCGTTTACAGCCCGTGGAGGATTCATCCTGCCTGTCCCCAGCTTCGGATCGTGGGGCTCGTACATGACCCCGATGTCACCCGTCGAGAGCACTGTGGCAGTCGATTGGTGCAAGCGATATTGTGCGTTCATCGGCGATGATTGTCGCCCCTGAAGAATCGGCCTGTGCCCTTTCGGGACCGGGGGATCGGGCCGGCCATCCTGCCTGTGGCGCGCGTTGGCCGGTGCGGTGGTCATCGACGTGCACATCAGCCCCTGGCTACTGCTCTGCGCCGCCTTCCTGGCGCTGTTCCCAGGCCTCAACAAGCGCCGGGGCGAGATCGCGCTGATCATGGACGACGACGAGGAATCGGACACCGAGGAGCTCGCCGCGATGCGCCCCGCCCCGGCCAGCTACCGGGCGAGCATGATCGCCGAGTTCCAGTCCATCACCTCGAGCGGCACTGTCATCTCCAATGCCCTGTACACGGTGCTGCGCTCCCCCACCCCGTGGCTGTGATGCTGACCATGCCCTTCCTGCTGTACGGCGTGTCCCGCTACGTCCAACTGGTGGACCGCGGCGTCGGCGCCGCTCCGGACGGACTCCTGGTGCGCGACAAGCACATCCTGCTCACCGTGGCCTGCTACGCCATCACCGCCCTACGGGGCTCATCTTCGCGCCGAAGCAAATCGCGCTGTGGCCCTACTTGGGTGGCGCCGCCTCATCCTGCGGCCACCACTGGACACCAAGGCCCAGGCTCCACAGAAGCTCAGTGCCACCCTTCAGCTCGAGCGGGTAGAGCCCACAGCTCAACCGCAGGGCGACGGGCTGGTCCTCCGACATGGGCATGTCGGCGTGGAGCTGGAAGATCGGGGATCGGAAAGGCATCAGCTCGACGGAATCGACCACACCGTCGACCTCGCGCTCCACGTCGCAGCCAGCGGGGCAGGTCAGGTAGCCGACAACCCCGTAGCCGACGGCACCGCCGAGGGCTCCGACGCCGCCCCAGCCCCACGACCAGGCCGCCTGCGCCAGCACGGACCCACCTGCGAAGGGGTCCAGGAAGCGCCGACCGACCAGGCTGCCGCTGCCGAAGGTGAGCCCCAGCCGCCCACCGAGCTGCCAGCGCTGCGCCGGGCCCAGGGTCGGCGAGCGCAAACCCATGGCCGGCTCGATCGAGGCATACCGGGCGCTGACCAGACCGCCGAAGCCCAGGCTCCACGGCGAGTCGCCAAGGGGGAGGGTCCGCTCCAGATCCACCGCGGTGTTGAACGGCGCGCCCCCGTGGACCTGCTCCTGCAGGCCCACGCCCCACCCGGCCTGCTCCACCGCCTGGGGCGCCATAGGGGCCCCGAGGGCCGGCGGCGGGGGCATGTTCACGTCGAAGCAGGCGCTGGAGCCAGCGACGAGCAGCAGACAGGGCCAGCGGGCTGGATGCATCACCAACCCCGCTCGTCCTCGAGGCAGCTGCGGTTGGGGCTGGACCATAAGTCCCAGAAGGGGCTGTTGTCTCCGCCGCAGTTCGTCTCTATCTGTAGGTAGTCTTCGTCCGCACAGCTCTCGGCGTAGGCAAGCCAAGGGTCGAGACAGGCATCGACCAGACAACCGTCGAAGCAGTACTGGTCACGAACACCCGAAATATACGAGGCTGAGGTCATCTGCTCAACGCAAGCGTCGAGGTAGGCGTTCGAGGACTCGTACGAATCTGTCCAGAAGTCTTCACACGATGCTTGGGCTACACAGATGGTCTCCCACAGCGTCCTGAACGCCTCATCCCCATCCACCCAGCAGCCGTGGCGATCGCGCAGGGGATCACAGGCAACGCCCACGAGCAAGGCGATCGCGGCAGCCAGCAGACGGTGACTCATTCACATACCCCCACGGACGTGCTCTGCATGGACAGGGGCATGTCGTACGGCATGCAGTTGTCGGGATCGTCCACGTCGAGGTAGCTCAGCAGGCCCGGGTAGTCGAAGGTCCCGGTCATCTCGACCCCCATGATGACCTCGGTCCCCGTGACGCTAAGGGTGTCCAGGTCTAGGTCCACCTCGAAGGTCGAGGGTACGGGATCCCCGGCGCCGTCCGCCGCGAAGGTGAGGGTCGCCGTGACGTCCGCGGTGGCGACTGTCACTGCGGAGTTGATGGCCTGGAACATCTCGGTCAGATCGGCGTTGGTCCAGGTGTGGGAGTAGGGGGTCCCGACGGTGATGGGGGAGACGCAGGGCCAGGCCGCCGGGAAGACCAGCTCGGTCCCGGGTGGCAGGATGTAGATCGCCTCTTCGGGGTCATCGGAGGCATCCTCGTAGCAGAGGTTGTCATCGTCTGGCGGATCTCCCGAATGCAGCGCGAAGGTGAACTCCGTCAGGAACACCAGATGGGTTTCGGCGGTGGGGGTCTCCTCCCGCCAGGTCTTGATGGACACCGGATCGCCCCCGTCCACGTCGGTGAGCGTCCAGTACCCGTTCACGTCCTGGCAGCTGCTGGTCTCCACGGCCTTGGTGAGGCTGGCGGTGCCGTCGAACCCGGCGCCGACGTGGTCTGCGTAGGGCGCCCCGATCACCAGATCCTCCCAGTGGGTCTCCTGCACGTAGCCGCCGGCCATGGACTCGCCGAAGCGCGCCCCGGCGAGGGGCCCGTTGTACTCCTGGATCTTGTTCCAGAAGCTCCCGGTGTTCACGCCATCCTCGTCGGTGGAGAAGACCTCCACCGCGCCCCGATCCCCGTCGTAGCCCGGGCGGCTCACCGCCAGTTCCGGGAGCAGCGCCTCTGGGGTGCCCTCCACGCCGTGACCGTCCGCTGCGTGGTAGTTGCCGATGGCGACCGACCAGCCCATGTGCTCACCAGTGGCTGGGCTGGTAGCACTGGTAACCGACGCAAACTGGTTTTCGTGGCACAGCACGTCGTCCATGGGGTTGCCGATCACGAACCCCGGGCCGCTGACCGACAGGGAGTACTGGCAGAAACCCCCGTTCGCGAAGCCACCGGCCAGCGGCGCCCCCGCTACCAGGATGTCCCCCGGGTGAGTGGCGGCGATGGCGCCCGCCGCCAGCGACCAGCCGTGGTAGGTGAGTCCCCGCGCCGGCCCGAGCTGGGCCCCCTTCAGCGGCAGAGCCGAGGCCTTGTGCAGCGGCTTTGTTGGCAGGGTCGTGCCCCGGTACACCCACACGTAGCCGTCCAGGTCCGCGCCGTTGTCGTAGGGACCGCTGACGGCCAGATCGGGCAGCCCGTCAGCGTCGAAGTCACCGACCACCAGGTCGTGCCCGAAGCCGCGGCCCGGGATCGGCGCGTTGAGGGTGTCCACCGGCCCGCTTCCCAGGGGGGTGTTGGAGGTCGGATCCACCGTGTAGATGTAGACGGCGTCGTCACCAGGCGCTGAGATGGCCACCCAACCGGGGTAGCTCCCGGCGATCTTCCAGGGCTGCATCGGATCCGCAGGTGTTCGAGCGGCGGCCAGCGCATAGCCGAACTCGGCGGCGGTGGAGGATCCCGCCGGCGCGGCGATGCGGGCCACGTACTCGAACGAGGAGTTGTCCTGCCCATCGGCCATCCACCAGTACACCTCGCCGGGGCCGGTGTTGATGGTGTTCGGCGCCGACGCCAGCAGTTCCTGGCCGCAGGCGTCGTAGTGATCGACGCCGTTGTGGTGGCACTCGCGGATGTCCACGGCCAGGACGTCCCAGCCGAGCTGATAGTAAGGCAGCTCAGAGCTGGGCGGCTTTAGGTCCTCGTTTTCTGTCCAGAGCAGATCCGCGAGCCCCGAGCCCACGTGGGCGTACTGGGCCCGGACGAAGCCGTTGTAGTCGTCCGAGGCGTCGCCGGGTACACCGGCGACCAGCCACCTGAAGTGGTTGGGGTCCACCTCGTCGCCGGTGGAGAGGACGTCGACAGAGGTCCCAGCCATCCCGTCGTCACCGAGCCAAGACGCGTATCAGCTCTGGGTCTCCGCGACACAGACCGCGTCTTCGCCGATGGCGTACTGGGGCCAAATCGTGTAGTCGTGACATCCGCTTGCAAACAGAGTAATCGCCAGGGCGAGTGGCAGGTGCCGATTAGCATACATGGTTGTCACGTGGGTTTCCATTGTGCGTCCCGAGGGCATGTTTTGGAGGAATAGGCCAAGCAGTCGATAACTTGTTCCATTTTCCGATGTGCTCACGCAGTGCTCACATTCAGGGTGTGGCATTCTTAAATGAAAGCAGGTGGTTCTGGATCTGCTCTGGACCACCGTTCTGCCAGGGGGATTCTCGGCGTTGAATCGTAGCGAGGGCGGGAACCCTTATGGACCCCCTCGGCAGCAACGCGGCCCTACCGCATCAGCCCCACCAGCATCGACCCGATGGCCCGCAGCTCCTGCTGCTTCTCGGCAGCCCCCGGCAGGTCCACCAGATCGAGGGCGGCGCAGGCTTCACTGGCACTCGCGTAGGCGATCTCGTAGTGGTTCCGCTGGGCCTGCCCCGCCCGGCCCCGGCCTTCGGCGATGTTCAGCGCCACCGAGCCCGCCGCGCGCTGCGCCTGGTCCTTCACCCAGGCCATCCCGCGGGGGAATCTGGTCTCGCGTTGGTGGCTGCCGAGCATCGGTGGTGGCGCTTCCTACTTCGCGCCAAACCGTTGGTGGTGTCCTCGCTGCGCTGGTGGGCGCTTGACCTGGACCGCCTGCTGGTAGGCGCGAAGGGTTTCATGGGGGAAGAAGGACGTCTGCTGCATCGGTGCCTCCCCTCCCGCCGTGGGAACCGCCCGCGATCGGTCCTCGCCCTCCTAGATCAACGGCCCCCACGACAGATCCTGCTCTCCGCAGGACGGGCAGTCCGCCAGCGGAACCAGGCTCTGCTCTCTGCAGGCCGAGCAGCGCAGGGCGTCGCGGTCGGCGTCGGGCTCCACGCGCTGGACCTGGGGGCGGTGGCAGCTGGTGCAGCGCAGGAAGAGCTGCTGGGGCCCGCCCGGGACCACGGGCAGCACGCCCACGGGGCCCCAGGACCAGCCGCAGCGGCGGCAGCGCAGGATCGAGGGGGTGCTCATGGGGGGGCCTCGGGCCGGGAGTCCACCTTCATCGTAGCATCCGTGGGCACCGCACCGCTCGACGGGCTAGGGCCGCCATGCGCGACCCACGGAGGTAGCACCCATGCACGCCGCGAACCGTCCCGTCCTGCTCAGCTTCGCCCTGCTGCTCTGCGCGGGGTGCCCCGCCGCCGACGACAGCGCCGCGTCGGCACCCCCCACGGTGCCCGATGGCCTCGACGGCAGCGAGCACATCGTGGACTTCCACCCCTGGTCCCTGGTGGGCAACGCGCTCACAGCCGGCGATGTGCTGGTCCTCACCGTGGCGCCCCCTGCGGAGGCCGAGGGCGTGGAGCTGTGGATCGGCGGCGCCCACGTGGGCAGCTGGCCGGCGGAGGCCGAGCTGGCCCTCGACGCGGATCTCGCGGAGGTCGAGCCCGGTACCCACGAGCTGCTCCTGGCCGCCAGCGGCGAGGACGTCGCCTTCGCCCGCCTCGAGCTGCACCGCAGCCACCCCCTGTATGTGCTGGTCACCAACGACTGGGATCGCTCCTACAAAGAAGAGTCCTGGCTCGAGCGCCAGGAGGAGCTGCACGCCAACCACCCGGCCATGAAGATGACCCACTTCGTGGGGCCCTACACCTTCACCGACCCGGAGGTCAGCGCCGAGCACGCCGCCGAGCTGGTGGACTGGGTGATGGGGATGGTGGACGAGTTCGACGACGAGGTCGGCCTGCACGTGCACCCCTACTGCAACTTCGTGGAGACCACGGAAGTCAGCTGCCGCCACGAGCCCAGCTTCGGCTACGCCACCGACGAGTCCGGCTACACCGTGGAGCTGTCCTCCTACACCCGCGAGGAGAGCGAGATCCTCTTCGCCCAAGCCAAGTCGCTGTTCGAGGACAACGGGCTCCCAGAGCCCACCTCCTTCCGCGCTGGGGGCTGGACCGCGGAGCTGCACACCCTCGAGGCCCTGGCGGCCCAGGGCTTCGTGGCCGACACCAGCGGCTGCAACTGGGCCCGGATCGAGGAGTGGGAGGGGCTCGAGGACGCCGGGCTGTACGAGTGGAACCAGGAGCACTGGGCCAGCATCGGCGACACCAGCCAGCCCTACTACCCCTCTCAGAGCGACATCCTCTCCGACGCGCCGCCGGTGCTGTCCATCCTCGAGGTCCCCGACAACGGCGCCTTGGTCGACTACGTCGATGTCTACGAGATCATCGAGATGTTCGAGGCCAACTGGCCCGATGGCGCCCCCCTCGAGCAGCCCACCAGCTACGTCACGGGCTACCACCCCGTCTCCTACGACTTCATGAACTCCGTGGCCCTCGAGGGCGGGCTCGACCACGTCGACCAGTTCCTCGCCGCAGACGGCGCCGGCCCGGTGGTCTACGAGACGATGACCAACATGACCCTGGTGTGGCCGATGCCGTGAGGAATGGGCGCTAGTCGTCCCTGCGGACCTTGCCCCGCAGCTGCTTGACCTTGCCGCGACGCTTCTTGGCGTCCAGGCGGCGGCGCTTGCTGGCCCGGCTGGGCTTGGTGGCCCGGCGTGGGCGGGGGGCCTCGAGGCAGCCGCGGATCATGGCGGCGAGGCGGGCGCGGACCTCGGCCAGGTTGCGGCTGCGCTCGCGGTAGCTGTCGCAGGCCAGCACCAGCCAGCCGTCGCGGGTCAGCCGGCTGCCGAAGTTGGCCCGCACCCGGGCCTTGATGGGCTCGCTCAGGGCCTCGGTGCCTTCGAGATCGAACCACAGCTGCACCCGGCTCTCGGTCTTGTTGACCTTCTGGCCGCCGGGCCCGCCCGCACGACTCCACCTCAGCTCGAGGTCGGACCCCGGGATGACGATGCGGCGGGAGATGGCGATGGCTTCCGGCATGGCCGCGCCTTTAGCAAGGTGTTCGTGGGCTTGCAGCACCCAGGTGCGCGGGAGTACGAGGGGGGACCACCATGTGCACACCCCGCCGGCTCTCCTGGATCCACGTCGTCCTCTACCTGGGGCTGGCCGCGCTGTTGACCCAGCTGCACGGCGAATGGATCAACTTCGGGCCCAAGCAGGGCAAGCGGGCGGAGCGCCACGCACAGATCATCCAGGCCGAGGGCGAGGCCCCCTGGGCCTATCGGGCGGTGGTGCCTTGGGCAGCCGAGCTGACCGGCACCGTGGTGCAGCTGTCCGGCCTGCCTCAGCAGCGCTCGGTGGAGTGGGGCTACCTGCTGTGGCGCGGGGTGTTCACCTTCGCCCTGTTCCTGCTGTTCCACCGCTACCTGGGCCACTGGGTGCCGCCCCCCTGGCCGCTGCTGGGCACCCTGCTGCTGGCGGGCCTGCACGGGCCCTCCTACGCCCACTACTGGTTCCAGCCCGCCTCGAGCCTGGACCTGCTGCTCTGGGTCGCCGCGGCGGTGTTGACCATGGAGGGTCGCTGGCGCTGGCTCTTCCCGCTGATCCTGCTGGGCTCCCTGAACCGGGAGACGGCGGTGTTCATCGCGCTCATCTACGGCGCCCTGCGCTGGGGCCAGGAGCCCTGGAGGCCGGTGTTGGCCAAGATGGTCGCGCTCGGTGCCTGCTGGGCGCTGCCCTTCGTGGGGCTGCGGCTGCTGGTGGACGTGGCCGGCTGGGCCCACGGCACCAACCCCGTCGGGATGCTGCTGGCCAACATCAGCCACGGGGACTGGCTGCTGTACGCCCTGTGTTTCTGGGGCGTGCTCTGGATCGTCCCCGTCCTCCGCTGGCGCTCTCTGCCAGCCACCCTGCGTGCCCTGGTGGTGGTCCTGCTGCCCTACCTCGCCCTGCAGCTGTTCTTCGGGCGCATCCGCGAGCTGCGGCTGCTGCTGCCCCTGGCCCTGGCCCTGGTGCCGGCGCTGCTGCTCACCCTGCACCGTCGCAGCGCGGGTGACGGGACATGACCCGCTGCCTGGTGCTGGCCGCCGCGCTGTCGAGCCTGGGCTGCTCGCCCCCGGAGCGCTCATCGGCGGACAACGTCGTGCTCATCGTGATGGACACGGTGCGCGCCGACCTGCTGAGCGCCTACGGTCACGCCGAGCCCACCAGCCCGTACCTCGAGCAGCTCGCGGGGGAGGGGACCCGCTACGACCGGGCCTGGTCCACCTCGAGCTGGACCTTGCCCTCCCACGCCTCCATGTTCAGCGGGCTGCTGCCCGCCCAGCACGGCGCCACCCAGTCCCACCTGAAGCTGCGCGGGGAGCCCACCCTGCTGGCCCAGCGCCTGGCCGAGGCCGGCTACCAATGCGCGGGCTTCTCGAACAACCCCTGGGTCTCCGACAAGACCGGGCTGCACGCCGGCTTCGAGCACTTCGGAGAGCTGTGGCGCAAGAAGCTCCGCCCCCGCACCGTGGTGGCCGACCACAGCTCCGTGGCGGTGGAGCGCTGGCTCGAGGACGAGCGGGACGCCGAACGGCCGTTCTTCCTCTTCGTCAACCTCATGGAGGCCCACGGCCCCTACGAGCCGGACTGGCGCTACGCCTGGCCCGCCATGGGCCCCTTCGAGACCCGGAGGGCTCAGGGCGCCTACGGTGAGCTGCGGGAGCGGGGCTTCGTGCGCGCCTGGTATGCGGGCGACGAGCCGGTGGAGGACGAGGCCCTCGAGGCCGCGCGGGCGCTGTACACCGCCGAGATCCGGCAGGTGGACGCCGCGGTCGAGCGCATCGTGCGGGCCGTGGACCGCCACGCGGATCCGGCCACCACCACCCTGCTGGTGGTCACCGACCACGGCGAGGGCTTCGGCGAGCACGGCCACGTCGGCCACGCCTTCTCGGTCTACGACACCCTGCTGCGCGTCGCGACCATCGCCCGCGGCCCCGGCTTCGAGCCCGGCGCCGTGGTGGACAGACCGGTGCAGCTCATCGACGTGCACCCCACGCTGCTGGCCGCGGCCGGGCTCGCGCCCCAGGAGCCCGGGCCCGGGCGGGATCTGCGGGACCCTGCTGGCGACGATCGCGTCCTGGCGGCCTCCTACGCCTTCCCCCAGCAGGTGTTGGACACCTTCCCCCCGGTCCAGCGCAACGGCGACCGGCTGGACCCACACCGGCGCGCCTTCGGGGTGGGCCTGGACGGCCGCTACAAGCTCATCCTGGACTCCGAGGGTGGTGAGGAGATCTACGATCTGCTCGAGGACCCCCAGGAGAACCAGCCCCTGGACACCCTCGAGCCCGCGCGCCTCGAGCGCCTGCGGGCCGTGGCCCGGGCCAGCCTGGGCACCGACGGGGGTGGGGAGTCCGGCGGGGGTGTCGGGGAGCTCGACCCCGAGACGGCGGCCGCCCTGCGGGAGCTCGGCTACCTCGAGTGATCCCGGGGATCAGTGGCAGACGCTGCGCCCCCAAGTCGACTCGTTGTTGGTCTCGTCACATTCGAGGTGTGCGCCGTCGCCTTCGCCGTCGGGGTCCACGTCCACGACCGCCTCGAGATCCACCACCTGGCTGGTGTCGCAGCCCCAGGTGTCCACGCGGACGGCGTCGAGCAGTGCGCCGGCGGGGATGGAGTCGTCGATCACCGTCGCGCCCACGGGCACCCGGTCGCCGTCCTCGAGCACGCCGTAGACGGTGACCTCCACGGGCTTGTGCACGTCCCGCAGGCCCTGGTTGCCCACCCGCACCCAGACCGCGACGTAGTCATCGTCGCACTCGTAGGTGCAGACGTCGTCCAGGGTGACCACCAGGTCGGGCCGCATCAGCCCCATGGTGGGGTTCAGGTGGGCCGCCCGGAAGCTGTTGTAGGTCTCCCAGTTGGGCTCGGGGTTCGCGGGGATGCTGGCGTCGTCCTCGATGTTGGTGACCGACCAGCTGTGCTGGTTCCAGATCTCCCTTGCGGGCAGCCAGGGCTCCTCGAGGGCGTCGAACACCGTGACCCCCCACTGGGAGGCCCACTGGTCGAAGGCCGCGTTGCCCACCACCAGCTCCGCCTCGTCGTCCGCGTCCACATCGACCACCAGGGGGTACTCGAGCCAGGTGGAGCTGCCGCGGTTGTAGGACTTCATGCGCTCTTCGCCCGTGAGACCGGACAGCAGGTAGATGATCTCCTGGTCGGCGTACACCAGCTCCGGCAGGCCGTCGGCCTCGAAGTCGAACGCGGTGGAGGAGGTGGTGCCCGAGGGATCGTTGGTGACGACCTCCCAGACGATGCCGCCGGAGGCGTCCAGCAGGTGCAGGGCTACGTCGCTGGCCACCGCGATCTCGGGGAGCTCGTCGCCATCGACGTCGATGATGGTGGGCGGGCCGCTGTTCTCGGCGTCCTCGAGCTGGATGCGCCATATCAGGGTGCCGTCGGTGTCCAGCAGGGTCACCCCACCGGCGTCCGACACCACGACCTCGCCCAGGCCGTCGAGATCCAGGTCGGCCACGGCGGGGTAGCCGTCGCCGGTGTCGCTGGTCCACAGCGCCTGGCCGCTGATGTCGTAGGCGGCGTTGCCGACCACCAGCTCCTGCTGACCGTCGAGATCCAGGTCGGCCACCAGGCTGACGCTGCCGAGGGTGCCGCCGATGCCGTGCGCGCCGGCGCCCAGCAGGTTGCCGTCAGCGTCCAGGATCGCCGAGCCCACGGTGATCTCGGGCCGGCCGTCGCCGTCCATGTCGGCGATGGCTGGGTAGTTGGCGTCCTCGGCGATGGCGTCGCCCAGGCCCGGGGTCCGCCACAGCTGCTCGCCGTTGTGGTCCCAGCACAGGATCGCGCCGTCGATGGCGATCCCCACGATCTCGGGCAGGCCGTCACCGTCCAGATCCCCCCCTGCGAGCCCGCCGTGGGGCTGCAGGTGGGTCTCCACGCTCCAGTACTCGGTGCCGTCGACCCCGGAGAAGGCGTGGATGAGGCCGTGCTCGGGCTGGTGCGCCTGCACCACCAGGGCGGGGATGTCGTCGTCGTCGATGGTGCCGTCACCGTTCTCGTCGGCGACCCGCAGCAGCAGCGGCACGCTCACGACCGAGTTGGCCTGGGGATTGACGCTCCACTCCTGCTTCATGAGCGTGATGACGTTGTGGATGTCGGAGTCCGCTTCCTCGGCCAGGCAGAGCAGGTCGACGTCGAGGTCCTCCCCGGGGATCACGATGTCGAAGCATTCTCCATCCTGGGCGTCGCTGGGGGCGCCGAAGCCGTAGTCGTGGCAACCCATGGAGATGAGGGCGACCGCGGCCAGCCCACGCGTGCTCGAGAGGTGGTGCATCATAATTATGACTATAGCGCCTCGCGCACATGGGGCGAGGGAAGAGGGCTCTGCTGGTGGCTGACGCTACCGCCGTCCCCGGGCGGGGACGGGGGGGCGCGGGCGCGCCCTGGGCTCGACCCGCGCCGGCATGTCCTGCTCGGCCTGAGTGAGTCCTGGCCCCGTCCCCTCCCAGGGTGCCGGCCAGGGCGCCGCGTCGGGGCCGGCGCGCAGGGCGGTCCAGCCGCCAGGGCTCGCGATGATCTCGGCTGCGCAGGGGGTGTCCAGGAAGACCTCGACCATGCCCGGCTCGGCACCGTGGCGCAGCTCGGTGACCACCCGCCACACCTCGGCGCTGTGCAGCTCGATGGCCTCGCCGCAGCGGATCCGTGGGTCGCTGTCGAGCCGCCGATCCCAGCGGAGTCCGACCACCGGGCCCCCATCGTCGGTGCTCACGTCTTCGGGGGCGGGCAGGGGCGCGCGGCGGGGCAGGGTGCAGAGCGTGTGGGCCTGCACCTGGCGGCACTGGGCCCCCAGGGCCTCATCCGGGGTGCGGCCGCTGTGGTCGAGCACCAGCTCGGCGCCCACCGCCTGCAGCAGCTCCACCGATGCGGGGGAGGGCCAGCCCAGCAGCAGGCGCAGCATGCTGCGGCTCGTCCCGATGCCGCGGGCGGCGGTGGCTCCCACCAGGGGGCGGCCGTGGTAGCGGGCCGCGCGGTAGGCCCGGGCGGCGTCGCAGCGGCAGCGTTGCTCCCCAGGGCGCTTCACCAGCGCGCTGTCCCACATCGGCCCGTGGCCCTCGTGCTCGTCAAGGGCCAGGTAGGCGGGGTCCAGTCGCAGCTGCTGGGGGCCCACACCCCTGGGCACGGCGCGCTCGGCGACCACCAGGCACAGCAGCGCCAGCGCGAGCCCCACGGCCCACGGACGACCCCTGCGGCCGACCCAGCGGCAGAGGGACCAGCAGCCCAGCCCCGCCAGCAGCCCCAGGGCGGTGTAGGCGACCCCGAGCCAGCGCACCGGGTCCCGCAGCCCGTAGAAGCCCGGAAGCCAGTCGATCAGGCGATACGGACCGGGCACCCCCGTGGGCTGCCCACGCCAGACCAGCTCCGGCCCCAGAGCCAGGGCCGCCCCGGTGAGGAGGACGGCCAGGACCGCCCACCAGGCCCAGCGAGGCCCGGGTCGGCGGCGCCAGGTCAGCAGCCCGAGCAGCGCGAGCGCGGCGACGGTGTAGCCGGGATTCGCGGGGTTGTTGGCGGCGCTCGAGGCCCCCTGCGAGGCTCCGAACAGCCAGGCGTGCAGCGGCGCCCGCTGCAGCGGCGCCAGGGTGGTGCTCGGGTCCCAGGACCAGGCGACGAGGCTGGCGGGGTCCGTGAACACACCGAACAGGAAGCCCGCCCGGGCGTAGGTGGTCAGCACCGGGGAGAAGGCGGCGACAGCCAGCAGCAGCCCGCCGATGGCGGCCGCCCAGCTGCGGCGATCCCCCGCGCGACCGAGGGCCGCGGCGGCGAGCACGAGGGCGCCGACCAGCGCAGCGTGGAGGCCCATGTAGAGCCCGAACCACGGCGCCACCCCCAGCGCAAGGGCGCCCAGAAGCGCGCGCGAGGGGCTGCGGACATGCAGGCCCCAGCCGAGCAGCAGGGCGCCGCAGACCATCCACTCGTGGTGCACCAGGTTGACGTGCTGCGCGTGGGCCAGGTGCAGGGGGTGGCAGGCGGCGGCCACCGCGGCGAGCCAGCTGGCGGGTCCTGGACCCATCAGCGAGGCGGCCAGCCCCTGGGCGCACCAGGCCGTCGCCAGGACCCCGATGAACGCGACCACGCCCATGGCCGCGAAGGGCTCGACGCCTGCGGCCTCGAGGGGCAGGGACAGCAGGCCTTGGCCCGCCGTGAAGTCGGCCTGGGTCACCGACCAGGGCATGGGCCAGCCGATGGGGCCGACGCTGGCTGGCCGCTGGCCGAGGAGCGCCTGCTGCAGGTGATGGCTCGCCAGGATGGTGAACGCGCTGTCCCGCTGCCCGAAGACCAGCCGCCCTGGCAGCCACCAGGGCCAGCAGGCCACCGCGGTCGCCGCAAGGACCGCGATGGAGCCCGCGAGGCTCCATCGGATCGTCCGGCCTTGGCCCGGTCCCTCGTTCACGAGATTCACCGTCTGATTTGCGTGGTTTTCGGGGATTGGATCAGATTTCGGGCCTTATCCCCAGGATGCCGTGTCCGTCGGGCCCGTATTGAATGTCACCTTATGTCAAACACCTGTAAAGTAGTGGATGCAAGCCGCGTTAGTATGGCATCTGCTATCCAGCAACGTGACATCTTCGCGACACGTGGGAGAGATCCATGCGCACCCTGCTCCTGTCCCTCGCCTTCCTGGCCTTCGCGGGCCCCGTGGCGGCCGACGACGACTTCGACGATCTCGACTTCGGCATCGAGGACGACTACGACTTCGCCGACGAAGACGAGCCGGTCGAAGAGGATCTCTACGGCTTCGACTCCGATCCGGTGGAAGACTTCGACGTCATCGACGACTACGACGACTTCGACGCCTACGAGGATCCCGACGACGATCCCCTGGTCGGTCTGACCGACGAGCTGCTCCCCGAGCAGATGGCGGCGGCCAAGCCCGTCGAGGCTGGCGCCAAGACCGCCACCGTCAAGCTCGACGTGGTCGGCAAGCAGCCCCTGGGCGACAACTACCCGGCCCAGGTCGTGGCCGTCGAGCGCGACGCCGTGGTCATCGAGCTGCCCGTGCTGCTCGGTCGCTCCCGCGCCGCCTTCGAGGGCGAGCCCTACTGGCTGCAGGTCGATGTCCGCTCCGGCGACACCGTGGTGGCCACCGCCACCCAGTGGGTCGGCAAGGTCAGCCTGGCCGAGTTCGGCCCCTCCTTCGCCTTCTTCAAGGTGCTGGTGCCCGTGCAGTCGGCCTCCGGTGAGCTCACCGTCTCGGTCCAGAAGCTCGACAAGCTCGGCTCCGCCGGCGGCGCGCTCTTCACCCGCACGGTGGCCTACTCCCTGTAGACCAGCCTGCCGCACGCATCACGGGCGCCTCATCGGCGCCCGTTGTCGTTGGATCAGCCGCCGCTCGCGTGGGGGAACAGCACCGAGGGCGCGGGATCGTGGCAGACGACGCAGGTGCTGACGACCCCTGCGTAGCCCTGCAGCTCGATGTTCTGAGCGTTGTCGGCGTCCAGGGTGGAGGGGTAGAGCCCGTGGGCCGCGTGATGGCAAGCGGGGCAGCTGAGTCCGCCGTGGCCCACCGAGTCGCTGAAGCCCAGCCCCTCCTGTTCGTACTCCACGTCGGGCTTCTGGTGGCAGTCCAGGCAGCGGGGCAGATCCTGCCACGGGGTGCGACCCTCGACCACCAGCGCCTCCATGCTGCCGTGGCAGTCCTCGCAGCTGTGGTGGCCGTCGGCGTGCTTGCCCCTGTGGAACGGGGTGTCCGGTCCCGGGTGGCAGGCGAGGCAGCTGGGCTCGAGGCCCTGCAGCTGCTTCATGCGCCCGGCGTGGGCCCGGTGCATGGCAGGGGCCAGCCCGTCGGTCTCGCCATCACCCGCCCAGCCCAGCTCGGGCTGTGCGTGGCAGGCGCCGCAGCGCACCGGGGTCTCGGCGGAGAGGGTGCCGCCGTGGCGGGCGTCGTGGCGTGCGAGCACGTCTGCGGTCCAGTCGTCGCCGTGGCAGGCGCCACAGCCCAGGTCCCAGGAGCTGGGAGCCAGCACCAGTCCCTCGACCAGGCTGACGCCCTCGGCGTCCTTCAGGGTCAGGGCCATGTGGGGGAAGGGGCCGGTCTCGCCGACGCCCTCGGTGGGCACCACGGGCACACCGTTGGCCTCGAAGAGGGTCCCCTCGCCACTGAACTCGCCCTCGATGGCCAGCCCCGTGAGCCCCAGGGCGATGGAGGGGGCGTCGTCGCCCAGCAGCGCGCCCGCGTGGAACCAGAAGTCTGTCGTGCCGGCTGTCGTGGTGGCATCGTCCGGGGCATAGCTCAGGCCGAGACCTTCGGTGGGCGCGAGCGCAGGGGTCACGCCGCGGCGCACGACCTGTGCCCGCAGGCTGACCCCGGGAGGACGCAGGCTCGCGGTCTCGTAGCTCGCGTCCATGGGGTTCATGCCCCGCACGGGCCAGGCCAGCACCACGTGGCTGGGAACGACCGCGTCGGGGCTGTCCGTCTCACCGGGGGGCGCGGTCTCCCCCGTTTCTTCGACCGGCTTGGGACAGCCGGTGAGGATCAGGGCGAGGGTGAGCAGGCGAGGGGCGCCTAGATGCATCCGGTCTCGTCGCACAGGAAGGTCGCGTCGTCGGCGTAGGAGTACCAGCCGTCGCCGGCGATGTAGACGTCGCGGCCGCTGGTGCTGTCGTCGAAGTTGTCGTTGGGGGAGCCGGTGCTGCCGAAGTCGCACATGTTGGACTCGAGCAGGGTGGAGGGGCCGTGCTCGTAGTGCACGTAGATGCCTCCGCCGTCCAGATGGGAGGTGATGCCGGTGCTGTCCGAGGCGGAGCCGGTGCAGCTGAAGGTGGCGGTGTCCAGGAACAGCCCGGCGTAGTACTCGCCGTCGTTCTCGGTGATCTGGGCACCGTCGTCCATCTCGACCGAGGACGAGGTGCCGCCGTAGACCGCCACGCCGGCGCCGTACTCCGCCTCGTTCTCCGAGACCACGGAGCCGTCGGTGAGCACCACGTCGCCGTCGTTGACGTAGATGCCGCCGCCGAAGGTGTCCTGGCTGGTGAGCTGCTGGTTGCCCGAGACGGTGGTGTCGCTCAGGTAGGCGTAGGCCACCGCGCCGTAGATGCCCGCGCCGGCGCAGTGCGGGTCGTCGTAGGTGCCGCCGTAGCAGTTGGCCGCCGAGGCGGGGACCTGGTTCTCGGAGATGTCGCTCGAGTAGGCGAACAGGAACGAGGTGTCCAGGTGCACGCCGGCGCCGGTGTACTCGGCCTCGTTGTCGGTGATCGAGACCGACGTCAGCGTCAGCTCGGTCTCCCAGGCGTAGATGGCGCCGCCCGCGTCGGCCGCGCAGTCCTCGAAGGTCGAGCTGTCCAGGCCGAGGTCGTCGTTGGCGAACACGCACCCACCCCAGTCGGACTCGTTGCCGGTGAAGGTCAGGCCGGTGATCGTGGCCGAGTTGTCGGCCTCCCAGTACAGCCCGCCGCCGAAGTCGGAGGCGGTGTTGTACTCGATCTCGGTGCCCTCCAGGGTCAGGTGGCCGGTGCCGCTGCCGCTGATGTACAGGCCTCCACCGCTGGCGTCCGACTGGTTGTCGGTGATGGTGCAGTCGCTGACGACGGCGGTGCCCGTGCCGTCGAGGGCGAGGTGGGCGCCACCCGCGCTGCCGGCGGTGGCCTCGTTGCCGTCGAAGGTGACGCCGTCCAGATCGAGGGTCTGGTCGCCGGAAGCGGCCCAGTACAGCCCGCCTCCCTGGTCGGCCTCGTTGTTCTCGATGGACGAGTCGGTGATCGAGAGGCTGGCCTCGGAGGCGTAGATGGCGCCGCCGTAGGTGCTGGTGGCGCTCAAGACACCGTTGGCCCGGAAGGTGGTGTCGGTGATGGTGACGGAGCCCCCGGCGGCGTGGATCGCGGCGCCCTGGGCCGTGCCCGACGAGTTCAGGTAGTTGTAGCGGAACAGGCAGTCATCGACGGTGAGCACGCCGCCCAGGCTGGTGATGCCCGCGCCGTCGGAGCTCTGGCCTTCCTCGATGGTGAGGGACTCGAGGGTGACCACGGAGCTGGAGTCCTCGAGGGTGACCACCGCGCCGCCGGAGGAGCCGTTCAGGGCGGTGTCGGCGCTGCCGTAGCGGCCGGTGACGGTGACGGAGCTGTCCGCCTCGGCGGTGAGCATCACGTACCAGTTGGCCGCGCACAGATGCACGCTGCCCTCGGTGGGCAGGGTGACCTCGGCGGGGCTGACGGGGGAGCCGTCCTCCCAGGCCTCGGTGACGTCGCTCCAGGCGCCGGAGGAGTCCTCCCAGCTGGCGGTGCTGTCTTCGTCGGAGGTCGCCCAGGAGGTGTCGTTGCAGTCGTTCTGCTGGCCGTCGCACAGCTCCGGCGCGTCCGAGAAGACGTACGGGTCTGCGTCGTCGCAGTCGGTGTCCAGCACCGACCAGCCCGAGGCCGGGGTGGCCTCGCAGAACTCGCCGCTGGTGGCCGAGCCGCCCTCGCCGTCGAGGTCCACGTCCTGCCAGTAGGTGACCGTGACGCCCTCGTCGGTGTCGCCGTCGCAGTCGTCGTCGGTGTAGTTGCAGGTCTCGGTGGCCCCGGGGAAGGTGGTGGAGACGCCGTCGTCACAGTCGCTGAAGTCGGCCACGTAGCCGGAGGGGGCGTCGCAGGCGGCCTGCGGGGAGCTCAGGTCGCCGTAGCCGTCGCTGTCGGTGTCGGCGTAGAAGGTCGACATGGTGCTCGAGTCGGCCGAGTCGTCGGCGTCGTCGGACAGATCGTCGCAGTCCTCGTCGGTGTCGTAGGCGTCGCAGATCTCGGTCATGGACGGGTTGACGTCCGAGCGGCTGTCGTCGCAGTCGCCGGAGTTCGACACGAAGCCCGCCGGGGCGTCGCAGGCGATGGTGGAATCGCCGAGGTCGCCGTAGCCGTCGCCGTCGTCGTCGGCGTAGAAGCTGACCTGGGAGCTGGGGTCCGCCGAGCGGTCCAGGCTGTCGGCGCGGCCGTCGCAGTCCTCGTCGACGTCGTCCTCGTCGCAGACCTCCTGGGCGCCGGGGTTCACGAAGTACTCGGTGTCGTCGCAGTCGGTGTCGTCCACGACGTAGCCGGAGGGCTGGTCGCACTGGCTGATGGGGCTGGCTGCGTCACCGTAGCCGTCGCTGTCGCTGTCGGCGTACCAGGTGTCGTAGGTGGAGCTGTCCACGCCGCTGTCGTAGTCGTCGGCGGTGCCGTCGCAGTCCTCGTCCGCGTTGTCGGCGTCGCAGACCTCGCTGCCGTCGGGGTTGACGTCGGCGCGGGTGTCGTCGCAGTCGGTGTCGTCGCTGACGTAGCCGGAGGGCGCGCCGCAGGCGTCCTCGGCGGTGTCGTGGTCGCCGTAGCCGTCGCCATCGGCGTCCTGGTACCAGGTGACGAAGGTGGAGGTGTCCACCGAGGGGTCGTCGGTGTTGACCAGCCCGTC
>CAYZVO010000057.1:0-40742 GCA_964481655.1 uncultured Enterobacterales bacterium | reverse complement strand
CGCGGGTCGGCGCCGTAGTCAGTGGCCTCGGCGAAGGTGGCGAAGGCCAGTGTGCTCACGGAATCCGCGTCGATGCTGCCCTCTGGCACCCTGACGGGTTGTCGCGTGCCCTGTTCGTCGTCGCCCACCCAGTGAATGCCCGACGGGAGAGCCGTCCTCGCTGGTCCGGGATCGCCCGCCTCGTGGTGCTCGGCCTGTAGGCCCCGCGTTGTGGCGGCGTCGGGCACGGTGGCGTGGAGTAGGCGTTGGGCGCCCGACAGCCGCTCCTGGCGCTCCGCCCAGCCGCGTTGTTGGTCTGCGCTCCAGCGGCTCGCGGGCGCGCCCTCGAACAGGAACAGGATGGCCGGGCCGCGGGTGGTCTCCACCATGGTGCAGCCCTGCCGCTGCTGCTTCATGGTCAGCAGGGCCTCCCAGTAGGGCTCGGGAAGCTCGCTGGGGGCGTGGAAGCCCAGGTCCTGTATGTGGGGTGTGTCGGGCTCTGCGTGAGGGTGACGGTCGGGGAAGGGCTCGGCGATGGGCTGGCCGCGCTGGCAGCGGGCCAGCACCGCCTGCAGATCACCGTCGATTGCCTCCCGCAGCAGGCCCAGCCGGTACTCGGCGGGCAACGGGGGGAGGGCCGCTGTCCCTGATCCGGCGGGCTCTTGCGCTCCCAGGCGGCCCGGGCTGGCTGCCAGCAACGCCACCACGGCCAGGTTGGCTCCGCTGCCGCGGCGACCCTGTCGCAGGGCCCGCAGGCCGCCGCCGATGACGAACAACGCGAGCAGCGCGACCACCCATCGCCAGGCGTCGTCCTCCTCCGGGTCGGGATCACGGGGGGGGTGGGGCCCCCCCGCGGGGGGGGGGGGGGCGGGGGTGGGGGGGGGCGCCCCCCCCCGGCGCGGCGCGGCGCGGTGGGGGGGGGGGGGGGGGCCCCGCGGGGGGTGGCGGGGCGGCTTGGTTCGAGGGCGGCGCCAACGCCGGGCTCGGCTCGCCGATGGGGCGTTCGCAGGCCCAGCCAGGGAAGCGGCGGTCCACGTCGTGGCCGTTGCAGTTCTGGTCCACACCGTCGGCCTCGATCTCGTCGGCGCCTGGGTGCACGCTCGGGTCGGAGTCGTCGCAGTCGGCGCCGCCGTGCTCAACGGCGCAGAATCCATCGACGTCCTGGTCGTGGCTCGGGTCGCAGGCCTCAGCAGGGTCCGAGAGGGCCTCGATCACCACCGCCCAGGCCTCGTCCACACGATGCAGGGGGGCCTGGGCGAGGGCGGGGACGGCGAGGTTGGCGGCCCCATCCAGCATCCAGCCGCCGCGCTCCGGCGTGCGCTCGCCCAGCGGGGCCGTCGGCGTCGAGCCGATGGCGAGGTAGTGCAGGTGTCCCTGTGCGCCGCTGTCCGGATCCCAGCGGCGGGCGAACGGGGCCTCGGTCGGGAGCAGCGCCCGGCGCAGCATCAGCGAGTCCGGCGCGAGGGTGCAGCAGCGGATCTCCCCGCCGAAGCAGGCGTCGGCGTCGCACGCAGCGACGCCTTGGAACGGTGCGTCCACATAGACCGCCGCGTGGACCTGCTTGTGCAGCCGGTACTTGGCCAGCGCCGTGTGAGCCAGGACCGCGCCGTCTCCCAGGCCGAGCAGTTGGACCTTGGAAGCGCTGGTGAACGCCATGACCGAGCCGATGAAGAAGGCGAGGTCGTCGGTGAGCTCCTCGAGGGAGCGCTGGGGCTCGCCGGCTTCGCCGACGCGGATGGCCCAGAGCTCGCAGGTGCCGAAGTCGGCCGCCGCCAGCGCGCCTGCCAGGCCGCCGTCGGGGCCCGCCCAGAAGCCCTCGGGGCCCTGGTGGTGGTCGTGCACCAGGATCACCGGGTAGCGGGACAGCGTCGGACAACTGGCGGAAACCGGCGCACCACCCAGGGCGTCCCAGGTCACCGGGTGCAGCGGGAACGCGTCGGTGAGTTGGGGTGGTTCGGCCTGGGCGGGGCCCGCGCTGACCGCGGCGGCGATGAGCGGTGCGGCCAGCCGCCGCGCGGGGAAGGGGAGACCCATGATCGAAGCCTATTCCATCCCACCCCGAGGTGGGCACCACCCGTGATATGCCTGCGGGTCAGGAGCCCTGTGACCACCGAGCCCGCCACCGCCCCCGCCGCCCCCGCCGCCACCCTGCGGACCTGGCTGATCCGCGCCGTGAAGCTCGGCGTGGTGGTGGCCGCGCTGGTGTGGTTGATCTCGTCGGGTCGGCTGGACGCCTCGCTGCTGCGCCTGGACCGCCAGGCCCTGCCCTGGGTGCTGTCCGGCCTCGTGGTGGCCGGCGTGCCCTTCTTCATCACCTTCTACCGCCTCTCCTGGATGTTGAAGGCCACCGGCTGCCCGCTGCCCCTGCGCGAGGTGGTCCGCATCGGGTTCATCGGCTCCTTCTTCAACACCTTCACCCTCGGCGGGGTGGGTGGTGACGTGGTCAAGGTGGGCTACCTGGCCCACGCCACCGGGCAGCCGGCCCGGGTGTTCGCCACCGTGTTGCTCGATCGCGGGGTGGCCTTGCTCAGCATCCTGTCGCTGGGTGGTCTGGCGCTGCTGCCAGCCTCCCGCCACATCGGCGACGCGGCGGCCCTGCAGGGGCTCGTGCTCGTGACACTGCTGGTGCTGGGCGCCAGTGCCTGGGCCGGCGTGGTGGGTGTGGTGGCCATGGCCCGCAGCCGGCGTGCGGCCCTGCTGGTCTGGCTCGGCATCGCCGCGGTGCTGGGGATCGGCGGCGTGCTGGCGGCCGGCGACGGCGCCTGGGCGTTGGTGGACCCGACCTCCAGCGAAGCCCTGGTGCGGGGCCGTGCGGCCGCGGTGCTCGCGGTGGACGCGGCGGTGGCCCTGGTGGCTCTGCTCGCGCTCCCCTCCTGCCTGCCTGGCGGCCGCCTGGCCGGCGTGGTGCGCGACGGGCTGCCCATGGGGGAGTCCTTCATGCGCTTCGTGGACGCGCTGCTGCTGGTGCGGCACCGCCTCCCGCTGATGCTGGCGCTGTGGCTGCTGTCCATGGTCAGCCAGATGGCCACCATGGCCTCCTTGTGGCTTCTGGCTCGCTCCCTGGCCCTGGCGGTCTCCCCGACCCTGCTGCAGATCGTGGCGGTGGGGCCTGTGGCGATGATTGCCAACACCGTGCCTGTCCCTGGTGGTGGCCTCGGTGTGGGCGAGGCGGCCTTCGCGACCCTGCTCGAGCTGTGGACGGTGGACGGCCAGGTGGTCACCGGCGGGGCCGCGATATTCCTGACCTGGCGTGTCTGTGTGGTGCTCTGGGGCATGGTGGGGCTGCCGTTCTTCCTCGCCCGCGGCCGACCCTCGGCGACCCCCGGCGCCCCCTGACCCCGTGGTATGGTCGCTGCCATGACGCCTCCCACCCCGCGCTCCCTGTCCCCCTGGTGGCTCGTGGTCGCCGTGCTGGCGGGGCTGCAGCTGGGCCTGCTGTGGGGGCGGCAGGCCGCGCCGGCCCAGGACGGTCCGGTCTGGGTGCTGCTGCCGATGATGTCGCTGACCGGCGCCCACGTCGAGCGCGAGCTCATCGAGTCCGGCCTGCTGCTGCCCCCCGAGACCGAGGGCGGCGACATGGACCACCTGGGCAGCCGCCTGGCGGAGCGGCTCGGCCGGAGCGCTTGGCTGGGCCCGACGATGAGCGTCGACGACTTCACCGTGGGCCTGGCCCACATCGGCGGAGAGCCGAGCCTGGCTCTCTCCCCCGGGCAGCAGGAGCGGCTCCACCCGATCCTCGAGCAGCTGCACGGGGTGCGCGCGGAGCTCGAGCAGAGCGAGCACGGCATGCATCGCCTCGGTGATCAGCTCGCCTGCGCCCGCCACCAGCTCATCCTCGCCCTCGAGCCGGAGCAGCGGGCGGCGTTGGTGGCTCGGCTCCCTCGTGGCCCTGTGGGTGCGCCATGAGCCGCGGCCTGCCCATCGCCTGTGCGCTGCTGCTGGCCTGCCTGCTGGCCTG
This sequence comes from uncultured Enterobacterales bacterium, assembly GCA_964481655.1. Lineage (GTDB taxonomy): Bacteria > Myxococcota_A > UBA796 > UBA796 > JAFGLY01 > CALDOK01. Next base: position 36,805 of record CAYZVO010000057.1, on the reverse strand, counting down.
GCAGCTCGCGGTGGATGCGGTGGCGCCCGCGCCGGAGTCCCTGCAGCGCGTGCCCGTGTTCTCCCCGGCTTCCATGGGCATCTCGTCCTCCGGTGGCACCCGCTGCCCCGGCGCCCAGCCTGTGGACCCGCTGGCTGGCGCCCTGACCCAGGTGCCCCTCGATGCCTTGCTCGGCGCGGTCAGCCGAGACCAGCAGCCTCGCAGCCCCGAGCTGCAGGCTGCCTTGGGTGCCGTGGCGGAGCACCACCGGGCCCTGCTGGATCTCCGCAACCAGCGCCATGCCTGGAACGTGGAGTCCATGGAGCTGGTCACCGAGCTGGCCGCGGTGCTCGAGCCCGAGCAGCTGGACTGGGTGCTGTCGAACCGTGACCGCGTCAGCCGGGAGCGCCTGGATCAGGGGGTCTGGCAGCAGCTCGGGATCGAGCCGTGAGTCGGCCCCGCGCCCGCCTGTCCACCCGCCTGCTGCTGTCCTCCCTGGTCGCGGTCGCGTGCCTCGGGGCGGTGGAGCTGGGGGTCCGATCGCTGCGGCCCCAGGCCGATCCTCCCGTGGAGACCCCGACGCTGTTGCGGGGACAGTTCCGGGAGCCAGGGGTGCACACCAACCGCTCTGGTGAGTTCTCCGTGCAGGTCCAGGTCAACCGGGACCGCTTCGTGGATGGGGAGTGGGGGCCCCGGGACCCCGCCCTGCCCCGGGTGGTGCTGATCGGAGACTCCTTCGTCGAGGCGGCCCAGGTGGAGCTGGACCAGGGCATCGGCCGGGTCCTCGAGGCCGCCCTGATCGAGGCCCACGGCGCTCCGGTGGAGCTGCTCTCCATGGGCGTCCCGGGCGCGGGCACGGCCACGGCCCTGGGGCTGCTCGAGCAGCACGCCCTGCCGCGGGATCCGACCCTGGTGGTGCTCGGCTTTCTGCTGTCCAACGACGTGCTGAACAACCACCCGCTGCTCGAACCCAAGGACGACAAGCCCTTCTACCGTCTGAAGGATGGCGAGCTGGTGCCCAGCTCCGCCGAGCGCTCCCTGGGATCGGGCTGGCGTGACAGCCCCCTGTGGTCCGTGAGCCACAGCTGGCGCCTGCTGGGCCGCACCGTGGTGCAGCGGCGCCTGAGCCAGGAGAGCCTGGCGCGGGGTGGGGGCATGCCCATCGACCTGCGGGTCCACGATCCCCAGGCAGGTCCTGTCTGGGACGAGGCCTGGGCCGTCACCGACGCGCTGGTGGGGGCCATGGCCGGGCGCTGCGCGGAGCACGGCGCCGGGTTCGCGACCCTGATCTTCCCGAGCCAGGTGGAGGCGACCGAGGCGGGTCGGGCCCGCGCCGTGCAGGCCTGGCCTGCCCTCGAGGGCTGGGACCTCTCCCTCGCGGGTACCCGGGCGGCGACCATGGCCGCGCAGCACGGGCCCACCCTGGATCTCACCCCTGCGCTGCGGGCGGCGGAGGGTCAGGGCCCGCTGTACTACGCCGAGGACGGCCACTGGACGCCCCTGGGCCACCGCGTCGCCGGCGAGGCCGCGGCGCCGTTTCTCGCGCCGCTCCTGCGGGAACCCTGACGCGAAACTTGCTACAAGACGTTTCATTTTCTTGGGCGAGGGTGGGCCTCCGACGCTACACTGCGGCACCGATCCCAACCACCGGAGGTCCCCGTGCTGCGCCTCACATCGCTCTCCGTCCTCACCCTCGGTCTCGGCCTGCTCATCGGCTGCGGTGAGGCTGACCCCAAGGACGACACCCAGGAGCCCGCCGACACCGACACGGACACCGACGCGGACACCGACACGGACACGGACACCGACGCCGACACGGATCTCACCACGGTGGGCGTGCCCAAGGCCGAGCTGTCCACCGAGGCCACCCACTACGAGTACGAGGGTGAGACCGCCACGATCCGCTACTTCGCGGTCCTGGACTCGGAGTCCGCCTACCACGTGGCCTTCGACGCCTGCGACGCCTGCTTCCCGGCGGACAAGGGCTACAGCCAGGACGGCGACGACATGGTCTGCAACAACTGCGGCAACCGCTACGCCATCCTCGATCTGGGCGAGCAGAACGGCGGGGGCGGCTGCTGGCCCGGCTACCTGCCGTTCACCGAGACCGACACCGAGCTGCTGATCCTGGTCTCGGACCTCGAGGCCGGCTCCTACTACTTCGAGTAGCCCCATGCGCATCATCCTCCCCCTGCTCGCCCTCGGCCTGTGGGCCTGCGGCGACGAGCCCGACGACACCCAGGCCCCGGTGGACACCCAGGAGACCGACACGGACACCGACGCCGACGCGGACTCCGACACCGACGCCGACAGCGACTCGGACACCGACACCGATCCCAAGGATCCGGGGATGCCCGCCATGGCCTTCGCCATGGAAGACATCAACCCCAGCTCAGCCAGCTACGGAACCGTGATCGACTCCACCGCGCTGGCGGACAGCATGTACGCCCTGGTGTTCCTGGACTCCCGCTGTGGCGGCTGCGCCGATGTGGCCGACGACCTGTGGGCCCTGATGCTCGACAAGCCCCACTGGCACGAGGCCCTGACCATCTTCGGCGTGCAGAGCTTCAGCGGGTACGCGAACGGCGGCGACACCATCGAGGCCATGGTCGAGAACAACGACCAGCCCTACCTGGTGGATGTCGAGGAGAACAGCGTCTGGGTCGGCTACGAAGCCCTGAACCACGACATGGTCATCATCGACTCCGACGGCACCGTCGAGGCCTGGCTGCCGCTCTACTTCTGGCCCGACGACATGGTGCTGTTCACCGACTGGATGACCGAGCGCTACGGGGAGTAGCTACCCGCCCAGCTCGAACTTCAGGGGGATGTCGATGCTGTCGCGCCCGCCAGGGGGGATCAGCTCGAGGCCCTTCACCACCTCGTGGGCGCAGGCCTCGAAGGCGTCGGGCGCGGAGCTGTGATCGACGTCTTCGTCCTCGCCGCGCACCCGCACGTCCACCACCCGGGCCATGGGCGACGGCGCGCTGCTGTCCACCTCGATGCTGAACACCAGGGTGAGCGCGGGCTCGTAGCCCAGCGCCGCTCCGTGCTCGGCATGGCAGGGCCGCAGGGCGGGGCCCGCCTCGGCCAGGCTCCCGGGGCCGTGCAGGCCGTCGGGTCGGGCAGGGGGTGGCGCGAAGGCCGGCTCGGGGGTCGGCGGTGGCGCGGGCTCCGGCGCGCGCTGCTGCAGCCAGAGCGCCACCGCCAGCACGAAGGCCAGCAGCAGGACGGACAGGACGGTGGGGACGCGGCGGTGCATGGGGCGAGTATAGCCCCGCACGGGAAGCGAGGAACCCGGGGGACAGGGATGCGGCGGGCTGTTAGTTTCACGGATTCATGAAAACATGAAACCTCGGCCGACCCTCCGGCCCCAGGAGCCCCCCATGACCATGATGAAGTTCGACCAGGTCTCCATCGCCTCGGTGGCGAGCGTGGACGCCCCCCACCGGATCACCTCGACCTGGCTCGAGGAGCAGCTGGCGCCGACCCTGCAGCGTCTCGAGGTCCGGCCGAACCTGCTCGAGAGCCTCTCGGGCATCGTGGCCCGGCGCTGGTGGGATCCGGAGACCTCCTACTCGGACGCGGCCACCCTGGCGGCCAAGAAGGCCCTGGACGAGTCCGGGGTCGATCCCATGCAGATCGGGATGTTGATCAACACCTCCGTCTGCCGCGACTATGTCGAGCCCAGCACGGCCTGCCTGGTGCACGGCAACCTGGGGATGCACCCCAGCTGCATGAACTTCGACCTGGGCAACGCCTGCCTGGCCTTCATCAACGGCATGGACGTGGCCGCCAACATGATCGAGCGCGGCGCGATCGACTACGCCATGATCGTGGACGGCGAGGGCAGCCGCTACATCCAGGAGCGCACCATCGAGCGCCTGCTGAGCGAGGACTGCACGGAGCAGGAGTACCGCAACGCCTTCGCCACCCTCACCCTGGGCTCCGGCGCCGCGGCGATGGTCCTGGGCCGCAGTGATCTCATCGAGGGCGGGCACCGCTACGTGGGCTCGGTGAACATGGCCGCCACCCAGCACAGCCGCCTGTGCTGGGGCCAGACCGACAGCATGTGGACCGACACCAAGGCGCTGTTGATCGGCGGTCTGCAGCTGGCCGGCAAGACCTGGGGCTACGCCCACGAGGCCCTGGGCTGGAGCCCGGACACCCTCGATCAGTTCGTGATCCACCAGGTCTCCAAGGTCCACACCGAGCAGCTCGCCGCCCTGTGCAAGCTGCCCCTGGACCGCATCTTCCGGCTCTACCCCGAGTACGGGAACATCGGCCCCGCCGGCCTGCCCGTGGTGCTGTCCAAGGTGGCCGAGGAAGGCCGCCTGAACCGCGGCGACCGGATCGCGCTCATGGGCATCGGCTCCGGCCTGAACTGCACCATGGGTGAGGTGGTGTGGTAGGAGCCTACAGCCGACAGCCGACAGCCGACAGCCGACAGCCGACAGCCCACAGCCCACAGCGGGTCGGTGGCAGGGAGTGACGATGGAGATTCCTCGCGAGCTGTACCCGTTCGAGAGCCACTTTCTGGATCTCGATGGAATCGCTCTCCACTACCTGGACGAGGGCTCCGGGCCTCCGGTGCTGTGCGTGCACGGCAACCCGACGTGGTCGTTCTACTACCGCAACGTGGTCAACGAGCTGTCCCGGGATCACCGGGTGATCGTGCCCGATCACGTGGGCTGCGGCCTGTCGGACAAGCCGGACGACGAGCGCTACGAGTACACCCTCGAGCGCCGCGTGGCCGATCTCGAGGCCCTGGTGGACCACCTGGGCATCGCCGACGGGCTCACCCTCATCGTGCACGACTGGGGCGGGATGATCGGCATGGGGCTGTCCCAGCGGCGGCCCGGCCTGGTGGCCCGCATCGTGGCCCTGAACACGGCGGCCTTCCCGCTGCCGGAGTCCAAGACCTTCCCCTGGCCCCTGTGGCTGGTGCGTGACACCCCGGTGGGGGCCTTCCTGGTGGAGCGCTTCAACGCGTTCTCCCGGGGCGCGGCCCGCTGGTGCGTGACCCGTGGGCCCATGGACCCCGAGGTCCGCCAGGGCATGATCGCGCCCTACGAGCCGGCGCACAACCGCATCGCCACCCTGCGCTTCGTGCAGGACATCCCCCTGGGGCCGGACGACCGCGCCTGGGCGCTCCTCAAGGAGGTCGAGGACGGCCTGTGGCGCTACGCGGACACCCCGGTGCTGCTCTGCTGGGGCATGAAGGACTTCGTCTTCGATCACCACTTCCTGGACACCTTCGTGAAGCACTGGCCCCACGCCGAGGTGCTGCGCCTCGACGACGCAGGCCACTACGTGCTCGAGGACGCCCCCGGCGACGTGGTCCCGCGCATCCGCGGCTTCATCGACGCCCACCCCCTGGGCGCCGAGGCCCAGGCGTGAGCGCCGGCAACCCGAACAACATCGGCGGGCACCTGGCCCGGGCCGCGGAGCTGTGGCCCGACCAGCCCTCCGTGGTGGTGACCCAGGGCCGCGATAGCGGCGGCAAGGCCCGCTACCACAGCCTGAGCTTCTCCCAGCTGCACGCCGAGGCCCAGCGGGTGGCCCGGGGGCTGGAGGCGGTGGGCATCGGCCGCGGCACCCGCGCTGTGGTGATGGTCAAGCCGGGCATGGACCTGTTCACCCTCACCTTCGGCCTGTTCCAGGCCGGGGTGGTGCCGGTGATGATCGATCCCGGCATGGGGATCAAGAACCTGAAGACCTGCCTGGCCGAGGCCCGGCCCCAGGCCTTCATCGGGGTCCCCCTGGCCCACGCCCTGCGGGTGATCCTCGGCTGGGGCCGCGGGACCATCGAGCACCGGGTCACCGTGGGCCGCCGCTGGTTCTGGGGCGGACACACCCTCGACGATGTGCGGGCCGCCGGGGACGGCAGCTCCGAGCCCCTGTTGGTCGACGCCGAGCCAGATGAGCTGGCCGCCATCCTGTTCACCTCCGGCGGCACCGGGGTGCCCAAGGGGGTGGAGTACGTGCACGGCAACTTCCTGGCTCAGGTCGAGGCCATCCGCGCCATGTACGACATCCAGCCGGGCGAAGTGAACCTGCCCACCTTCCCCCTGTTCGCCCTCTTCGACCCGGCCATGGGCATGACCTCGGTGATCCCCGACATGGACGCCACCCGCCCGGCGAAGGTCAACCCCGAGCGCATCTACGAGGCTGTGCAGGACTGGAACGTCACCACCATGTTCGGCTCCCCGGCCTTGCTGGACACCGTGGGCCGTCACGGGGAGCGCACGGGCCAGAAGCTACCCACCATCCAGCGGGTGATGTCCGCCGGAGCGCCGGTCAAGGCGCCGGTGATGGAGCGCTTCCTGGGGATGCTCGGACAGGATGCCGTCGTGGTCACCCCCTACGGCGCCACCGAGTCCCTGCCCGTGGCCACCCTGTCCAGCCGCGAGGTGCTCGGTGAGACCCGCCACGCCGCCGACGAGGGCCGCGGGGTCTGTGTGGGCGAGCCGGTGCCCAGCATCCGGGTGGCCATCCTGCCCATCCACGACGAGCCCATCGCCAGCTTCGACGCCGACGCGGTGCTGCCGACCGGAGAGGTGGGCGAGATCTGCGTGAAGGGCCCCCAGGTCACCCGGGCCTACTTCGGCCGCGAGCGGGCCACGGCCCTGGCGAAGATCCAGGACCCCGCGGGCGGCTTCTGGCACCGCATGGGCGACCTCGGCTACCTCGACGATCAGGGGCGCCTGTGGTTCTGCGGCCGCAAGGCCCACCGGGTCGAGCTGGACGGTGAGCGCTGGCTGTCGGTGCCCTGCGAGGCCGTCTTCGACCGACACCCCCAGGTCTACCGCAGCGCGCTGGTGCGCATCGGCGAGGGCGACGCTGCCCGCCCGGGCATCTGCGTGGAGCTCGAGCCGGGGGCGGAGCCCTCGCCCGCCACGCTGGTGGACGAGCTGCTGGCCCTCGGCGCCGGTCACCCGCACACCGCGGCCATCCGGGACGTCCTGGTCCACAAGGGCTTCCCGGTGGACATCCGTCACAACGCCAAGGTCGATCGGCTGGCCCTGAGCCGCTGGGCGACGAAGCAGCTGGGCGCCTAGCCCGGCGCTACTTGGCCGTCGCGGTGCCCCCGGTCCAGCTCTGCATGGTCACGGCCGTGAGGCCGCTCGCCAGCTGCAGGCGGTCCTCCAGGCGCATGGACACGAAGCGGGTGCTCGCCCGGCGCAGGCGTGAGCCCGGACGGAAGACCGAGATGGTGACCACGCCCAGCTCCACGCGGAGCGCTCGCTGCTCGGGGAGCCGCAGCCAGCCCTCGATGTGTTGCCCGGTCTCGAAGCGCGTGCGGTCGAGGTCGTAGAGGAAGCCCAGCCCGTCCGTGGACAGATCGTTCAGCGCCAGGCTCCGCTCCTGGCCCTGGGGACCGTCGAGCAGGAGCTCGAGGGCTCGGCCCCGTCCACAGCGGATCCTCGGCACCACGCGTCGGGTCGAGGTGGTCACGAACGATGGCCGCAGCAAGCGCCAGACGCCGTCGGGTCCAGCGCTGACCACCTGGCTGTCGAACCATGACTGGTTGCCCTCGTGCTGGTAGGACAGCTCGATGGTCCGGCCCTGGGTGGTCCTGGGGAGCACGTCGGTGCCTCCGCGGGCTCGCGTGAAGGTCGGCAGGCCCGACTGCAGGCACACACCGACCTCGCCGGGGATGATCACCCCCTCGAGCGTGGCCTCGCCCCGTCGCACATCCTCGGCGAGGTGGGCGAGCAGGGCGTCTTGCAGATCAGCGTCCAGCGGCGCGTCTGCGAACATCGGGTCCGTTCGGAGTGCCTTCATGTCGTGCCGGGTGGTGCGGGGCTCACGGGGCTCATCGGCTGAGTCCTGGGGCCATTCAAGGCCCATCGCCCGCGCGAGATCACCGTCCCGCGCGTTAGGCTCGGCGACCTCCACAGATCATCGAGGATCACCATGCGCGCACTCGTCACCGGCGGCGGAGGCTTCCTGGGCGGAGCCATCCTGCGGCGCCTGCTGTCCGAAGGCCACGAGGTCGTCTCCCTGGCCCGCGGCGACTACCCCGAGCTGCGGGAGCTCGGCGCCGAGACCGTGCGGGTCGATCTGGCCGACTCCCACAGGGTGATCGAGGCCGCCAGCGGCTGCGATGTGGTCTTCCACGTGGCCGCGAAGGCCGGGGTCTGGGGCTCGGAGAAGTCCTTCTACAACGCCAACGTCAAGGGCACCTCGTCGGTGCTCGCGGCGTGCAAGGCCCACGCCATCCCCAAGCTGGTCTACACCTCCACCCCCTCGGTCATCCACGCAGGCGGCGACATCGAGGGCGCCGACAACACGCTGCCCTACCCGCAGCACTTCCACGCGCCCTACCCGGCCACCAAGGCCATCGCCGAGAAGGCCGTGCTGGCGGCCAACTGTGCGGAGCTGGCCACCGTGGCCATCCGGCCCCACCTCATCTGGGGGCCGGGGGACACCAACCTCGGCCCCAAGATCGTGGCCCGCTCCCGGGCCGGGCGGCTGCGGCTGGTGAGCGCGCCAGGCAAGAAGGTGGACGGCTGCTACATCGACAACGCCGTGGACGCCCACCTGCTGGCCGCCGAGCGCCTGGGCCCCGACGCCCCCTGCGCCGGGCAGGCCTACTTCGTCACCAACGACGAGCCCGTGGCGGCCCACGAGCTCATCAACGGCATCCTGCAGGCCGCCGGCGAGCCCCCCTGCGAGCGCTTCCTCCCCGCTGGCGTGGCCTACGCCGCCGGCTGGCTGATGGAGCTGGCCTGGAGGCTGCTGCCCCTGGACGACGAGCCCCCCATGACCCGCTTCCTGGCCAAGCAGCTGGCCACCTCCCACTGGTACGATCTCGGCGCCACCAGGGAGGACCTGGGCTACACCCCGAAGGTCAGCACCGAGCAAGGCCTGGAACGGCTGAAGGCGTGGTACGCCGCACACGGGGATGCCGCTGGGCGTGCTACTTAGCGCCGCCCCCCTGCTCGGCGTTCCCGTGCTCCTGCTCGCCTCCGCCATCGCCGTCGCCGCCGCCGCCGATCCGGTCTGGCCGGCCCCCGCGGCCGGGGTGCAGCGGCGGGCCGCGGCCATGCTCACGGCCCAGGACGCCTGGCGGGATGGGCCCACCGACACCGGGGCGTGGCTGGTCTCGGGGCTGCCCACCGTGGACGCGATGGCCCCCGGGCCGCGCGCCGCGCTCCCGCTGCCCGAGCGCGATCTGGCATTCTACCTCGATGAGCTCGGCGACGCGGTCCTCGGCCTGCCCGCCCGATACCCCTGCCCACCCCCCGCCCGCAGCGCCTGGCTGCCCGGCGCGGCCCTCGCCGGCGCCGGGCTGCTCGCCATCGGGACCGGAGAGCTGATCGAGAATCGCATGATGGCCACCGAGGGCGAGGACCGCGCCCGCGCGCTCCGGGGCGCCGCGGTGGGCTTCAGCCTCTCCGGCCTGGCCCTGACCATGGGTGGCGGTGGCCTCGCTGGCGCCGGGGCCGTGCAGGCGTGCAAGGACGGAGGCTGGCTGTGAGCCGGGGCCTGCTCGCTGGCGCTGCGCTGGCCCTCGCCGGCTGCGCCGACCCCATCGGGGCCTGGCCCTGGGACGGGGGCATGGACACCTGGCGCGATCAGGACGGTGACGGCTTCGCGGCCGCCACCCGCGGTGGCAGCGACTGCGCGGATCTGGACCCCGAGGTGTTCCCCGGCGCGGTGAGCACCGTCGAGGGCCACGCCATGGCCACCATCTGCCCCGGTGACTTCACCATGGGCAGCCTCGAGGACGAGGTGGGTCGGGGGGACGACGAGCTGGCTCGCTCGGTCACCCTCACCCGGCGCTACCAGATCGGCGTGGTGGAGGTCACCCAGGCCCAGTTCGATCGCCTGATGGGGTTCCAGCCCAGCCTCTCGCCGCGCTGCCTGGACTGCCCCGTCGAGGGGGTCACCTGGCACATGGCCGCCCAGTACACCAACCTGCTGTCCTACGAGGCCGATCTGAGCTCCTGCTACGACTGCGCCGGCTTCGGCGAGGGCGCGCTCTGTGAGCCCGTGGACGATCCCTACGCCTGCGAGGGCTTCCGCCTGCCCACCGAGGCCGAGTGGGAGCGCGCGGCCCGGGCCGGCACCCGCGCGGCCTTCTCGAGCGGCGGCGGTCTCTCGCCAGGGGACACCGCCAACTGCGGTGGCGCCGTGTTGCTGGACGACGCCAGCCTGCTGGACCACATCGCGGTCTACTGCGGCAACGACGCCGGGATGCCCCACGCGGTCGGCACCGGGGAGCCCAACCCCTGGGGCCTGTTCGACCTGCACGGCAACGTCTGGGAGTGGGTCCACGACGGCTACGGCCCCTACGGAGAGACCACCGTCGATCCCGGTGGCCCCGACGCCTCGCCCCAGCGGGTGAAGCGCGGCGGTGCCTGGAGCAGCTACCCCCAGAGCCTACGCTCCGCGGGCCGCAGCGCCGCCGAGCCCGGCGTGGCCACCGACACCATCGGCCTGCGCGTCGCGCGCAGCCTCGAGTGAACCGACCGACCCAGGAGAGCCCATGCCTCGGTACTGGCTGATGAAGACCGAGCCCAACACCTACAGCATCGACGACCTCCGCCGCGACGGCGAGACCTGCTGGGAGGGCGTGCGCAACTACCAGGCGCGCAACTTCATGCGGGACGACATGGCCGTGGGCGACCGGGTGATCGTCTACCACTCGAACGCCAAGCCCGCGGGGGCGGTGGGCCTGGGGCGCATCGTGCGCGCCGGCTACCCGGACCACTACGCGGTGGAGATGGGCCACACCTACTTCGACAAGCGCACCACCCCCGAGAAGAACCCCTGGGTGATGGTCGACATCGCCTTCGACGAGCGCTGGGCCGAGACCGTGGCCCTGGCCGAGCTGAAGGCCGATCCTGCCCTCGAGGGGATGCTGGTCATCCGCCGTGGCCAGCGCCTGAGCGTGCAGCCGGTGGAACTCGAGCACTTCGAGCGCGTCGTCGAGCTGGGCCGGGGCAAGGGGCCGGTAGAAGCCTGAGCTAGAGCTCCGCGCGCACGCCGAGCAGCAGGGACAGGGCCTCGCCGTCCACGTCGTGGACGGTCACGCGGCCCTGGTCGATGCGGGCGATGGTGCCCTGGCCGGCCAGCGCGTCGCCCGGGCCGTAGACCTGCACCACCTGCTGATCCCCGTGGGCCGTGGCGATCAGGGCGCTGCTGGCGCCGCGGTCTTCGGCGACCACCGTTGCGATGAGCTCGGCTCCCTCGACCATGGGGCCGAGCTCGTGCGGCGTCCCACCACCACCCGACCCGCCGTGTGTCGCGAAGATGTCGCGCCCGAGGATCGCCTGCTGGTAGTCGGCCAGCGGCAGGAGCACACGCGCGCGCGGCTCGTCCGGGGCGTCTCGGTCTCCCGCTGCCAGGTGCTCCACAGCCTCCCCCCCCTGTGCCGACAGGATCCTCTCCATGGCGGCGGTCGCTCCGAAGGAGAGAGCCAGCGCCAAGCCTGCCATCGTGGCGGCGGGGAGCAGGAGCCTGCTTGGACCATGTCGCTGTCGTCCGGTGGTCACGGGTTGGGCCATGGCACGCTCCTGGGCTGGGGCATTCAGGGAGAAAGCAAGGCGCGTGCCAAGGTGCTGTGTCGCGAAAACGTAGGTTGTACCGTTGGGTTGCCCCTTGGTAGCGCAACCCTCAGCGACTTGCTGTCACCTGGAGTAGATTCGGGGCCCTCCCGCGCTGTCAGGGTGTCCGAGATTTCTGGTTCCCACTCCTCGCCCCCCGCGTGTTGACCCATCGAGCGGGGAGGTCACCCGCTCACGCACGGCGAGGAGGAGACATGCGACGGACCACGATGATCATGGCGCTGCTGGTCGGCGGCTCCCTGTGTGCCTGCGACGAGCCCGAGGACACAGGCGAGTCGTGCCCCAACCCCCGGGAGCTGCACCTGAACAGCTACGAGGTCTTCGGCGAGACCTGGTGGGATGGCCTGCAGGTCCTCCCCGACGCTGACGACTGCGGCTACCCGGCGCTGACCTGGGAGGAGGACGTCTCGCTGGTCGATCGCTACGGCGGCCAGTACCCCATGGAGCAGGTGCCGCTGTGCCACCGCCGCTTCGCGCCCACAGAGGCGGTCCCCGCCGGGGAGTACGCGGCCGTGGTCGTCCACGACGTGGACTACGGACCCGAGGGCCTGCAGGACGTCGAGCTCGAGCTGGAGCAGCCCTTCGTCGTGGAGCGCTGGGGTCATGATCACACCTTCGGCTTCGGCGCCCTGGTGGGCAAGAGCTTCGTGCTCGATCAGGACACGGTCTTCGGCTGTCCCGAGGTGGCGCCGGCGTTCATGACCTTCCTGCCCGGTCGCGTCTGGCTCGAGATCGTCGAGGCGGACGCCGAGCAGGCCCGCTTCCGCCTGGTCCAGGAGCTCGATCAGGCCAACGCCCACGCCTGCGTCTACCTGGAGGACAGCGCCACCCTGTCGAGCACCGGCGAGCTGCTGTGGGAGCGCGACCAGCTCGAGCTGGCCACGGAGCCGGTCGTCGAGGCCTGGGACCTGAGCCTGCGGGCGGGCTTCGACGGCGAGACGGCCCACGCCGCGGGGCTCGAGCTGGCGGCCACCATCAACCTCGAGAACGTCGTCCTCCGCAACGAGAACGACCCCTATCCGCCCCCCGAGGACGCCTGGCGGGACACCTGCAACCTCGTCGCGAGCTTCGGTGTCTCCTGCGAGCCCTGCCCCGAGACCGGCCAGGAGAGCTGCCTGAGCCTGCGCTACTTCGCGGCCGAGGCTCCGTACCACGAGATGCGCTACGACAGCGACGCGCTGCCGGACTGCCAGGTCGAGATGGACCTCGAGTACGGCGCCTGCGACCTGGGCTGCAGCAGCACCGGCCGCCAGCAGGCCCCCTGGCTGGTGCTCGGCCTGCTCGGCCTGCTCGGAGTGCGCCGGCGTCTGTAGGAGCTGACGGCTCCCTGCGAGTGGCCTCCCTACCCACACCGAGATTTCCTCTGGCCGACCTGCGCTTCCGCGCGTAGGTCTGGGCTCCCCCCAGAACCCCAGAGGACTTCCATGGCCAGGCTCGACCCCCACTCCTACGCCGATCTGCAGCAGGGCACCGTCACCCACATCGACTGGGAGCTGAAGGTCGACTTCGACGCCCAGGTGCTGCGCGGTGTCGCCACCCTGAAGCTCGACGCCGCCGCCAACGGCGCCCTCGATCTGGACACCCGCGACCTGAGCATCGAGTCCGTCACCGACGGCGCGGGCAACGCGCTGGAGTTCTCCGTGGCCGACGCCGAGGGGTTCATGGGAGCGAAGCTCACCGTGCGCCGCACCCTGCCCACCGACACCGTGGTGGTCCGCTACACCACCGCCCCCGGGGCCTCGGCTCTGCAGTGGCTCGACCCCGCCCTGACCGCTGGGAAGGAGCACCCGTTCCTGTTCTCCCAGTGCCAGCCCATCCACGCCCGCTCCATCCTGCCCTGCCAGGACAGCCCCCGGGCCCGCATCTCCTACAGCGCCGAGGTCCAGGTCCCCGAGGCCCTGGCCGTGGTCATGTCCGCCGCCCCGGGCGAGAAGGTCGCGGGCGACGAGCCGGGCACCGTCCGCTGGACCTTCGAGATGCCCCAGCCCATCCCCAGCTACCTGGTGGCGCTGGCTGTGGGGGACCTGGTCTCCCAGGACATCGGCCCCCGCACCCGGGTCTACGCCGAGCCCGCCACCGTCGAGGCCGCGGCCTGGGAGTTCGGCGACGCCGAGAAGATGCTCGAGGCCGCCGAGGGCCTGTTCGGCCCCTACCTCTGGGACCGCTTCGACTTCCTGGTCATGCCCCCCGCCTTCCCCTACGGCGGCATGGAGAACCCGCGCCTCACCTTCCTGACCCCCACGCTGCTCGCCGGCGACCGCTCCCTGGTGAACGTGCTGGCCCACGAGCTGGCCCACTCCTGGACCGGCAACCTGGTCACCAACGCGACCATGAACGACTTCTGGCTCAACGAGGGCTTCACGGTCTGGGCGGAACGCAGAATCCTCGAGGTCCTCGAGGGCGAGGAGGACACCGCCCTGTCCGCGGCCATCGGGCGCCACGGGCTGAACGGTGAGCTGGCGCGCTTTGGCGTCGACTCCCCCTTCACCTGCCTCGAGACCGACCTGGCGGGCACCGATCCCGACGAGGTCTACTCCCTGGTGCCCTACGAGAAGGGCTTCCTCTTCGTGGCCCTGCTCGAGCAGGTCATCGGCCGCGAGGCCTTCGACGCCTTCGTCAAGCGCTACATCGAGCGCTTCAGCTTCACCAGCATCACCACCGCCGAGTTCGAGGCCTTCCTCGACGCCGAGCTGCCGGGCATCCGCGAGACGGTGGATGTGGAGCGCTGGATTCACCAGCCGAACCTCCCCGAGGACGCCCCGGTGTTCAGCTCCGCGGTGCTCGACGAGCTGAAGACCCTGGCCGGCGGCATGGCCGAGGGTCGCCGCCCGGACGTGGCCCAGGCGAAGGCCTGGAGCGCGACCCACTGGCAGATCTACCTGCAGCAGCTGCCCCGGCCCCTGCCCCAGGCGGAGCTGGCCTGGCTCGACGAGCAGTTCGCCCTCACCGCCGCCGGCAACGCCGAGATCCTCTGTGAGTGGCTGGTCATCTGCGCCCGCTCGGGCTTCGAGCCGTCCTACGATCGCCTGCGGGCCTTCCTCGGCCACGTGGGCCGCATGAAGTACCTCAAGCCGCTGTACAAGGCGCTGATGGCCGAGACCGCCACCCAGCCCCTGGCCCGTGAGATCTTCGCCGCCTCGAAGGACATCTACCACCCCATCGCGCGCGGTGGGCTCGAGGCCATGCTGCAGGCCTGAACCGGGCCTGTTGCTATGATGGTGCCCCGATCCATCGGAGGCACCATGCGTTCCGCTCTCTCCCTGCTGCTGCTCGGGTCTGTCGCCTGCCCGGGGCCCGCCCCGGACAGCGACGGTGACACCGCCCCCGCGGCCCGGGCCGACGTGCCCTTCATCACCGACGAGCAGGGCCGGGCGCTGATCCTGCACGGCCTCAACGTGATGAGCGCCTCGAAGTCGGATCCCGACCGGATGCCCCCCATCGAGCCTGAGGTCATCCAGCGCATGGCCGACGACTGGGGCTTCTCCCTGACCCGGTTCTTGATCTTCTGGGACCACGTGGAGCCGGAGTCGGGGGTCATCGACCAGGGCTACCTCGACGACGTGGAGGTCTGGCTCGATCGGCACGCCGACGCCGGTATCCTGGTGGTGCTGGACATGCACCAGGACGTCTACGCCCAGCGCTTCTGCTGCGATGGGGCTCCCGAGTGGGCCATCCGGGACGACGGGGAGCCCTTCACTCAGCAGGGGGCCTGGTACCTCAACTACTTCCAGCCCGCGGTGCAGCGCAGCTTCGACAACTTCTGGCTGTACACCGACGGCGAGCACGCCGACGTGCAGGAGCACTACATCGAGGCCTGGGCGGCGGTGGCGGAGCGCTTCCGGGATCACCCGGCGGTGCTCGGCTACGACATCATGAACGAGCCCAGCCCCGGCTCCCTGAACGACGGCGTCGAGCTGCTGGGCATCGAGAACCCCGACGGCACCCACCCGGGGTTCGACCAGGAGCTGCTCGGCCCCTTCTACCAGCGTGTCATCGAGGCCATCCGCGTCGTGGACGCAGACAGCTGGATCTTCTACGAGCCCCGCTACGGTGCACCGGCCAACGGCCTGCCCTCGTACATGGAGCCCCTGGTTGACCCCCGGCAGGGCCAGCAGCGGCTGGTCTACTTCCCCCACCTCTACTCCCTGAAGCTCGAGGCCGGGCAGTCCTACGATCCCACCGACGACGAGGCCATCCCCGGCTGGGAGCTGAACCGAGGGCTCGAGCGTCAGGCCCAGGGCAGCCCCCTGCTCATCGGCGAGTGGGGCTTCGACAGCACCTGGGACAACGCCCACCAGGCCCTGTACGACACCCTGGCCATGGCGGATCGAGCCACCAGCGGCTGGACCTATTGGAGCCTCGACCCGGGCAGCTGGGGGATCGTCGATGGCGAGTGGAACGAGCGGGACAGCGCCGACATCCTGGTGCGACCCTACCCCCAGCGGGTGGCGGGCCTGCCTAGCGCCTACGGCTTCGACCCCGAGACCCGCCGCTTCCACCTCGAGTTCGACGACGTGGAGGGCGTCGAGGGGCCTACGGTGATCTACCTGCCCGCCGCCCGTCACTACCCCGACGGCTGGACCATCAGCTGCGACGATCCCGAGGGCAGCTGGAGCCACAGCTGGGACGCCACCCGGGAGCTGCTGAGCCTCGAGGTGGACCCCAGCATCGGCAGCCACAGCGTGGAGATCACCCCCTCGGGCTAGCGCAGTGCCTTCGCCACGGTGCCGATGAGGGTCTTGGCCCGGAAGGGCTTCTGGATGAACCCGGCCAGCTCGCCACCCTCGAAGCGCTCGATGGCGTCGCGCTCGTTGAAGCCGCTGGACAGCACGACCCTGATGCCCGGTCGGATGGCCCGCAGCTTCTCGTAGCAGGCCTGCCCGTCCATGCGGGGCATGGACAAGTCCAGCAGGACCAGGTCGATCTCCTCGGACCTGGTCTCGAACAGCTCGACGGCGGCCAGGCCGTCCTCGGCGGTGAGGATCCGGTAGCCGGCGTGCTCGAGCATCGCGGCGCTCACCGAGCGCACCGTCTCGTCGTCGTCGACGATGAGCACGGTCGAGGGTGAGAGGCGCTCATCGAGCACGTCGCTGGGAGCCTCGGGATCCTGGACCAGGCCGTCCATCATCGCCGGCAGCAGCACTTCGAAGCGGGAGCCGCGCCCGGGGGCGCTCTGGACCCGGATCGCGCCGCCGTGGCCCTTGACGATCCCCATCACCGCCGCCAGGCCGAGCCCCCGGCCGGTGAACTTGGTGGTGAAGAAGGGGTCGAAGATGCGCCGGCGGGTGGCCTCGTCCATGCCCATCCCGGTGTCGGCCACGGCGACCACCGCGTAGTAGCCGGGCTCGAGCTCCGCGGCGGGCCACAGCTCGCCGTCGGACTCGCCGTCGATCTGCACCAGGCCGGTCTCCAGGGAGATGATGCCGCTGGTGTCTTCGATGGCCTCGGCTGCGTTGGTCATCAGGTTCATCAGCACCTGACGGATCTGGGTCGCGTCGCCCCGGACGTGGGGCAGCTGGTCGGCGAAGCGGAACTCGAGGGCGGCTTTTCGGGTCAGCGTGGCCTCGAGCAGGTGGGAGATCTCGCGGAGCAGGGTGTGCAGGTCCAGCTCGCCCACCACGAAGCGGCCCTTGCCCGAGTAGGCCAGCATCTGTCGCGCCAGCTCCGCCGCGCGGCGGGCGGCCAGCTCGACGCCCTCGATGCGCCCCCTCGCGGGGGAGTGCGGCGGGAGCTCGAGCAGGGCCAGGTCGGCGTTGCCGAGCATGCCCACCAGCAGGTTGTTGAAGTCGTGGGCCACACCGCCAGCGAGCACGGCCATGCTCTCCATGCGCTGGGCCTCGAGCATGCGGTGCTCGAGCCGTCGCTGCTCGTCCTGGGCCTGCTTGCGCAGGGTCACGTCGTTGAAGACCACCAGGCCCGCGGGTTCGCCCCGCCAGTCGATGCGGCTCGAGGCGACCTCTGCGGGGAAGGGGCTGCCGTCGGCTCGCTGGAAGGTGGACTCGATCCAGCCGGCGTCTCCGGCCTTGGCGTAGATGGTGGCGATGCGCGCCTGGGTGACCTCGACGGAGTCGGGGTGCACGAAGGAGAAGACGTTGCGGCCGATGAGCTCGGTGGCATCGCAGCCTGCCACCTCGGCCGCTGCGCGGTTGCCATAGACGATGCGCCCACCGGCGTGCACCACCAGGCCGGAGGGCAGGGTCTCGGCCAGCTGGCGGAAGCGCTCCTCGCTCTCGCGCAGGGCGCGGGCCACCTCGATGCGCTCGGTGACGTCGTGGGTGTTTCCGACCATGCGGTAGATAGTGCCCTGGGGATCCCGGACCGCCCGGCCGTTGTCCTCGATCCAGCGGATGCTGCCGTCGGGACGGATGATCCGGTACAAGCTGATGAGGACCGGCGAGCGTCCCTCGAGGCAGGCCTCCCAGGCCGCCAGCACCGAGGGGGCGTCCTCGGGGTGGATGGCGGCGGACCACAGGCGCGGGTCGGCGTAGAGATCCTCCACCGACCGGCCCCAGATGGTCTCGAACGCGGGGCTGGCGAACAGGATGCGCTCGGGCTCGATCTGCACGATCCAGAACACCACGTCCAGGGTGTCGGCCAGCTGGCGCAGGCGGGCCTCGCTCTCCGAGAGCCTTGCCAGGGCGCGGCGCTGCTCGGTCACGTCGAGCATGGTGACCACCATGCGCTCGTCCGGGAGCAGCGCAGCCCGCAGCTGCAGGTGCTTGTCGCCGCCGTCGGCACAGCGCACCCGGTAGACCACGTTGCGGCTGGGCTCGCCGACGTCGCGCTCCCAGTTGGCGATGACCTCGGCGCGGTAGTCGTCGTCGGGGTAGGCGCGCAGCAGCCAGTCGCCCACGGTGGGGATGTCCTCGAGGGTGTAGCCGGTGATGGCCGAGAACTCGGCGTTGGTGTACTGCACGGCGCCGCTGGCCGAGGTCGAGGCCACCACGGCTCCGCAGGGCGCGTGGGCCAGGGCCAGCGAGATGCTCGCGAGGGGGTCGACGCCGGCGTCGATCACGGCGTGCCTCGCGGCCTTCTCGAGCTGCGCGATGCGGGCGCGCAGGTGGCGGTTCTCGTCGATCAGATCGCGGTGTTCCCGGCGTTCATCGGACATGGCTTCACCCTTTCATCCCCAGCAAGCTAGCCCGCTGGACAGGTCCGGGCCCGGACAGGAATGTCCCGCGCTGTCGTCAGCGGCGCCGGCCGAGCCCGGGGAGCAGGCCCACGTCGCGCTGGTAGGCGCGGTAGTCGTCGCCGAAGCGCTTCACCAGGAAGCGCTCTTCGACCGTGGCGTAGATCATCCAGCAGGGGAGCAGGGCGATGGAGATCCCCAGGGTCAGCCCCGGC
Organism: uncultured Enterobacterales bacterium; assembly: GCA_964481655.1. GTDB lineage: Bacteria > Myxococcota_A > UBA796 > UBA796 > JAFGLY01 > CALDOK01. Next base: position 17,903 of record CAYZVO010000057.1, on the reverse strand, counting down.
GAGCCGAGCAGCAGCCCCGCGGGCGGCACCAGCAGGTTGAAGCTGACGTAGATCGGGTGACGCACCCAGCGGTACAGGCCCGTGCGGGTGAAGCGCGGCGGGGGCAGGGCGGTGATGGGGGCGCTGCCCCCGCGCCGCCAGAGGGTGGAGACCGCGGTGGCGTGGAGCGCGGCGGCGGGGATCATCAGGGCCCAGGCCCAGGGCATGGGCGACCAGCGCAGGCCGGTGAGGGCGTCGATGCCGGCGCCGGCCAGCCACAGCACCGCGGGCAGCGCGCCGTAGAACACCAGGATGTAGGCGCCGACGATGGCCGCCCGCACCAGCGGGTGGGGGGTGTCCCGCCAGCTCACCGGGCGTCCTGGTCCAGGCTGAGCTCCACGGCTGCCAGATCCTCGTAGCGCTCGTGGCGGCGCACCATCGTGGCCCTGGGGCCGTCGAGCATCACGACCCCGGGGCGAGGTCCGCCGAAGTTGGTGGCGGTCGAGGTGAAGTAGGCGCCGCTGTTCATCACGGCCAGCACGTCACCCTCGACCACCCGGGGGAGCTTCAGGCCGCGGTAGAGCACGTCCAGCTGGGTGGGCAGGCGCCCGAACACGCTCGAGCGGCCCTGGATCGGGGCGTCGCGGTTGGCCAGGAACACGGCGTGGTGCTCCACCAGGAACATCATGGAGACCGTCATCGCGCCGCCGTCGACGAGGACGAAGCGGCCCACGCCGCGGCGCTCCTTGACCGTGCCCACGGTCAGCAGCAGCAGCTGGCCGTCGCTGGAGAGGGCCCGCCCGGGCTCGAGCAGCAGCGCCGGGGGCTCGAGGCCCAGCCGGCGGCAGGCGTCCATCACGCCCTCGCCCAGGATGGCGCCGAAGCGCTCGAACAGGTCCGCGGGGCCGGGCTGGACCCGGGACGGGCAGCGCCCCAGGGCGTAGTAGCGCAGCAGCTCGAGGGGATGGAAGGAGCGCGCCAGGCGGGCGGCCAGGCCCCCGCCGACATCCAGCACGTCGGGCTCGGCGCCGGCGCGGTGCATGGCCAGCTGCACCTCGAGCAGGCGGGTCACGGCGGCGCGGTAGGCCTGCAGATCGTGGATCCCCGTGCCGATGTGGGCCATCGATCCCCGCAGGCGCAGGTGGGGGCTGCCCACGGCGCGGGCGATGGCGAGGTCGGCCTCGCCGCTGGCGAGGTCCAGGCCGTAGAGGTTGCGGCGCGACCCGGCGGCGGCCTGCACCGGCACCCCGCGGGGCTTGACGTCGGGGCAGACCCGCAGCCCGATCCGGGCCGTGCGGCCGGCGTTCGCCGCGATGGCCTCGACTCGCTCGAGCTCCCGCAGCCCGTCCACCACCAGCAAGCCGACGTCTGCCTCGACGGCGGCCTCGAGCTCGGCCTCGGACTTGTTGGCGCCGTTGAAGATGATCTCGTCGCCGGGAACCCCGAGGCGTCGGGCGAGCCACAGCTCGTAGCCGTCCACCACCTCGGCCCCCAGGCCGGCGTCGTGCAGCACGCGCAGCACACCGGCCACCGGGTTGGTCTTGTAGGAGTAGTGGATGCCGAGGGGGGCGGGATAGCCCGAGAACGCCTCCCGCAGCTCCCGGGCGCGGGCGCGCAGTGTGCGGGCCGACGCCACGTGCACGGGGGTGCCGTGGGTCTCGGCCAGAGCGCTGAGATCGTGCCCGTCCCAGTGCAGGCGCCCCCTGTGGCGCTCCATCCCCCAGAGGCTGGGCTGCATGGGGCTATCCCCCGCCCAGGTGCAGCTGGACGCCAGCCTGGATGGCCCAGCCGAGGGAGGGGCTGTCGGGAGGCTGGAGCTTGGTCTCGATGATGTCCGAGCCTTCGTCGTAGACGTTGGCCTGGGTGCCGGCGAAGAACATCTGGACGGGCAGCTGCAGCACGACGCCCACGGTGTCGTTGATGGCCAGCTCGGCTCCTGCAAGGCCGTAGGCCCCGATCAGGGTGTTGGCGTCGGGGATGGGCAGCTCCACCGGCGGCGGGGGCAGCTCGGCGTGGGCGTCGCCCTTGGTGCCGTTCCACAACACCAGCCCGCCGCCGAGGGTCGGGCGCAGCTTCGAGAAGGGCATCGGGGTGATCCGGGCGCCGAGGCTGGCCTCGAAGACGCCCTGCAGGCCATCCTCGTCCACCACCGTCTCGGGGGTGTTGCCCAGGTACTCCTTGGCCACGTAGGTCTGGAAGGGACCCCAGTGGCTGCCGATGCCCAGCTCCACATCGACGGTGGGCGTCACGCCGTAGCCGATGTTCATGCCGAGGCTCAGGCCCGCCCCCTGGGTCGCGGCCTGCCAGGCGTAGTACTCGAGCACGGTGCGCCAGTTGATGTCGTCCATGGCGTACTGGGCGTGGTAGCCACCGCCCCTGGGGCCCGCGCCGCCGCCCACCAGGCCGCGCACGGTGACCTGGCCCTTGCGGCCCCGGCGCTTGTCCTGCCAGGTGCGGTAGCCCCAGCCGCTGTTCCACCAGCGCAGGTACTGCTGGGCGCTGATGTCCAGGTCTCGCCAGGGCTCGGCCTCGCCGTACTCGGCCAGCAGCTGCTCCATGGTCATGGGCTCGCGCTCCTGGCGGCCCTCGCCGAGGTCCTCGACGCCTTCGGGGTGCCCGACCTCGCCCATCTCCTGCTCGAGGCTGCTCAGATCCTGCTCGGGATCGAAGGGCTCGTCGTCGATGAACTCGTCCAGTGGCTCGTCCAGCTCCGGGTAGGGGGGCTCTTCGTCGGCGACCAGGGCGCTGACGGCGCGCACCACCCAGTCCACCAGCTCGGCCTGGCCGCCGCGGGTGTAGGGCAGGGTCAGGCTCCAGGCTTCTTCTTGCTCGTCCACGTCGAGCACGGTCAGCTCGACCTCGACGCCTGGAACCACCTCGTCGTCGAAGACCACCTCGTCGCGGACCACGCCGGTCACCGCCCAGCGGGTCTCGGCCACCTCGGCCAGATCGAAGGTGCACCCGAGGACCTGCTCGGCCGGGCAGGCCTCGATGTAGTCCGCGCCGGCCTTGCCCTGGATGAACGAGACAGAGGCCGGGCTCTGGACCTCGAGGCCCTCCACCCGCCGCAGCTGCGCGTCCACCCAGCCGGGGAACTGCCGGGCGATGGCGGCGTGGTCGGGCTGAGCGGCCTCGAAGCGGGACACCATGACCGGGGTCTGTGCGAGGGAGGTGGCGGAGATGAGCAGCAGCAGGTGCATCGGGAACCTCGACGCGGGTCGTCGCGGACCACCTAATAGGCCGTCCGCGGGCTGGCTCCCCGGTGGCCGCGCGGGGCTCACGCGCGGGTTGGCGTGAGGGGCTTCAACGGCCTAGAACAATGGTGGACCCCACCATGGAGCAGGCCCATGCGCACCCACTCTTCGTGGCTCATTCTCCTTCTCCCCGTCGCCACCCTCATCGGCTGCGGAGACAAGGACGACACCCAGGACACCTACGTCGAAGGCGACACCGACACCGACACCGACGCGGACAGCGACTCGGACTCGGATGCCGATGCTGACACCGACGCCGACACCGACACCTCGCCACCGCCCGCAGAGCTCGAGTGGTGCAGCCTGGATCGGCCCGCGGAGCTGATCGTCGCCCCGGGTCAAGACTCGAGCGAGGTCTACGGCCTCGTGAGCGTCCCGAACTACAGCGACGGCAAGGGCGAATCCGCCGCCATCGCTGGCGAGCTGGGCTACGGCGAGCTGGACTCCGATCCCTCCGCCGACCCTGGGGCATGGACCTGGGCGGGGGCCAGCTGGTCCTCCGACGTGGACAGCTTCGACGAGTACGTGGCCACCATCAACGCGGACGCCGCCGGCATGTACGCCTACGCCTACCGCTTCACCGTGGACGCCGGCGACTCCTGGCTGTACTGCGACCTCGACGGCAGCGCGCCTGACGACGCCTACGACGCCGCGGAGCAGGGCGAGGCCACGGTGGGCCGCGACGAAGATGGCGACGGCTTCCTCTCCGAGGAAGACGGCTACGACGACTGCGACGACACCAACGCCAGCATCTACCCGGGCGCCGAAGACACCCCGCTGGACGAGATCGACCAGGACTGCGACGGTGAGGACGCGCTCCCCTCCATCGACGATCTGGTCGCCGGCGACCTGGTCATCACCGAGGTCCTCGCGGACTCCGACGCGGTGGCGGACCAGTACGGCGAGTGGTTCGAGGTCTACAACGCCTCCGGCGAGATCGTCGATCTGTACGGCCTGCTGGTCTACGACGACGGCTCCGAGCTGTTCGAGGTGACCGACTCCGTGGTGGTCGAGTCCGAGGGCCTGGTCGTCTTCGGGCGCGACGGCGACAGCAGCCTCAACGGCGGCGTCACCGTGGACTTCGCCTACTCCGGCTTCGTGCTGGCCAACACCACCGACGCCCTCTACCTCGACAACGGCGCCGAGGTCATCGACGAGCTGGTCTTCGACACCGACTGGCCCTTCGACCCGGGCGTCTCCATGGCGCTGGACCCGGTCAGCTGGGACTCGGTGAGCAACGACGACGTCGAGAACTGGTGCGAGTCCACCGACAGCTTCGGCGACGGCGACCTGGGCAGCCCGGGCGACGACAACACCGAGTGCCCGCCCGCCGACATCGACGAAGACGACGACGGCTACGACGCCGTGCTCTGGGGCGGCACCGACTGCGACGACACCGACCCGACCATCAACCCCGGCGCCACCGACATCAACAACGGCATCGACAACTCAAGCGAAAGAGACTAGCACACCGGCCCCACCGACGCCTCGGACTGGTACGAGGACGCGGACGGCGACGGCTACGGCGACCTCTCCGGCACCCCGGTCACCAGCTGCACCGTGCCCAGCACCGGCTACGTCGCGGACAGCACCGACTGCGACGACACCGACGCCGCCATCAACCCCGGCGGCACGGACATCCCCGACGACGGCATCGATCAGGACTGCGACGGCACCGACGCCACCGCCCTGACCGACACCGACGGCGACGGCTACACCTCGGATGTGGACTGCGACGACACCGACGCGACCATCAATCCCGCCGCCACGGACGTCTGCGCCGCCGTCGACACCGACTGCGACGGCGACATCGACTCCACCGCCACCGACATGACCACCTGGTACATCGACGGCGACGGTGACAGCTACGGTTCCTCCGTCCGCACCGCGGATTCCTGCACCCAGCCCTCGGGCTACGCCGACAACGACGCCGACTGCGACGATCGCGACGCCGCCATCAACCCCGCCGCCACGGACATCCCCGGCGACGGCATCGACCAGGACTGCGACGGCACCGACGCCACCGCGGGCACCGACCTCGACGGCGACGGCTTCGACAGCATCGCCGACGGCGGCACCGACTGCGACGACGGCGACGCCAGCATCTACGTGGGCGCCACCGAGATCTGCGGCGACGGCATCGACCAGGACTGCGACGGCGCGGACGAGGCCTGCTCCTCCGCCACCGCGGTGGCCGATCTGGTCGCCGGCGATCTGGTCATCTCCGAGTTCCACGCCAACCCGGCGGTCGTGGCCGACAGCGCGGGCGAGTGGTTCGAGGTGTACAACGCCTCGGGCGCCGAGGTGGACCTGGACGGCCTGGTGGTCTACGACCTCGGCTCCGACAGCTTCACCGTCAGCGGCACGCTGCTGGTGGCCGCGGCCGACTACGTGGTCTTCGGCATCAACGACGACACCGCCACCAACGACGGCGTCACCGTGGACTACGCCTACAGCGGCATGAACCTGAGCAACTCCAGCGACGAGCTGGTGCTCAACAACGGCACCATCGACCTCGACGACATCATCTGGGACGGCACCTGGGGCGTCTCCTCCGGCTACGCGCTGCAGCTCGACCCCACCGCGCTGGACGCCACCAGCAACGACGACCCGGCCAACTGGTGCGCGGCGGCCAGCATGTACGGCGCCTCCAACTACGGCACCCCGGGCGCGGCCAACGCGGTCTGCGCGGTCCCCACGGATGCGGACGGTGACGGCTACGACGACACCGCGTTCGGCGGCGCCGACTGCGACGACTCCGACGACACCATCAACCCCGGCGCCACCGAGATCTGCGGCGACGGCATCGATCAGGACTGCGACGGCGCGGACGCCGCCTGCGTGACCATCGACTGGTGCAACGTGCAGTACGTCTCCACCTCGACCCTGGCGACCGGCGACAGCATCGATGTCTACGGCCAGGTCTACGCGGCGGGCGTCACCGACGTCGGCAGCCCCGGCGCCGGCATCACCGGCCAGCTGGGCTACGGCGGCACCGGCGCCAACCCCGAGGTCGATCCCTCCGCCTTCACCTGGGTCGATTCCAGCTTCAACACCGACTACTTCGCCAACGACGAGTACGCGGTCACCGAGACCATGGCCGAGCCCGGCTACTTCGGCGTCGCGTTCCGCTTCTCCGGCGACGCGGGCGTCACCTGGTCCTACTGCGACGCGGGCGGCACCGACCACAGCACCGGCGATGTCTACGACGTGTCCTCCGAGTGGCTGATCACCGTGGGCACCGACGCCGACGGCGACAGCTGGTTCGCCCTGGCCTCCGGCGGTGACGACTGCGACGACACCGACGCCACCATCAACCCGGCGGCCTCCGACCTCACGGTCGACGGCGTCGATCAGGACTGTGACGGCACCGACGGCCCCGGCTCCACCACCTTCGCCATCACCGACCTGCTCGCGGGCGATCTGGTCATCACCGAGTACATCGCCAATCCGGCTGCGGTCTCGGATGGCTCCGGTGAGTGGTTCGAGGTCTACAACGCCGCCGGCGGTGACGTGGACCTCGAGGGCCTGGTGCTCTACGACCTGGGCTCCGACAGCCACACCGTGGTGGGCAGCCTGGTGGTGGCCGACGGCGACTACGTGGTCTTCGGCAACAACGACGACAGCTCCACCAACGGCGGCGTCACCGTGGACTACGACTACGGCGGCTCCTGGTACCTCTCCAACAGCTCCGACGAGATCGTGCTGAACAACGGCACCATCGACATCGACGACGTCATCTACGATTCGGCCTTCCCCGGCGGCTCCGGCTTCGCGGCCCAGCTGGACAGCGCCTCCGTGGACGCCACCAGCAACGACGACGCGGGGAACTGGTGCGACGCCACCGACGCCTACGGTGACGGCGATCTGGGCACCCCGGGCGACGCCAACAACGCCTGCGCCCCGACCTACACCTACACCCACAACACCGACATCCAGCCCCTGTGGGATGCCAACTGCGCCAGCTGCCACATCGGCGGCGGGTCGTCGGCGGGCCTCGCTCTGGACAGTGGATACAGCGCCACCGTGGGTGTGGTCTCCAGCCAGGTCCCGGCCCTGAACCTCGTCGAGGCCGGTGACACCAGCACCTCCTACCTGTGGCAGAAGATCAACGGCACCGCCTCCGTGGGCGGCCAGATGCCGCTGGGTGGTGGCAGCATGTCGGCCGCCGACCTGGCCATGATCGAGACCTGGATCACGGAAGGCGCTCCCGAGTAGCCGCTCCGTCCCAGGGACCTGCGGGCTGCGCTTCGGCGCGGCCCGCTGTGCTTCAGGAGCGGGATACGGGGGTTGCGTACGGAGGTTCCATGCGCTCCACCTCGCTGGTCTTCACCATGGCCCTGCTCACGGCCTGCCCACCTCCCGACGACAGCGGCGTCCCCGTCCGGGGGCTCACCGCCGTGACCTTCAACACCGGCACCACCGAGGGTTCGGTGCCCGACGACGACCCCAACGGCGGCTACACGCCGGTGGAGGCCGGCTACTCGGACGAGTTCTACGGCGACGGGCTGGCCTTCGAGGCGGTGGTCGAGGACGCCCGGGCCTGGTTCGAGGGCCTGGGGGCCGACGTGGTGGTGTTCCAGGAGGTCTTCTACAGCGGGCTCTGCCCCCAGATCCCGACCGAGGCCCAGGCGGGCTTCGTCTGCGAGACCTGGGCAGATGGAGACCCCACCGTGGCGCAGGTGGTCCTGGGGGAGGGCTGGCAGGTGGCCTGCCACCCTGGCAAGGACGACAAGTGCGCGGCGGTCCGGCGCAGCGTTGGCAGCTTCGTGGGGCTCGAGGACGACTTCCACCTCGAGGGGCTCGAGGGCGCCGAGATCGAGGGCTGCGGTAGCGGCGCTCGGGTCGGGCGGGGGGTGATCGAGCTGGTGGACGGGGGTGAGCTCACCGTGGTCAACGTGCACGGCTCATCGGGCATCAGCGGCGAGGACCGCGACTGCCGCGAGGCTCAGTTCCGGCAGGTCTTCGAGGATCTGGGCGACGGCGCGCCCGCCGCCAACGGCGCCCTCAACCTGGTCATGGGTGACTTCAACACCGACCCCGGTCGCGCCACCAGCTACGACGACTCCGCCCTGTACCTGGCCGGCGCGGTCGATGGATCTTCGTTCGTGTTCCACAGCGAGGTCGGCGCGGACGCCGAGCCCACCTACCAGGGCCTGGCCAACATCGATCACGTCCTCAGCGACGGGCTGAGCGGTGGTTGCGTGGTGCCCGGTGTGAGCGAGGGCTCGCCGGCGGTGAGTGAGATCGTCTTCTTCGATCACCACCCGATCGTGTGCTCGCTGGAAGGGCTGTAGCCCTCAGTCCTCGATGCGCCGCAGGCGCGGGTCGGCGGCCATGGCCTCGAGGTTGTCCGCCAGGGCGCCCTCGAAGGCGTCGCCGTCGAAGTGCTCCAGGAACTCGTGGGGCCAGGCCAGCTGCAGCTCCACCCGATCCTGGATGCCGTCGACGAAGACCAGCCCGAAGCGGTCGCAGCGGTTGGCCGGATCGAAGAACATGGTCCGGAAGAAGGGGTAGGGGGTGTGCCCCAGGTTGTTGAGCACCAGCCGCTCGGTCTCGGCGGGCGGGCCCGCCTTGCGGGCGCGGTCCAGCACCCACTTCATCCCCAGGGCGATGGGCAGCTTCCAGAGGAAGCCCTCGTAGAAGCGCACGAAGCGCTCGAGGCCCTCGGGGTCGTCACCCATGGGGCCCTGGCCCGGGGCGTAGGCCCCCGAGGGCAGGATCTCCCAGCTGTCCAGCTGCAGGCCGAGGTTGCCGATGGGGGCCTGGATCCAGGCTGTGCGATCGCCGTCGGGCTCCATGCGGAAGACGTTGGCTTCCAGCGGCCAGGGGCGGTCGGAGACGTCCAGCAGGCTGCGGGCCAGCCAGAGCATGATCGCCTCGGTGAAGGGCTGATCCATGGCCTTGGCCAACGCCCGGAGGCGCTCGGAGGGGAACGCCAGGCGACGGTAGTCGGACCAGGGCGCGCGGGCCTGGAACTGGGCGGTGATGTGGGCCTGGTAGGCGGCGAAGCGGGCCTGCTGGGTGTCCGAGAGGGCCGGGGGCTCGGAGGCGTCGGGCCGCAGGGCGTCCAGGGCCGCGTAGAGGAAGGTCCGCCCGGTGTAGCCGTGGCTCATGATGTGGTCGTAGACCAGCATCAGGATGGTGATCTCGGCGTCCTGGGCGATGAACAGGTGCCAGTGCCGATCCCCGGGCGCGGCGTCGATGGCGTCGGCGTCCATGAGCTCGAGGGCGGACAGCTCGATGAGCTCCACCGGGGCCGTGAGGTCCTCCGCGCGGTGCAGCGTGGTGATCACCCCCAAGGTCTTCGGCATGTCGTAGGCGTGGCGGTGGAATCGATCCCGGATGAGCGCCTCGATGGTCTCCTTGGCGCTGGCTTCGTCGAGCTCGAAGCGCGGCGCGGCCACCAGGTAGGTCTGCACCTGAGGCACGACCACGCCGTAGAAGACATCGACGGGGTGCATGGGGATGGTGGGGGGGAGGCTCATGGGGGCAGCCTAGCCGGGGGGGCGCCGGGGAGCCACGGCCGGGCTGGGCGGACCGTTTCGAGGTTTCCGAAACCGGCACGCCGGAACCGGTCCTGTACACGGGACCGGTTTGGGCTTTCAGGCCCGGAAGCGCGGAACAGGTCCGCGTAGGAGGACCGGTTGAAAGGTTCTCATTGCGGAACAGTCGAACCGGTCCGATCACCCCCTCCCGCGCACGCGCTGCTCCAGCGCCAGTCGCCTCAGCACGACCTCACACAGGTCCTCGTCCAGCGGTCTGGCCACCAGACGGCGGCAGGCGCGTGGGGTGATGTCCATGTGCCAGGCCAGCTCCGAGAGGGGGATGCCCGCTTCCCTCGCGAGTCGACACGCGGCCTGGCGTGCGCGCGCCTCACAGCGCGTGATGCCTTGCAGCGTCGGCGGCGCGCCCGAGGCGGCGGCGGCGGCGGCGAGCAGGCGGGACGGGCCCAGCCGTCGGAGTTCTTCGAGGGAGACGGCCACCAGCGGCGCGCGAGACAGGCCCACGGCGGCCAGCGCGTCGGACTGGGTGGTGCGCGGCAGGGCCTCCGAGATGCGCAGCCGCACCCCGGGCAGGCGTCGAGCGCCTACCAGATCAAGCAGACAGCTGCCTTCCCACAGTGCAGGGTGGACAGGCAGGTCGTGCTTGCCTGGCTGGCGGAGGATGTAGTCCAGCAGGGTCCGCATGTGCCTGCGAGACTCGATCGGGCGCACGTAGGTCGGGTGCAGGTCCACCGCTGCCAGGGCCCGCATCGAGCGCGTCAGTGCGCGGGTCTTGGTGGCGAGCTCTGCCTCCTCGCAGACCACCACCACGTGGACGTGGTCATCGACGATGCAGAACAGGGCCAGGTCGTCCCCCAGGACCTCCGAGAGCTTCCACACCGCCCGGCGCAGTTGCTCGGGGTTGGGGAACAAGGGCAGGCGGGAGACGGAGCTGATGGTCAGGTGCCAGGGTCGCATGGGGCCTCCAGTGGGTGGCTGGAGGGAACGCAAGCCGCGTGCCAGCGTGAGAACGGGCGTTGAACCGTCTCGAGGGCGTCGAAACCGTCGAACATCCGACGCTGGATCCGTCGATCTTCGACACCCTTTCCCCCACCCTGGCCCTCGCGGGTCCAACCAGCGTAGGATGTTCGTACCTTCTGGAGGAACCCATGCGCCTCGCCTTGGCCTGGACCCTGCTTCTGCCCGCCTTGGCCTGCTCCCACCGCGACCTGGTCTGGGGCCAGGAGGGGGGACCCCAGGTCGTCGAGCGCACCGTGCTCACCGATGACGGTGGCCGGGTCTCCTGGTGCCATGAAGACGACCTCATCGCCTTCGATCGGGAGCGGGACGACGGCAGCATGGACGTCTACACCATCAGCCCCGAGGGCACCGGGGAGCGCTGCGTGACCTGCGAGCTGACCGACATGCCCACGGGCATCCGGGGGCAGCCGGCCTGGCATCCCAGCTGCGACTACATGCTCATCGCGGTCCAAGGACAGCACTACGGGGGCACCCGCTTCGAGCATGTGGCCTGGGGCATCCACGACGACCTGTGGGTGGTGGGCGCCGACGGCTCATGGGCCGAGCGCCTGCTCGAGGTGCCCTACCTGGGCGCCACCCTGCACCCGCAGTTCTCCGACACCGGCGAGAAGGTCTTCTGGACCGCCCGCCAGTCCACCGGCGAGACCGTGGTGACCATCGAGGACGTGCCCGGCGACGAGAACCAGTGGGACGGCTGGTACCTGAGCCACGCCGACTGGGTGGCCCCCGAGGACGGTGGCCCCGCGCTGGCGGACCGGGTGGACCTCTACACCGACACCGGCGGCTTCTACGAGAGCCACGGGCTCATCGACGACACGCTGTGGTACAGCCACACCGAGGACGGCGCCTGGTTGGTGGACGAGGGCTTCTCGGCCAACCTGGACGGGCAGGGGCGCGTCAACCACACCAACTCCCAGGGCACCTGGGAGGAGCACGTCGATCCCTCACCCAACGGGGGCCTGATCACCTTCAACTCGAGCCGCCACGTGCGCTGGGAGCATCCCCCCAGCACCGCCGCCACCATCGAGCTCGAGATCCATGCCCTCACCGAGGACGGCGAGGTCGTGCAGCTGACCCGCTATGCCGACGAGATGCCCCCCATGACCCGCGCGGTGACCTCGGACTACTCGTGGGGGCCGAACGGCCGGTACATCGCCAGCTACCACGTGGAGGTGCGGTTGGGAAGGTACGAGCAGATCATCGAGGTGCTGGAGCTGGACAGGGACTGGTAGGGGTCAGAACCCCAGCTCGACCAGCTCCCAGGCGCGATCTCCCTGGCTGGTGGTCGCCCAGGTACCGCTGGCCGTGGGGGCGAGGCTCTCCACGTGGGGGGCGCCGACACCCTGGCAGGTCAGATCGGATGGTGCCGTGGCATGGGTCCGGCACAGCTCGGCGCCGTCGGTGGCCTGCCGTGCCCAGTACAGCCAGCCGTCGTCGGACCAGCGCGGGGCGATGTGCAGGTAGACCTCACCGCTGGCGTCGATGGTGGTGGGCTCGGACCACGCCACTGCGGCGGGGTCGGTGCTGGTGAGCTGAACGCGGGTGCCCTCGAGGTCCACATCGAGCCAGGCCAGGTGGAGGGTGCCCTCCCAAAGGGTGAGCACCGGGCGCTCGTGACGCTGGCGGCCGTCGTTGTCAATCCCCGTGCTCAGGCTCTCGGCGCTCTCTGGCAGGCCTGGCCCCGACCACTCGACCCGCCTCACGACGACCTCTCGGTCGCCCATGGCCCCTGTCGGGTAGGCGACCCAGTGGGTGTCGCCGTCGATCACCATCGAGGCCGGTGAGGGCAGGTGGCCCGTGCCGATGGTGTGTGCGCGGTGGAGCCAGCCCCCATCCTCGCTCCAGCGGGTGATGATGAGGTTCGACTCCGCGTCCGCCCGGGCGGTAGCGTCCGCGTTGTAGGCGAGCACGACGGTGCCGTCGACGTCGACCACCAGTGCAGGCTCCCACAGCGGGGACGCAGCACCGGTGCCGGGGCTGCCCAGATCCTCCCAGTGGCCCTCGGCGTCGCGTCGCTTGCACACGGGGGACCAGTCCCAGACGGGATCGTCGGGATCCAGGGTCAGCTCGCGCCAGCACGCGACGACCACGCCATCCCGGGTTGCGAGCACGGGACGTTCCGCTGCGATGGCATCGGGGTTGCCGTGTACCTCATCGCCCAGGACGATGTCCGAGCGATGGGCGAGCTCGTCGTTCCACTGCTGGTAGGCGAGCACGCCGCCTGCGGAGGCCACGGAGGCCGGACCCGAACGTTGGTCCACATCGGGTTCACCCACCAGCAGCTCGTCCATCACCAGGCCCGTGGCGTGAGGTTGCTCGACGCCCATGAGCCAGCCGACCGTCACCCCCAGGTCTTCGAGCAGGTATGGGCCCGCGGTCTCCACCCCCTCGGTGACACCGGGGCCCAGCAGGAGCATGGGGATCTCCCGGCAGCCAGCGTTGTTGGTGGCGAACTCCGCCCACGAGGTGGCCTCGGCGGGGTCTCGCTCGCGGCCGAAGCCGGTGGTGAGCACGTATAGGGTGCCGTCTGCCAGCGCGTCGTTGCCCTGGATCCCGTCCGTCCACAGGACCGTCAGCTCGTCGTCCAGCACAGCGACGGCCTCGGCGTACTCGGCGGGGTCGTAGGAGCCGGCACGCTTGACCTGGTGCAGGGAGGCCAGCACGAGGGTGGCGCCCGAAGCGAGGGTCTGCCCTGCGGAGTCGATGACCTGCTCATCGTCGCCCGGTTGCTCGCCCCAGTCGTCACCGCCGAGGAAGTCGACCCAGCTGTACCCTCCACCGAACGCCTCGCCGTAGCTCGGGTGCAGGCTCCAGGTGAGGCCACCGAGGGTGATGGAGTTTCCAACCATCTGGGTGTCCTCGGCCCCGAGCCCGCCGTCCTGCGCACGAAGGTGCTCGAACAGGGTGGGCAGCTCCGGACGGAACACCGCCCAGTCTCGGGAGTGCCACTGGTCCGCGAGCATCGTCCTCGCACCGGTCAGCAGCGTGGCCCAGCTGGAGATCGAGTCGGTGACGCCTGCGTTGATGCCCGAACGCACCAGCGCTCCCTCTGGCACCAGCTGCTCCCGCACCGTCGGCAGGATCTCCTCGGTCGGCCCCCCGTAGGCGTCGGACCAGCCATCCTCGCCGAGGGTCTCCTCCACACGCGCCCCCAGCAGCCCCACCACCACCGCGCGCTCCGCGATGCCGAAGTGGGCATCGGCGGCGGGGGGTTCGGTATCGGCGGTTCCGGTGTCGTCCCGGGTCGGGCTGTCGGGCGCTGGACACTCCGAGTCCACGGGTTCACCACCGCAGCGCTCCCCGCAGCCGCACAGGAGCCAAAGCAGCGCTGTCCGGAACAGGGCTCGGCGCATCGGTCCCCCTCGCTCCACGATACCCCACGGTCAGGACGCTGGCCCGGCGTCGGGCCAACCGGACCGGTTCGCACGTTCTGCGATCGCCGTCCGCGAACCGGTCCGCTTTGGAGGACCGGTTTCGCCCTCCTGCCGCCGGCAGGCCAGAAGCGGTCCGTCCACGCGGACCAGTTCGCCCGTTCCGGTTTCAGAAACCTGGAACCGGTCCTAGCCCCCCGGCGGATTGAACCAGTACACGACCTCGATCTCCCACAGCAGGTTCTGCATGATGTGGATGAAGACCGGGGGCCAGACGGATCGGCTCATGTAGGCGACGGTGCCCAGGAACAGGCCGTCGAGCACCGAGGCCCACAGCTCGAAGCTGCCGTAGCTGTAGTGGAGGATCACGAAGGGGAACATGGGGATCAGGATGGCCAGGGCGCCGAAGCGCTCCCGGAGGCCCAGCAGCAGGTAGCCACGCAGGATGAACTCCCAGCCGAACATCGCGAAGGCCACCAGCAGCTGGTACTTCCAGAACACCGCGCCCCCCTCGGCCGCCGGGCGGTAGAAGGGCACCCGCTCGAGCAGGCTGGGCTCGGCGGCGTACAGGAAGTTGATGGGGTGGACCACCAGCAGGTAGGCGACGCAGAAGACGAACCAGCGCAGGGGGGGCAGCTGCAGGCCGAAGTCCTTCAGCAGGCTGCGCTTGTGCACGACCTTCACCAGCGTCATGGGCAGCAGGGCGTAGAGCACGATGTTCATCAGCCGCATGCGCAGCTCGCGGTTGGCGAGCACGGGGTGGATGGCCTCGAGCCCGTCCTTGACCCAGTCGGCGCGCATGAGCGTGGGCCTCAGCGTGAAGATGCAGACCCCGAAGAGCAGGATCAATCCCTCGGTGCTGACGAAGGCGCGGCCGACCTCGCGCAGGGCCGCCAGGTCGGGCTGGAATGGGCGCAGCAGGGTCTTCACCGGCATGGGGCCTCCCGAGGCCCCACCATACACCTCCGCCGACCCGCCATGCCACGCAACCCGCAGCTCGCCGTCAACTCTTGGTGAGCGCTGCATCGAGCTCTCGCCGGTAAGGGGCCTCCAAGGGTGGTTTGGTGCCGCGCTGGTCCGGGAGCCTGCGCGCGGGCTCTCCCGTGTCCGGGCGCCATCCGCTACGCTGTCGGTCTGCGGAGGAAGCATGCGCCGCCTGCTCGTCGCCACGCTCGCCATCCACCTAAGCGCCTGCTGGGGCGCTCCCGGGTACCTGTCGTTCACCGGCGATCCCCCCGGCGACGACGAGATCTGGCTCCCGGACGACGACACCGGGCCGGACGACACCGCCGATGGCTGGACCGACGGGGTCAGCCCGGTGATCGATGAAGCCGACGCCTGGTGCTACGTCACCGACGACTCCGGCGACTGGTGGGGGTTCGAGGCCGTCGGAGACGATCCCCAGGGCGCCCAGACCCTGCAGGCCTACCTCGAGAACGGAGTGCACATCATCGACACCGACGGCGACGTCGTCGGCTCGGTGGCCCTGGTGTGCGAGGACAGCGGCCAGTGCTGGGGCTCCGCCCAGGCCGAACACATCGACATCCAGTGCACCAACCCCCAGGCCTACCAGTTCGCCTTCGAGCTCATCGACGAGTCCGGCAACGGCTCGGGGCTGACCACGGTGCAGGGCCGCTACGGGAGCGGCCCCACGGGCTAGCCGCTAGCTGCAGGTGCCCAGCACGTCCGAGCAGCTGAAGGTCTCGCCGGTGCCGTAGCCGTTGTAGGCGTTCGAGCCGCCGTCCACGTAGACGTCGTCGGGGTCGTTGTCGGTGCTGCCGGTGCCCCAGTCGGACTTCACCGACCACAGCTGGCTGTCGTTGTAGACGTAGGCGCCGCCGCCGTTGTAGTTGACGATGTTCTCTTCGACGGTGCTCGACATCAGGTAGGTGACGGAGTCGTCCAGGAACAGGCCGCCGCCCCAGTAGGCGCCGTTGTCCAGGATCTGGCTGCTGGTGATGGTCAGCTCGCCGTAGGCGTAGCCGCAGCCGCCCAGGGTGTCGGCCCAGTTGTACTCACAGAGTAGATCTTCGATGGCGTTGCCACCGGAATCGAGGTTCTCCGACAGGAAGCCGCCGCCGAGGTCGGCCTCGTTGTCGTACAGCTCGCCGCCGGTCCAGGTGGCGCCGGTGGAGAGGAACACGCCGCCGCCGTACTCCGTGGCGGTGTTGCCCGTGACCAGCACGTCCGCGGTGGCTGTGATCACGGTGTCCTCGCCCAGGTTGAACCCTCCACCGTCCTCGGTGGCGTAGTTGTCCTCGATGGTGGTCAGGTCCAGGTCGAGGGTCCCCCCGTCGATGTACAGGCCGCCGCCCCAGGTGGCGTAGCCGTCCTCGATGGTCACCCCGTCGAAGCTGGCCGTGCAGTCCCACAGGAACACGCCGCCGCCAGAGTTGGTGGCGTCGTTGAGATCGAAGGTGGAGTTGGTCACGGTGACCACGCAGCCCTCGTTGCCGAAGAGTCCGGCGCCGAATGCGGCCTCGTTGGCCAGGAACACGATGTCGTCCAGGATGACCGCGTCGGTGCTGAGGATCAGGACGCCACCGCCGGCGGTGAGGGCGGGCAGGGTGGGGTGGGCGTCGCCGGCGCCGTCGGTGACGGTGAAGCCGGTGATCTCGACCGAGCCCGCGCCCACGGCCAGGGTCGCGCCGGCGCTGTCGCCGTCGATGGTGACCGAGCCCGAGCCGTTCATGGACATCAGGGTGAGGTCCTTGTCGACGTTGACGTTCTCGACGTAGGTGCCGTCGCAGACCATGACCGTGCCGCCGTCGGGGGCGTTGTTGATGGCCTGGTTGATGGTGCCGTAGTTGAGCACGCCATCGACAGTGATCAGGCCGTCGGCGTCGGCGTCGCCGTCGCAGTCGTTGTCCACGCCGTCGCAGATCTCGGTGGCGCGGGGGCTGATGTCGGCGTCGCTGTCGTCACAGTCGCTGTCGTTGTCCACATGCCCGGTGGGCATGTCGCAGGCCAGGGTAGCGGAGCTGGGGTCGCCGAAGCCGTCGCTGTCGGCGTCGGCGTACCAGGTGGGCGCGTCCACCGAGCCGGCCTCGTCGATGTCACCGTCGCAGTCGTTGTCGACCTCGTCGCACAGCTCGTCGGCGTCGGGGTTGATGGCGGCGTCGGCGTCGTGGCCGTCCAGGGCGGTGTCGACGTAGTCGCGGGGGTGGTCGCCGGCCGGGGTGGTGGCGGCGCTGTTGCCGTAGCCGTCGCCGTCGCTGTCGCCGTACCAGGTCACCGCGTCCACCGCGGTGCCCTCGTCGATGTGGCCGTCGCAGTTGTTGTCGATGTCGTCGCAGTACTCGTCGGCGTCGGGGTTGCGGAGGGTGTCGTCGTCGTCGCAGTCGTCGGCGTTGTCGACGTAGCCGTCGGGCTGGTCGCAGGACTCGATGGAGTCGTCCTCGTCGCCGTAGCCGTCCCCGTCGGCGTCCGCGTACCAGACCGTGGCGTCGGTGGCGTCCTCGTCCACGTTGCCGTCGCAGTCGTTGTCGGCGCCGTCGCAGAGCTCGTCCGCGGTGGGGTTGACGTCGGCGCGGCTGTCGTCACAGTCGTACTTGTCCGTGGTGTAGCCGTCGGGCACATCGCAGATCTCGATGGTGTTGCTCTCGTCGCCGTAGCCGTCACCGTCGCTGTCTGCGTAGAAGGTGTCGGAGCCCACGGAGCCTACGCCGTCGATGTCGCCGTCGCAGTTGTCGTCCACACCGTTGCAGCGCTCCTCGGCGTCCAGACCTCCTGACATGGGCCCGCTATCAGGTGTCACCAACTCCGCCCTCGAC
>CAYZVO010000056.1:0-41136 GCA_964481655.1 uncultured Enterobacterales bacterium | reverse complement strand
GGGGGTGTGTCGGGGTCACCACCCCGAGCGGGAAAACCGCTAGCCCCCGCCCCGCACGGGGGGGGGGGGGGTCCGGGCGTTTCGGGACCCAGCTTCCACCCCCACCCCACGGCGACGCGCATCGCCACCACCAAGGAAAGACGTCATGTCACGCGCGACAGCAGACGGAAGCAGCACCATGCGGGCGCCCAGCTGGCGAGAGATCGTCCTGCTGGCCACCCCGGTGGTCATCTCGAAGCTCAGCTTCACGGCCATGGGCCTGGTGGACACGGCCATGGTGGGCCGCCTCGGCGCGGTCTCCCAGGGCGCGGTCGGCCTGGCCCACACCTGGATCTTCACCCTGGGCGTGCTCGGCCTGGGCGTGCTGACGGTCGTGAACACCTTCGTGGCCCAGCACCACGGTGCGGGCCAGCCCGACGAGTGCGGCCGCGTTCTCGGACAGGGCATGCGGGTCGCCGTGCTCAGCGCAGGTGTCACGGTGTTCCTGCTCTTCCTGAGCATCCCCACCCTGGGCTGGATGGGCCTGGGCGAGGGCGTCGCCGACCTGGGCGGCATCTACGCCGCGTGCAGGCTGCTCGGCTTCCCGGCCGTGTTCCTGTACTGGGTCTACAACGGCTACCTCGAGGGGCTGGGTCGCACCCGCACCCCGATGGTGATCGCCATCGTCGCCAACGCCGTGAACATCCTGCTGGACTGGCTGCTCATCTTCGGGCCGGGGCCCTTCCCGGCCCTGGGCGTGGCCGGGGCCGGGCTGGCCACGGCTGGGTCGAACATGTTCATGCTGGCCGGCTTCCTCTGGGTGGTTCACCGCCCAGGGGCCGACTACGGCGCCCGCTTCGGTGCGCGCCTGGTGCACGAGCCCATCGACTGGGCCCGGGTCCGCGAGCTGTTCCGCGTGGGCGTGCCCATGGGGCTGCAGTTCTTCCTCGAGGTCGGCGCGTTCATGATCTTCGCGGTCATGATCGGCTGGATCAGCGCGGCGGCGCTGGCCGCCAACCAGGTCGCCATGCGGCTCATGAGCGTCAGCTTCATGACCACCTGGGGCCTGGGGGTGGCCGCCACCACCCTGGTCGGTCGCTACCTCGGGGCAGGGCAGCCGCAGCTGGCCATCCTGGCTGGACGCCGCACCTTGGCCCTGGGCCTCGGGGTCACCGGCCTGGCCGCGCTGGTCTACACCGTGCTCGCCACACCCCTGTCGTCCCTGTTCACCACGGACGCCGAGGTCGTGCGCCTCTGCGCGATGTTGCTGCCCATGGCGGCCATCTTCCAGGTCTTCGACGGCGTGAACATGATCTCCTACGGCGCCCTCCGTGGTGCCGGGGACACCCGCTACCCCATGTGGGCCGTGGGCTTCATGTCCTGGGTCGTCGGCATCCCCCTGGTGTGGTGGCTGGCCTTGCCGGCGGGCCTGGGCGTCTACGGCGCCTGGGTCGGCACCACCCTGATGGTGGCCGGGATGGCTGGCTTGCTGTGGTGGCGCTTCCACCGCGCTGGCTGGAGCGAGCGAAGCCTGGTGGCCACGGCGAAGTAGACGATCGCACCCCGGGAGATCCCGGATTCTGGGCCGGGGAAACCCGGGGTGCACCGCGCTGGACGAGATCGCAGGCGGGTTGTCAAGAACTCGTCAACCAGAAACCCGTTGAAATCACTGTCGTTTCGCCGAAAAATGTCTCGGAATGTCACCGGGACGCCGCGTGCGCTGCTACGCTCAGGGTCGAACCCGAGGGCAACGCCATGCTCAACGTCATCATCGTGCTCGTCGTCATCGCCGTCGGCGCGTGGATCTGGCTGACGCGCAAAGACGAGATCCTGCAGCTGCTGGGGAAACGCGAGGACAGGCCCTCGGTGCTGGGCAGCCAGGAGGAAGGGCGGCCGAGCCCCAAGCTGGTGGGCCATCAGCGCACCACCACCCGCAGCACCGGCACCCTGGAGGAGAGTGCCAAGAAGCTCAGCCCCCTGGACGTGCCGATGATCCAGGCCCGCTTCGAGAAGCTGGGCGTGCTGGAGCACCTCAACGAGCACCAGAGCGACGTGCTCCGCCATACCATCCTCGAGCACTGCCAGGAGAGCCGCGAAGAGCTGTGGTGGGTCCCCCTGGTCGACTTCGCCCGCTACCTCGACTACCAGAAGGGCGAGATGCCGGCGATGATCATGGACTCGTCGAAGCTGCTGGCCGTGGACGTCCGCAAGTACCTCTTCGCCCTCGACTACCGCCTGCGCCGCAGCGGCATCATGCTCGAGGACATCACCGGGCCCAAGGGCCAGGAGCTCGAGCCCGACCACGTGCTCACCGACGGGACCTACAAGGTGCTGTACAAGGTCCGCGACCGGGCCTTCCGCTTCCCGATCACCGTCGAGGACACCAAGCTCGACATCCGCGCACTCATCGTCACCGTCAACGGCCTGTGCCAGCGCAAGCGCGCCAAGGGCCGCTTCCTGCTGCTGCCCCCCGCCGGCGACACCTGGTGCGTGGTCTACGCGGTCTTCACCACCGCCGAGCAGGTCACCCGCTCCAACTGGGCCCAGATGCCGCTGCCGACCGTGCAGAGCGACGAGGATGTCGAGCGTGTGTCGGAGAACCTGCACAGCGCGGTGTCAGTGGCGGACAAGGGCGACAAGAAGCCCTTCGAGCTGGTGCCGAATGTGGAGAAGTATGGTGCCGAGGACGAAACAACCGAGGACACGCCGGACAGCGAGGCCTAGCCGGCGTCAGTACAGGTAGTCATCGTCCCCCAGCACGCAGGGGCCGTCGCCGCAGGTGTGCTCGATGGTGCCCTCGGAGCCGGGCTCGAGGAAGCGCTCGATCTGGGCGTGTACGGGCTCACAGTGCCGCGGGAAGTAGTGGGCGCCGGTCTCTTCGGAGGGCCGGTTGGTGTCGTGGGGCCGGCCCAGCTCCGGATCGAACTGCACCAGGGCCGCGGCGTCGGGGCCCAGCGGACCCTCCGCCTCCTCGAGCCCCAGCACCGGCTCCACCGCCGGGCCCAGCAGGGGTGCGCCCACGGAGCGGACCAGGGCCTCGGTGGTGAGGTTGGGCACCTGCTCATCGCCCATGGACTCCTGCCACAGCAGCGAGCGCCCGACCAGGTCCTGGGTGTGGGTGATGGGGTCCACCGGGTCCCACATCAGCTGGGAGACCGCGTAGAGCACCTGGCGGTCGAGGGGGTCCTCCACGCCGTACTCCATCATGGTCTCGAAGGCGGTCCAGTTGCTCGAGCGCTCGAGCATGGTGGACCAGATGGCCCCGCCCACATGCAGCACGGCGTGGTCGATGTCGGTGCTGTGGGCCATGAGGTTGGCGCCGTTGATGCCCCCCAGTGAGATGCCGTAGTAGTGGACCCGCGCGGGGTCGATCAGCGAACCGGAGCCATCGCTGGCCGCGAAGAGCTCGTGCTCGGCGAACTGGGTGCGCACCAACCGAGGCAGCGCGTAGGCGTTGCCCAGGCCCTGCATCATCTTGTCGGTGAGGTGGTGGAAGGTGCCGAAGTCCGACGCCACCGCGGCGGCGTCCCCCAGGTCGCTGGTGGTCAAGCCGCGCCACTCTGTGCCGATCATGATGGCCCCCAGCCGGTCGACCAGGGCCTGCACGGCCATGGGGTCTTCCTCGTAGAACAGGTACATCTTCGGAGAGGCCAGGATGCCGTGGCCGAACACCACCACCGGGGCCGATCCGGCGGGGGCATCCCGCAGGGACTCGGGCACGAAGGCCATCCAGTAGACCTCGCCGTCACCCTGGGAGACGGGCAGGCCCGCGTCGTCGAGCTCGAAGTCCCCCTCTTCGGTCAGGAAGCCGTCGAGCGCGAACTCGCCCTCGGCGATGCGCCAGGCGTAGGGGCTGAGCACATCCCCCTCGTCCACGCCCCAGCGGTTGTCGGTGGTGACGGTGGGGGCGTGGGTGGCCTCGGCGGGCATCGCGGCAGCGGAGGCCGCCAGGACGTGGTCCAGCTGAGCGTGGGTGACCTCCTCGCTGCCGGTGATGAAGTCCCAGGCCAGCAGCAGGTCCCCCCGGGCCAGGCCCGCGGCCTCGAGGGTCTCGAACATCCCCTCGAAGCGTTCCTGCTCACCGGCCAGGCTGGGGTGGGGGCTGCCGTCCAGCAGACCCGCGAAGCCCTCGGGCACCGGCACCGCGGAGCCGTCGGCCTGCACCAGGTCGGTGGTGAGCACGACCGCATGGCGGGTGCCGAAGGCCATGGCCCGCAGGGGGCGCACGAGCAGGGCCTGACTCTCGCCGCCGACGGCCTCGGGGTGGGCGTCCAGCTCGGCGAACAGGGGCAGGCGCTCGCCGCTGTCGAGGTCGAACAGCTGCACCGGGCTGTCGGGCTCGAGGGACGCGGCCACGTCGGTCCAGTGGGGCAGGTTGTCACCGCCCAGGGCCACTCCTGGGAAGGCCACCACCGCCGAGTTGGCCACCGAGAAGCCGTCCAGCCGGTTCAAGCGCGCCACGTCGATGGGGCTGCCGTCTTCGCTGTAGGGCAGCAGGTCCTCGGGGAAGGCCAGGCGGTGGCCAGTGGAGGAGCTGGTGTCTTCGACCGTCAGCTGCATGGACGGGTAGGGCCACAGGGAGGACTCGCCCATCAGGTACAGGGTGCGACCGTCTGCGGAGTCACCGGGATCGGGGGTACAGGCGGCGCACAGCGCCAGCAGCGCGACGGAGCAGGAGCGCATAGAGACCTCGCGGGGAGGTCCAGGATAGCCTGGTTCAGCCTACGTTCGCGAGCAGCTCGGTCGGCACCTCGGCCAGCCAGATGGCGCCGCGGGGACACCGGGCGGCTGCGTCCAGGCAGGCCTGCTCATGGCCCGTCGGCACCCGCTCGAAGGTGGCCCGCACCATGACCCGCTCGATGTGGAACAGCTCGGGCGAGATCTCCGCGCAGAGACCACAGTGGAAGCAGGTGTCGGGATCGATGCGGACGCGCATGGTGTTCTCTCGACCCCAGAGTCGCCCGTTCCCTGCCATGGCGCCCGTGAGGGAGCCTACAGCGCATGGCGCTTTCCCTATTTCGAATGGCCCATGCTGAGCGGGATCAGCGGCGGGGGCGGCCATCCGGGTAGTCCAGGATCGGCCGCTCACCACGCAAGGCAGCCGAGGCCCCCTCGGCCAGGGCCCGCAGCTCGTCTTCGCCCGGGTAGCGGTGCACGGCGGCGATCCACCGGACGCGGGCCTCGACCCGGTCCAGGAAGGCCGCGCCCCGGGCCATGCCGCCGGTGAGCAGGATCCCGTCCACCTCGCCGGCGGCCGCCGCGGCCATGGCACCGATGGCCTTGGCCACGTTGTAGGCCATGGCCTCGATCACCAGCGCGGCGTGGTCATCACCGGCGGCGGCCCGCGACTCGACCTCGGCCAGATCGGCGCTGCCGGTGTGGGCCAGCAGGCCAGCTCCGGCCATCATGCGACGCTTGATCTCTGCGGGCTCGAAGCCCGGTCGGGACGCCAGCGCGAGCAGCCCGGTGGCCGGCAGGCCCCCGGCCCGGCGCGCCGAGAAGGGCCCTTCGTCGGCGCTGTTGTTGACGTCGATGGCCTCTCCGCCCGCGAGCAAGGCCACGGAGACCCCGCTGCCCAGGTGGGCCACGATCAGCCGCAGATCCGCGAGGCGGGCCCCGAGGGTGCGGGCGTGTCGCTGAGCCACCGCCTTGATGTTCAGGGCATGCCACAGGCTGACCCGGGGCAGCTCGGGCAGCCCGGTCAGGCGCGCCACGTCCGCGAGCTCGTCGACGGACACAGGGTCCACCACGAAGGCCGGGCCTGCGCCGGGCTGCGCCAGCCGCCAGGCCAGCTCCGCGCCGAGCTTGGAAGGGTGATCGGCCATGATGCGGCCCGCGCGAACATCGTCGAGCAGCGCTGGGCCGACCGCGTACACACCGCCGGGCAGCGGGCGGTAGGGGCCACCCCGGCCCACGGCCGCGGCCAGCTGGTCCAGCTCGATCCCCCAAGCGCCCAGCTGCGCGCAGGCGGCCCGGTGCCGCAGGGCCAGCTGCTCGGCGTAGCCGGAGGCGGCCTGGAGCTCGTCCTGCCCGTGACGGAGCTCGGCGCTGTGCAGGGCCTGCTCCCCTCGGTAGACCGCCAACCGGGTCGTGCCGCCCCCCGGGTTCACCACCGCGATGAGGGGGCTCACAGCGCGAACCCCGGGTGGGAGGCCACCGCCAGGGCCAGCGAGCGCAGCTTGGTGGCGGGATCGTCCGCGCGGGACAGCATCACCACCGGCGCGCGGGCCCCCAGCAGCACCCCCGCCCCGCGGGCACCCGCCAGGTAGAGCATGGACTTGCCCAGCAGGTTGCCCGCCACCACGTCCGGACAGATGAGCAGGTCCGCCTGCCCCGCCACCGGGGAGGCGATGCCCTTGAGGGCCGCGGCGTGGGGACTCAGCGCGAGGTCCAGGGCGTAGGGGCCCGCGACGTCCGCGGCTCCCAGGGCATCCCCGGCGGCGGCCTCCACCAGGGCCACCGCGTCCATCGAGGCGGGGATGCGAGGATCCGGCAGCTCGGTGGACGCCAGCACGGCCACCCGGGGCCGGGGGTAGGCGAGGCCGTGCAGGAACCGGATCCCGAGCCGCAGGATCTCGGTCTTCTGAGCGAGATCCGGGTGGGCGTTGAGCCCGCTGTCGGTCAGGAACAGCGGCCGAGGCAGCGCGTCGAGCTCGAAGGCCGCCATGTGGGTCAACAGCCCGGGACCCCGCAGGCCACCGTCACGCCGCAGCACCGCGCGGAGGAAGTCCGGCGTGGAGACGCCACCCTTGAGCAGCACCTCGCAGCGCCCGCTCGCCACGGCCTGCACCGCGGCCTGCAGCGCCTGGCTCGGCTCGGGGAGGTGCTCGATGCAGTCCTCCGACAGCTCGACACCGGCCGCGGCGGCCTCCGCCAGCACCTGGCCCCGATCCCCGAACAGCACAGGCTCGGCGACGCCCTGTTCCCGGGCCTGGGCCATGGCCTCGATCAGGCTGCGGCCCCGGGCCACAGCCACGGCCACGCGGCGGGTGGGCGCTCGGCGGACGGATTCGAAGAGACGCTCGAAGAGCACACGCGCTCCGGGATGGGTGGAAGGGACCCTCCTTAGCCCGAAGCCGAGAAACACACCCCACCCTGACGCGTCCCGTCACGAAGTGTGGAAAGGGTGGAACCCGATCAAATCCTCGGGTATACCTCCCGCGATGAGCATCGAATCCCTCACCGCTGTCGCCGCGCGCCACCTGGGCCCGAACCGGGCAGGCCGCGCCATCGTCTTCGGCAGCGGGCCGCTGGTGCTGGCCGGCCTCCCCCGTCAGCCCCGGGATCTCGACCTGTTCGTGTCGGAAGACCTCTACCAGGAGCTGGCCGAGGAAGACCGCCCGGAGCAGCTCGATGACAAGGGCCACGCCTACCTGCTGCTGGCCGACGACATCGAGGTCTGGTCGAGCTTCCCCGGAGTGAGCTGGGACCAGGTCTCGGCCCGCGCCCGCCTCGATCCCCGCACCTCGGGCATCCGGGTCGCGGACCTGGCCGACGTGCGGGCCACCAAGGCCGCCCTGGGCCGCCCCCGCGACCTGGCGGACATCCAGCTCATCGACGCCCTGCTGGGCCTCTTCCCCGAAGAAGACGAGCCCACCGAGAGCATCCCGAAGGAGCTCCCGGCGGAGTGAGCGAACCCGGGGGAGAGACGCGTGTCTACAGCGGCGCCAGTTTGGCGGTGAAGTGCCGCAGCCAGGGGGCCTGTTCCGTGACCCGGAAGCCGCGCAGCTCGTCGGCCCGGGCCGCCACGCGCTGGATGACCTCGCCCACGTAGTCCACGTGGGACTGGGTGTAGGTCCGGCGCGGGATGGCCAGGCGCACCAGCTCCATGGCGGCGGGCTCGAAGCCGCCGTCGGGCAGGTCGCGGCCGAACATCAGCGAGCCGATCTCGACCCCCCGCACGCCGCCCTCGAGGTACAGGGCCACGGCCAGGGCCTGAGCGGGCAGCTGGTGGGCCGGGATGTGGGGCAGCAGCTGCGCCGCGTCGAGGTAGACCGCGTGTCCACCGGGGGGCTGCACGATGGGGATGCCTGCCGCCACCGCCTTGTCGGCCAGGTAGGCGGTCGAGCGGATGCGGTACTGCAGGTAGTTGGGGTCCAGGGCTTCCATCAGGCCGGTGGCCATCGCTTCCATGTCGTAGCCGGCCAGGCCGCCGTAGGTGGGGAAGCCCTCGGTCAGGATCAGCAGGTTGCGGCACTCCTGGGCCAGCTCGGGGTTCTTCATGGCCAGGAAGCCGCCGATGTTGACCATGCCGTCCTTCTTGGCGGACATGGTGCAGCCGTCGGCGTAGGAGAACATCTCCTGGGCGATCTCGAGGGGCTCCTTGTCGGCGTAGCCGTCTTCCCTCAGCTTGATGAACCAGGCGTTCTCGGCGAAGCGGCAGGCGTCCATGAACAGGGGCAGGCCGTACTTGTCGCAGACCTCGCGCACGGCGCGGATGTTGGCCATGGAGACCGGCTGGCCGCCGCCGGAGTTGTTGGTGACCGTGATCATCACCATGGGGACACGATCGGCGCCCAGCTCGCCGATGGTCTCGTCGAGCTTGGCGACGTCCATGTTGCCCTTGAAGGGGTGGATGAGCTGGGGCTGGCGGCCTTCTTCGATGACCAGGTCCCGGGCCTCCGCGCCGGTGTACTCGACGTTGGCGCGGGTGGTGTCGAAGTGGGTGTTGTTGGGGATCACCTGGCCCGGCTTGCCCACCGCAGAGAAGAGGATGCGCTCGGCGGCGCGGCCCTGGTGGGTGGGGATGACCTCGGGCAGGCCGGTGATCTCGCGGATGACATCCGCCAGGCGGAAGAAGGAGCGGGAGCCGGCGTATGACTCGTCGCCATCGAGCATCCCGGCCCACTGCCGGGCGGACATGGCGCCGGTGCCCGAGTCGGTGAGCATGTCGATGATGACGTCGCTGCCCTTGAGCCCGAAGAGGTTCCAACCGGCGCGTTCGAGGGCGGCGCGGCGCTCTTCGGCCGTGGGGAACGGGATCCGCTGGGTGGAGTGGATGCGGAACGGCTCGATGATCGTGTTGTAGGTCCCGATGGGCATGGGCTCTCCCGCAAGGTGGCGCGCTGAAAGGGGTCCCATCCCCTAGCGTGCAGACCCCTCGCCGGCCACGGGCGGGATCAGCCCTGAGGCGAGCCCCTACTGGACCCGCGTCCAGGTCTCGTCGCCGCTGTCGTACTGGTTGCGCCAGGCGGTCGAGAGGGTGTCCGCGCTCGGTTGATCCGTGATGGTGATGTCCACCGTGTACTGGGTGGAGGGCACCAGGTAGGTCACGTAGAACAGACCATCGCGCATGCCGGTCGCCAGGATCTGGAAGACCTCACCGTCGTAGTCCACCACCTCGAGCATCTCAGGCGTCTTGCCCGACAGCCCGATGGTGTAGGTCCCACCGCTCTCGTCCTGCCAGGTGCCCGCCAGGGCCTTGGCGGCGGCGTAGTCGGCGGACTCGACGTTCTTGGGGCAGCCCATCAGCGGGACCGCGACGGTGAGCACGAACAGGGTGAGCAGCAGAGTGAGGGCGCGATGCATGGCGACTCCGGAACGAACAGGGGGTATCGTCACGAAGTATGCCAGGAGGAGCCCCGTGAACCAGCCCCGACCCCAACATCTCGCTGTGTGCGTGCTCACCCTCTGGCCGGGTGTGGGGCTCGCCGGCGACGGGCTGAGCGACGGCGTCCAGGATGAGGCCCTCAGCGAGCCCGCAGAGATCCGGGAGGCGGTGGGCGCGGTGCTGCGGAGCAAAGCCGGCGGCGTGACCAGCTGCTACGAGCTGCGGCTGCACGACGCCCCGGAGCTGGCTGGCACCTGGACCCTGTCTTTCTCGGTCCTGCCCTCCGGGCGCACCACCGATGTCTCGATCGAGCGCCATGGGCCCTGGGATCACGCCCTGGAGGACTGCATCATCGCCCGCGCGTCTTCGTGGACCTTCCCGCCCATGGCCACCACCCAGCGCTTCGAGAAGCCCTACACCTTCGGCCAGGAGGGGCCGCCCGCAGCCAGCGACGAAGACAGGGCCAGGGCCGAGGCCACCGTCGACTTCCAGATCACCAGCACCCCGGCGCTGCGGGCCTGCTTCGAGGACGAGCGAGAACGCCTCGGCGACCACCGCGACGTCACCACCCGCCTGACCATCGAGCCGGATGGCAGCATCTCCGCGGTGTCCCTGACCGATCCCGAGCGCCAGGGCGGCCCCTTCGAGGCCTGCCTCTCCGACGCGATGATGCAGATCCAGGTCCCCCCGTTCGAGGGGGAGCCCTTCACCATCGACTACCCCTTCCGCTTCGCCGGATCGCCCTAGCCGCAGGCTCGGAACAGGCCCAGCTGCCCCTGCCGCCGTGGGCGCACCGCCGGCGGTGAGCGGCCCAACCCCGCCCGCCGGCGCTGCAGCTCGAACAGCTCGAAGGTGGCCCGCCAGGCGGGATCGTCGTGCCGCGGACGGTGGGTGCGGGGCAGCTCGAGGACCCCACCCCAGGCGCGCTGGATGCGGGCCAGCACCGCGTCGGCACGGGCTGGCAGGGTCCGCCGAAGACGCCGCTCGAAGACCGCGGCCACCGAGCCCTGCAGCGCCACCAGATCCGCCCCGGCCCAGCTCGCGCCGGCGTCCACGGCTTGCCGCAGGGTGTCCGCCATGTCCGCCTCGGACAGCCCCGGGACGATGGGCGAGATGGAGACCCCCACCGGCACCCCGGCCAGGGCCAGGGTGGCCATGGCGTCCAGCCGAGCCGATGGTGACGGCGCGCCGGGCTCGAGGGCCCGGGCCACGGCGCGGTCGCCCAAGGGGATGGAGAAGGCCACCCAGGCGTCCATGCCCGCCAGCAGCTCGGCGTCCCGTGCCACCAGGGCCGAGCGCGTGACGATGCTGACCGGCTGTCCATAGCGGGCGCAGACCTCGAGGCAGGCCCGGGTGAGGCCGTAGCGCCGCTCGAGGGGCTGGTAGCAGTCGGTGGCTCCCGAGAAGTGCAGCCGCTCCCCCCGCAAGGCGGGCCTGCGTCTCAGTGCCTCGGCGAGCAAGGGCCCGGCCTGGGGCTTGATCATCAACACCCGCTCGAAGTCGCTGCCAGCCCCCAGGCCCAGCAGCTCGTGGAAGCGCCGGGCGTAGCAGTAGGCGCAGGCGTGGGTGCAGCCCCGGTAGGGGTTCACGCTGGTTGTGAAGGGGACCGCCTCGGCCGTGTTGCGCGCCAGGATCTCCCGGGTGGCGTCCTCGAGGATCACGCGCCCGTCGACACCCTCGACGAGCTCGTACTCGACTGCGTGATCGGTGAATGGATCGGGAGGGTTCCAGGGGGGCTCTTTGAACATGCGTTCAGTATAGCGCACCCCAGGGGGCCGTTCACTCCGTCGCGTTCAGCTCCGTGCCCTCCGCCCGGATCACCACCCGTGCGCCGAAGTGATCGTTGGCGATGAAGGAGTACACCGGGAAGCGGTAGGCCGTGCGGGTCAGGGGCTCATGGTAGTTGTAGCTGCCCCCGCGGCAGACCCGGGCGTCGTGGCTGAACTCCTGGCCCGGGCCCCCGGTCGCGGTTCCGTCGAGCGGGGGGTCCTCGCCGTCGAGGTTGACGGGATTCGCGGTGATGCCCGCGTCCACCACCTGCTGGTAGAAGTCCTCGGCGTACCAGTCCAGGGTCCACTCCCACAGGTTGCCAGCCATGTCGTACACCCCGTAGGGGTTCGGCTCCCAGGAGCCGACCGCATAGCGGAACGCCAGGTACTCATCCGGCGTGTCGGCCAGGTCCCAGCCGGGCACGTCCATGACGTTGTAGCAGGCGTAGTTCGCGAGCTGGCAGCTGTTGCTCCCGTCGGCGGTGGGGTAGTCGAGCTGCTGACCGCCCCTGGCCGCGTACTCCCACTCGGCCTCGGTCGGCAGCGACAGCGCGTAGCGCTCGGCGAACGCCATGGCGCCCCACCACTTCACGTACGCCGCCGGCCAGTCTTCGAAGCCGGGGTAGACCGAGAACTCCTCCGACACCGGGTTGTAGGTGATCCAGCTGCGGTTGAGGGGGTGGCTGGGCACGAGCAGCCCGCTGATCTCGTCGGCGTCGTGGGTCAGGCCGGTGATGGGGGCGAGGTGGATGAAGGGCAGGCCCTCGTAGGTCGTGCCTTCGGCTCCCTCGACCACGTAGGCGGGCACCGGGTGGGTGATGCGGGTGTGGTACTCGTCCGAGATGTCGCCCAGGGTGACCGTGATCTCGCCATCGGCCAGGGCGTTGTCGAGGTACAGCGCGTACTGGGCCTCGGTGATCTCGGTGGCGGCCATCCAGAAGGTGTCGAGGCGGACCTCGTGGGCGGGCCCCTGGTCGATGGGGGGCTCCGCGAAGGCCTGGATGGCCTCGTCGGTCCCCATCGTGAACCGCCCACCCGGGATCTCGACGAAGGTCATCATGAAGGCGGCCTCGTCTGCATCCAGCAGCCCATCTCCGTCGGTGTCCAGGTCGTCGAACAGCGCCTGGGTGCCGTGGTACTCAGCGCTGCTCAGCGACCCATCGCCGTCCGCGTCGAGCCCCTCGAACACGGCCTGGCGGTCATAGACCTGGTCGCGCAGCTCGACGGGGCGCTCCTCGTAGTGGTACTCGAACGCCGCGGGCTTGCAGGCGGTGCAGATCAACAGCAGCGGGAGCAGGGATCGGATCGGCATGGTCACAGTGCACCTCACGGGGTGGGGGTGGGATCGGCGCCGACGACGCCGAAGCAGAAGGTCTCGGCGGTGGCGTCCAGGAAGCCGGCGTCGCCCTCGTCGGTGCCCGGCGGCATCATGTCGCGCTGGAAGCGACGGGCCATGAGCGCCCCGAACACCAGGAACGCGGTGAGCTTGGGGTTCATGCTCGGTCGCACCTGGCCCTGCGCTCGGGCGCGCTCGAAGAACCCCGCGATGCCGGCGATGAGCCGCTTCGGCGGGGCGGTCCCGTAGCGCTCGAAGACCACCGAGCGCGGGAGCCGCGCCGCCTGCAGCAGCTGCACCCGGGGCAAGACCCAGCTCAAGGTGCCCCAGAGCTGCTCGAGGAGCTCACGGAGCTGCGGACGGAACGCACCGGGCTGCGGGTTGGCGGCCAACCAGTCCAGGATCGGCAGGTGCTCGGGGGGGAGCACGGCGCGCAGGAACAGCTCCTGCTTGGTGCCGAAGCGCTTGAACAGCGCGGGCTGAGACAGGCCCACGCGGTCGGCGATGAGCTGCGCCGAGGCGTTGGCGCCGTGCTCGAGGAAGCACTCCAGAGCGATCTCGAGCAGCTCTTCGTCGGAGATGTGGGGGGGACGGGCCATGGGTGCGCTCCAGTTAGTAAGTGCTTACTAACTCTGAGTACACCCCGGACAGCGGCGCCGCAAGTGCTTTCTTCGAGCCCCTAGGACCTGCGCCTCACCGCCAGCCCCAGCAGCCCCAGCAGGCCCAGGCCGAGGGGCGCCACGCCGCCGCTCGCGCAGCCACCGCAGCGGCCGCCCGGGTCGACCGGGTCCGGGTCGATCGCGGTGTCCTCGCAGCCGTCGTTGCCGTCGCAGTCTTGGTCGATGTCGTCGCCGCAGATGTCCTCGGCGCCGGGGTGGATGCCGGCGTCGTGGTCGTCGCAGTCCTCGTCGCACATCACGCCGTCACCGTCGTAGTCCTGCACCGGGTAGCAGCCCTCGTGCAGGGGATCCAGCTGGTAGTCCCACATGCCGCGGCCGTAGGTGCCGAAGCGGATGGTGTTCTCGTGCCACAGGGTCTCGCAGGACCAGTAGGTGGTCACCGGGGCGTCGGCGCCGGTCACGTCGTACCAGCCGCCCTCGGCGTCACGCCGGTAGGCGGCGTTCTCGGTGCCCACGAGCAGGGTGTCCGAGCCGTCGGGGGCCTGACAGAGGCTGTAGACCATGGTGTTCGGAAGGCCGTCGTCGAAGGCCTCCCAGGTCGCGCCGCCGTCCGTGGTCCGGTAGACGGAGGTGCCGTGGTAGCCGGACCCGCCCACCCAGGCGGTGTCCACGTCGGTGATGGACGGGGTGAGCGCCTGGCCGTAGTACCAGTTCTCGTCCGGGCCGATGCTGTTGGACCGGGTCCAGCTCACGCCGTGGTCGCTCGAGTGGAACATGCGGCCGTTGTTGGTGGCCAGGTAGGCCACAGCGCTGTCCAGGGGCGAGAACGCCAGGGCGCTGACGTACTCGCCGCCCTGCAGGTCCAGGCTGCCGTCGGACCAGACCTCGCCGCGCAGCCCACCGCTGGGCTGCAGGGTGTAGCGGTACAGCTTGCTGGCCGGGAAGAACATGGCCTCGGGGTCATCGGGGTCGGCCACGATGGGGGGCAGCCAGGGCACGTACTGCTCGCCGGCGGGGAAGTCGCCGTAGTCGAGCCAGGGGTTCTCTTCGCCCACCTGCACCAGGATGAAGCCCGGGTAGACCGAGTAGACGTAGGCGTGGGTGCCGTCGCTCGAGGTCAGGTGGCCGTAGTCGCCGGAGATGATCTGCTCGAAGTCCCGCAGCTCGCCGTCAGGCTGGGCCATGGTGTTGGTCACCTGGTAGCCCTGGTCCTGGGAGCCGCCGGCGATGTGCTCGGGCTCGGCGCGGGAGGTCAGGGTGTCGTAGTACTGGCTCACCCGCAGGCCGTTGAGGGACAGGTTGAGGGTGGAGACGAGGGCGTCGCGGCTCTCGTACAGGCCGCCGTCGGTGCTGATGTACCAGACCTCGCCGCCCTCGCCGTCGGGGAGCACGTCCAGCCCGGGGATGTCGGCATGGAGCAGGTTCTCCATGTCGTCGTAGTACTCCCACCAGGCGTTGACGATGTCGAAGCTGCGGCCGCCGTCGACGGTGTAGTGCACCTCGACCCCACCCCAGGCGAACAGCTCGGGGTCGGACATCGAGGTGTTGAGGGTCTTCCAGTAGTCCTCGACGGCGTGCATGTACTGCCAGGTCTCGCCCGCGTCGTCCGAGCGGTACAGCGCGGTCTCGTCCATCACGGCGTAGAGGGTCGGGGCGCCGGCCTCGCAGCCGACGATCTCGCCCTGGCCGGTGTCCGGGGTGATGGTGCCCCGCTGCTCCCAGCTCTCGCCCAGGTCGGCGCTGACCCACAGTGCGCTGTCATCCACCAGGTAGAGGGTGGAGTCGCCGGTGCGGGGGGTCCAGACGTCGCCTTCGTAGCTGGACAAGCTCAGCAGCTCCTCCCAGCTCGCGCCGGTGTCCTGGCTGCGCATCAGGGCGCAGCGGCTCCAGGAGCAGCTGACCATGAAGAGGGTGTCGCTGCCGTCGGAGGTCTTGATGAGCCGCCGGATGTTCCACACGGCGGACTGCAGGCCGCTGGGCTCCACCCAGCTGAGCCCGTCGTCGTCGCTGCGGTGCACCAGGCCGCCGTCGGTGGCGGCCACCAGGACGTCGGGGTCTCCGTCGATCTCGGGTGCGAGGACCTCGAGCCAGTGGGCGCCGCCGTAGAGGTTGTCCCCCAGCGGCTCCCAGTCGCTGCCCTCGAGGCTGCCGCGCCAGACGCCGCCCTTGGATGAGCCCGCCACGATCTGCGTCCCATCGGAGGACAGCCGCGTGACGTGCATGCGCCCAGCCAGGTTGGCGCTGCCACGCTCCAACCAGGCGGCGTCCGTCGGAGGCGGGGGGCCGTCGGCGAGGGCGTTGCGCTTGTCGATCTGGGCCAGGCCGTTTGCGCGTTCCACCGCCTTCCAGTCCACATCCGGCGGCGCCTTGTGGATGTACTCGATCCATCCCTTGCGTCGCTGTTTGTTGTCCTGCTCGGCCCCGTCGTGCAGCCAGTGCTCGGTGGGGGGCGGCCGGCGCCAGCGCTCGGCCCGGGCGGCGGTCTGCTCCGCGAGCTCCTCGGGGGTGGTCGCTGGGGGGAGCTCGGCGGCGGGCGTGGCGACCGCTGGCGCCGGACTCACGGTGGCCTCACCCGGGCGGGCCGGATCCCTGAGCTGCGTGTAGACCAGGGCGGCTGCGATGCTGGCGGACAGCACGGCGGCCGCGGGGACCAAGGCACGGAGGGTGCGCGACATGGGAGCTCCAGGACATGGCGGATCGGGGCTCGGGCAGGGTGACCGGCCGGCCCGCCACCGTCAAGGTGGGTCCGACGGAACCCTGTGTTGACCCATGGAACACGGAACACGGGACACGGTGCGGGACACTGTCCCTTGGGGGACACAGGGGATGCCGGATCTGAATTCCTTTCTTCATAAGCCCTGTTTCGACTGATTCGCCCTATCCGCCGGCCAGCGCGGAGTTCCTGGCCCCGTTCTTGCGAATGTCCAGGGCGCCACAGCCTTCCCCGGACCGAGCGATGACCGAGCCCTCCCTGCCCGCAGCCCTGTGCCTGGCCCTCATCGCCCTGCCGGGCTCTGCAGCGGCCGCGGAGAGCTTCGAGGGCTGGAGCTTCTTCCTGGGCGATCCCCACGTGCACACCGGAGCTTCGGGGGACGGCGCCTCCAGCGACCTGGGGGCGTCCTGCGACGGCTGCGGCGCGGTGGCGGATCTGGCCGGCAGCGCCCGTGCGGCGGGGCTGGACTGGATGGCGGTGACCGAGCACGCCAACGGCAGCCGCATGGGCGACCCGCGGGACTTCTCGGTGTCCTGGCAGGCCGCCATCGCGGCCCACGCCCCCGACGATGGCTTCGTGACGATCCCCGCCGCGGAGTACCACTACGAGCTGCACGGCGAGCAGATCGGCCACAAGAACGCCTACCTCTTCGCTGACAACGACGCGCTGCAGGAGCTCCGCCTGGCGGACCTGCAGTGGGACGGCGACTCGAAGACGGTCGCAAGCTGCGACCAGATCTGGGAGCACGCGGCAACCCTCGAAGAGACCTGGGGCCCGAC
This sequence comes from uncultured Enterobacterales bacterium, assembly GCA_964481655.1. Taxonomy (GTDB): domain Bacteria; phylum Myxococcota_A; class UBA796; order UBA796; family JAFGLY01; genus CALDOK01. The sequence continues at coordinate 24,390 of CAYZVO010000056.1, read as the reverse complement.
CCTGCTCATCCCCCACCACCCGGGCTTCGAGGGTGGCATGGGCAACGCCTGGGGCTGCCACCGCCGGGACGCCGCGCGCCAGTATGCCCCGGCGGTGGAGGTCTACTCGCGCCACGGCAGCAGCATGGGGCTCGACGGCTGGGACCCCCTGTGGCTGGAGACCGACGATGAGCGCACCGTGGACACCGTGCTGGGCGACCTCGACCTGAACCAGCGCCTGGGCTTCATGGGCGGCACCGACGGGCACGACAGCTGGCCCGGCGAGGTCTGCGCCCCCGACGCCCACATCGCCCTGCACCCCTACGGGGGCGGGCTGACCGTCGCGATGGTCCCCGAGGGGGAGCCCTTCGACCGCGGGGCCATCGGCGACGCCATCGCCCAGCGCCGCACCTACGCCACCACCGGGCCTCTGGTCCCCGCCGTGATCCGCTACCGCTCCGGGGACACGGAGCTGGGGGGCATGGGCGAGGTGCTGGAGGTCCCCCCCAACGCCGGCCTCGAGGTCGAGCTGCGGGTCCCCGCCGCGTGGCAGCCCGCGGTCATCTCGGTGGTGCTGTACGGCAAGAGCTACCGCCGGAGGATGTCGGACATGGGCGACGGGAGCTATCGGGCCCTGCTCGGGACCCGGGACCTCCCGTCCTACCTCTACGCCACGCTGACCCTCAACGGCGCCGCCCACTACGGCCAGGGCGGCTGCGAAGACGGGGGCGAGGACCAGCTCGAGCGCATCTGGCTGTCCCCGACCTGGTTCGACGCCGCCGAGATCGACCGCCTCGACACAGGTGTCCCGTGGGACACCAGCACCCCCGAAGACACAGGCACCGACGGGGACGACACCGGCGAGGCGAACCCGAGTCCCTCGACAGGCTGCGGCTGCAGCCCCGGTGCGCCCCTCGCAGGCATCGCCTGGCTGGCCTCACTGCTCGCCCTGCTGCCGCTGCGCCGGCGCCGCTGACCCTCACCACACCCCCCGACCACCAAGGAGACCCCATGCTCAACCCACTGCTCTTCGTCCTCGCTGCCCAGGCCGCCAGCCCCACCCCTGACCTCGAGGTCCGCGCGGCCCTCAGCTTCGAGCGCCTTGGGATGCAGGCCGATCTGCGGCCCGGGATGAAGCTCGGGCTGTGGCGCGACGAAGGCAGCCTGCTGTTCGACGACCCCCACATCAAGCTGCAGGCCCAGCTCTTCGCCACCCCCGCCTACCTCCGGGCCGGGCCCCGGGTGGTCTTCGAGCCCATCGCCATCTTCCAGCTGCAGGCCTTCGCCCACTACGACCTGTACTTCGGCAACTTCCAGACGGTGGTGGGCTACGACCAGCCCGACGCCGACTACGGCAGCAACGGCGACATCGCCGACTACGTGTCCATGGACCCCGACCGCCAGGACCGCGGCTCAGGCTGGCACTGGGGCGTGGCGCCGACCCTCAAGGCCCAGGCCGGCCCCGTGGTGATCGTGGCCAACGCCGAGTACAGCTCCTGGCACCTGCAGGCCGACGTGCCGGGGGACTACACCTTCGAGCGCGAGTACGAGCTGCTGATGGGCTTTGACGACCAGCTCATCGCCGCCAACGGCCTGCTGCTGTACAGCTTCGAGCCCGCGCCCGGGACCACCGTGCGCGCCGGCAACCTCACCACCTGGCGCATGGCGCTGGGTGACACCGAGGACGAGCTGCTCCGCTCGGGCCTGGCCGTGTCCGCGTCGCTGAACGAGGGCAGGATCAACCCCACCCTCGTGGTCCAGGCCTACCTGCGCGACCGCGCCTACACCGCGCCGTTCCCGCCCTTCGTGGGGCTGATGCTGCGCTGGGAACCGACGGCGTAGCGGCGCGGCCGCTGCCGACCGCTAGCGGTCGGTGCCGGTGCTGCCGATCTTACCCGTGTCCAGGATGGACTTGACGTCTTCGGCCAGGGCCTGCACGCCTTCCTGGAAGGTGGGGATGAAGATGTAGGCCGCCGCCACGATGGCGATGACGATCACGGAGATGAGCAGCATGTACTCGACCGTGCTCTGGCCGGTCTCTTCGCGGACGAAACGGGTGATGGCGTTCATGGCGGCTCCTTTCGGGAGAAGAGGGTGGGTCGCAGGCGCGAGTGATCCCTTGCTTCGCAAGGATGATGCCAGCCATGGCCAGGCCGGCACAATTTCGTGAAAAAGCTCCGCGGTGGCCGGCTATCACCGAACACCGACCAGACACCGCGACAGGCGTTCCCCGGCCTGTCTCTCCCATTCCTGTCCCACTGCCGTGCCCCAGGCGGGCACTTCTGTCGCAGGCTGGGACCCGGGCCTGTAAGCTGGGCGCCCCGCTCCCGTTCCCTCCCGCCGACGGAGGTCCCATGCTCGCCCTGCTCGCCCTGCTCGTCACCCAGGTCCACGCCATCCCGTGCGCCGCCCACGTGGAGGGGCAGCAGCTGGTGCTGGCCGACCCCGTGGCCTTCGAGCCCCGCACGGCCACCCTCACCGAAGACAGCACCGGCCCGGTCCAGGGCATCGCCTGCCTGCTGGGGGAGCAGCCCGAGCTGGTGGTGCAGATCGAGGTCCACACCGACGCCCGGGGCTCGGGCGCCTACAACCTGCGCATCAGCCAGGAGCGTGCCGACGCGCTGCGCCAGGCCCTGGAGGAGCGCGGGATCGCGGCCGAGCGCCTCACGGCTGTGGGTCGCGGCGAGTCCATGCCGGTGGAGCACGAGGACTGGGCCACCAGCCAGGCCATGAGCCGCCGCATCGAGCTGTGGACCGATCCGGCGAGCCGCCCGGAGCCACCGGTCATCGAGCCGCCGCCTGAGCCGGAGCCCGTGCCGGTGGTTCCGGTGGCGCCGGCCCTCACCCTCTGCGCGTCCCTGGACAAGGCCACCACCACGACCGCCGCCCTCGTCGGTGCCTCTTCCTGCGGCGCCACGGCCACCGGCTGGCGCTGCGTCTACACCGAGCCGGCCAGCACCCTCAGCGGCCGCGTGCAGGCCTGCACCGGCGGAACGCGGGACGGCGACGAGCTCTTCGCCCCCTGGCGCGGGGGAACCCTGTCGGTCCGAGACGACCCCGAGCGACCGGGAACCAGCCTGGTCGGCTTCTCACCCTGACGAGCCGGCGCACCTCCGGTTCAGCTCCGTGGAGGGTGAGCGTCACCCCTCTCGTCGAGCGGCGGAGGACGCTGGGCCACGCTACCTCCTTGCATGACCTCGCGCAGGAGCCGCCATGGCCGAGCCGTTCAAGAACCTCATCAACGCCGAGAAGGTCACCGAGCTGTCCGAGCGCCTGGCTCGCGTGATCCCGGGCTTCGACCGCCAGGCCTTCGAGGACACCGCCAACGACGGCCTCGAGGATCTCGAGCTCAAGGCCAGGGTGGCGCAGCTGGCCGATGCCATGCACCCCCACCTGGATCCGGACGTGCCGACAGCCCTCGGACAGCTGCTGGCCAGCATGGGCCCGCCGCTGGTGGGCACCGACGGCCTGACCGCCAGCATGGTGGACTGGCCCGTGCTGCACTGGGTCCACGAGCACGGTGGGTCGCACCCCGCCCACACCCTACCGACCCTCAAGGAGATGACCCGCCGCTTCAGCGCCGAGTTCGCGGTGCGGCCCCTGCTGAACCGGGATCTCCACGGCACCATCGAGGTGCTGAAGGGCTGGCTCGATCACCCCGATGTGCACGTGCGCCGCTGGCTCTCCGAGGGCACCCGCCCCCGCCTTCCCTGGGGCGGCAACATCAAAGCCCTGCAGCAAGACCCCAGCCCCACCCTGCCGATCCTCGAGGCCCTCTACCGTGACCCCGATGAGTACGTGCGCCGCTCGGTGGCCAACCACCTCAACGACATCTCCAAGGACAACCCCGACGTCGCCATCGAGCTCGCCCAGCGCTGGTGGGACCCGAGCAGCAGAGAGACCACCAAGCTCGTCAAGCACGCCCTGCGGGGGCTCATCAAGGCCGGCCACCCCGGCGCCCTGGCGGTGCTGGGCTACGGCCCGCCCACGGGCCTCGAGCTGGCCATCGAGCTCGAGCCACACCGCGTGGTCATCGGCTCGAAGCTCGCCATCCACGTCACCATGACCAACACGGGCGATCGGGAGCTGGGTGTGCTGCTGGACTACGCTGTGCACTACCAGCGCAAGAGCCCGGGCCTGTCCCGCAAGGTCTTCAAGGGTCGCACCCTGACCCTCGCCCCGGGTCAGACCCTCACCATCACCAAGAACCAGACCATGAAGCACGCCAGCATCCGGCGGCTGTACCCCGGTGAGCACCGGGTGGAGATCCTGGCCAACGGCCAGACGATGGGCGAGGCCAGCTTCGAGCTGGTGGACGAGAGCTAGATCCCGAACTCCCGCACCGGCTCCAGCGGCTCCTGGGGCCAGACCAGGCCCTGCTGGGGCGGCATGGAGTTGTAGACCTGGGTGATGTCGAGCCCCGCCAGCTCGAGGCCCGGGGGACCACGGAAGGCGCCCAGGGTGCCCCGCAGCAGCACGCTCTCCATCTGCAGGTTCATGGCGAACAGGGCCACCGTGCGGCCGGGGGCCAGCTTCAACAGGGCGTCCCGCTGACCGGTGGCCGCGACCACCACCCGGGACGCGCCGGCCGGGGAGGCGCCCACGCCGGGCACGATGCGGGGGAAACCGTCGCCGTCGATCCAGGCCAGGAACTTCAAGGTCTGCAGGCCCCGCAGCAGGCCGCGGGCCCAGGGACGCAGGGCCTCGGGGGCGCCCCGCTCCACCGCCATCGGGCTGGCCACGGTGGCGCCCACCGCACCCACGGCCATGCTCGGCACGGACAGGGGCGCGGGGCCCTCCACGGCCACCAGCTCCATGCGGTGTGAGCTGTGCACCCCGAAGTAGGCGTTGTAGCGGAACATGGGGCGCGCGTTGAAGCCGTCCAGCGCCGCGCCGGTGGTCTGGCTGTCCAGCCAGCGGGCCCGACCGGTCCAGACCCGACGGTCCAGGGTCATCACCAGAAAGCCCACCCGGGGCTCACGCCGCACGTTGGCCTTGCAGGCGCCCTCGGTGAACTGCCCCCACCACAAGGTGGCGGGTCCTTCGGCGGTGAGGGTGGTGATCAGGCTGACATGGGGCATGCCCTCGGGGCTGATGGTGGCCAGCAGCCCGACCTTGGCGTCCGGGGCGAAGGCCTCCACGTCGGTGGAGTCGAAGGCCGTACGCAGGGTGGGCTCACGGCTCATGGCTGCACCCCCGGGCCGTCGAGGCGGACCTGGACCGAGGCTGGCACCGCCTCCCGCGCCACCCCGATGAGGGTGTCGAGCGCGGCCGGCTCCATGGGGCGCTCGCCCTCGTAGACCCAGGGCATCCCCAGGCGTCGGTACTTGTCCTGGCACAGGTTGTTGAAGGCGCACAGATCCCAGCGCTCCACCCGGCCGTTCAGGCGCGCGGTCAGGAAGCCGCCGATGGCCTGCAGGTTCTCCGGCGTGGCCGTGACGCCTGGGATCAAGGGCGTGCGCACCCACAGGGGCGGAGCCTCGGCGTCGGGCCCGAACAGGGCCTCGAGGTTGCCCAGGATCCGCGCCAGGCCGTGGCCCGTGTGCCGCCGATGGGCGTCCTCGTCCATCAGCTTGAGGTCGTACAGCACCATGTCCGCCCAGGGCAGCAGGCGCGCCAACACCGCCTCACCGCAGTGGCCGCAGGTGTCCAGGGCCGTGCGCAAGCCCCGCTCCCGGCAGCCACGGAGGAAGGCCTCCACGAAGGCCGCCTGGCGGGTGGGCTCGCCCCCGGAGGCGGTGACGCCGCCGCCGGAGCTGTCGTAGTAGGCGCGGTCCCGCTCCACCTCGTCCAGCAGGGACGACAGCTCCCGCTCCACGGCCTTGGGCTCCATGGCCGTGGTGGGGCAGACCTCGCTGCACGCACCGCAGCCAGCGCAGCGCTCCGCCGCCACCCGCAGGCCCTGGCGCGTCGGCTCGATGGCCCCTCGCTCACACACCGCCCGGCAGCCGCCGCAGCCCATGCACTTCCAGTCGTGCCAGACCGCGCGGGGCTTCGCCTCGATGCTCTCGGGGTTGTGGCACCAGTCGCAGGCCAGGGTGCAGCCCTCGAAGAACACGGTGGTGCGCAGGCCGGGGCCGTCCTCGGTGGACATGCGCTGCACGGAGAAGACGCGAGCCGTCGGCTGGTTCATGGCGCCCCCATCAGACCGAGCACCGGTGGGTCTCGCGGGCGATGATCTCGTCCTGCAGCTCCCGACCGATGGAGGTGAAGTAGGCGTTGTAGCCGGTGACCCGCACCAGCAGGTGGCGGAAGTCCTGGGGTCGGCGCTGGGCCTCCCGCAGGATCTCGGGGTCGAGCACGTTGACCTGCAGCGCGGTGCCACCGTTGCGGGCGTAGCCCCTCAGGAAGGCCTGGAACTTGGCCCGTCGCTCCGCCCCCCGGAGCATGGCCGGGTGGAAGGTGATGGTGTGGGAGGCCCCGTTGGGCAGGCAGCAGAGCCAGTCCTCCCAGTCCCCCTCGCCGTCGGTGGCGTGGCCCCCGAGCACGGTCCCCACCGAGTTGGCGTTGGCGGTGGGCCCGTGGATGTCGGCCCCGTTGCTGGGGCAGATGGCGTTCGACAGGAAGCGCCCCCGGGCGCGACCGTCGGGGGTGGCGGCCAGCACGTGGCCGTCGCCCACCCAGTAGTTCCAGGACAGCATGCCCGGCCTGCCCCGGCGCCCGGTGCTGGTGGTGTGACGCCAACAGGCCTGGGTCCACAGCTCCATGACCCGCCTGGCCATGGCGTCGGCCTTCGGGTCGTCCCGGCCGTACTTGGGGGCGCGGTGCAGCGCCCGGGCCTGCAGCTGCTCATGGCCGACCCAGTCGGCCCGCAGGGCGTCGATCAGCTCGGTCAGGGTGCAAGCGCCCCGCTCGAAGACCAGGTGTTCGATGGCCAGCAGGGAGTCCACGGTGGTGGCGAAGCCGATGGCCTCGACGGTCACGAAGGACAGCTCGGCGCCGCCCTGGGTGACATCGAGCCCGCGCTCGGCGCAGCCCCGCACCATGCAGCTCAGGTAGGGGGTGGGCGAGAAGCGGGCCCGGATGCGCTCGCTCCGCTCGTACAGGGCGAAGGCCCTGGCGATCAGGGCCTCGGTCTGGGCGGCGTACGCCTCCCAGAGCTCATCGAAGCTGTCGAACAGGGCGGCGTCGCCGGTGGCGGGGCCGTCCTGCTGGATGGGGTCGTGCTCGCCGGTGACCGGGTCCACCGCCGGCAGCAGGTCCCGGCCCCCGGTCAGCGCCAGCTCCACGGCCTTGACCAGCTCCACGTTGATGTCCACCGTGCCCGAGCGATCGTTGCCCTGCATGGTGTTCTCGAGGCAGCCCACCGAGGCGTAGTCGTGCACGTTGCCCCGGTGGATGAGGTGCTGCACCCCCGCCTCGCGGGCCTGGCGCATCAGCCCGGCCATGGAGCGCTCGTCGAAGTTGAGCAGGAAGGGCGCGCCCTGGCTCCCGGCGATCATCTCCACCACCCGCTCGAGCAGCTCCGGAGGCGAGCCCTGGTGCAGCCTCACGTTGGGCTTGGGCTCGAGGATCGGGCTCATCTCGTCGATGACCTCGAGCATCGCCCAGGTCAGGTCGTTGGTCATGTCCCGGCCGCCGGGCCCCAGGCCCGACAGGCTGATGAGCTGGCCGAAGCCGGCGGTGATGCCCTGGTTGCCGCCGACCTTGATCATGGCGTCGTAGACGTGGTTGGCGTGGACCCAGAAGCAGCGCAGGATCTCCTTGCCCCACTCCCGCTCCATGCCCTCGGCGATGGAGCGCTCCCAGTAGGGCAGCAGGATCTGGTCAAGGCGCCCGAAGCTCACCCCGGCCCCGGGGTAGCACTCGTCCGAGATGACCAGCATGTGGTTGAGCCACAGGGCCTGCACCGCCTCGTGGAAGCTGCGGGCGGGCCGCCAGGGAACCCGGTCCAGGGCGTTGGCCATGGCGCGCAGCTCGGTCGCGCGGGCGGGATCGTCGCCGTCGCGGGCCTGCGCACGGCAGAGGGCGGCGTAGCGGGTCGCCAGCTCCCGGGGCATGGTGGCCGCGGTCTTCATGGCCCGCAGCTGAGCGCCGCGGGCGCCCCTGCGCTCACGCCAGGACAGGGCGCGATAGCGGCGCTCGAGATCGGTGTGCACGCCCTCCCAGCCCAGCTCGAGCAGGCGGGCGTGGTCGGGGATGAGGTGACCCGAGGTGGCCCCGGCGTTGCCGTAGCCGTGGCGGTGGAACCACAGGGCCTCACGCCGGGCCGCGGCCACCGCGGCGTCCCGCTCCCGGGCCTCGCGCCGGGACCAGCAGCGGGAGGCCTGGATGGCGTGGCGCCCCCCCGCGATGAGGTCCCCGGGCAGGATCTCCTGGGGCAGCTGGTTCACCATCACCTCGCGCACGAACCAGGCCCGGCGCTCGGGCAGGCTCCAGCGCCAGAAGCCCCTGGGCAGGGGCACGTCCCGAGCGGCCTGCAGCAGCGAGGATCGGAAGGGCTGCAGGAAGGCGTAGGTCTCGGGGACGATGTAGAAGCTCAGCTCGTCGTAGAGCACGTCCCAGGCTGTGCCGGTGGAGAAGCAGGCCCACTCGTTGTTCCACGGGCGTTCGACCCCGCGGAAGAAGTGCTCCCGCAGCCAGCGGATGCGCGGTGACAGCCCGTGGGGCTGCTTGATGCGGTCGAGGGGATCGGCGGTGACGCTGGCGGCCATGGCGGCTCCCGATGCTGGCGGCCCCATGGTAGCAGCAGGCGCACGCGTCAGCGGGGGGGCAGCGTGGGGGCGCCGATCAGCCGTCGCCCGGCCCCGGCGCGGGGCTCTCCGCCAGCTGCAGCAGCTGGGTGTGGAAGGGGGAGCCCAGGTACCAGGTCATGGCCTCTTTCAGGCCGTCCCGGGCCGCGCGAACCCAGATCTCCACCGGGAGCATCAGGGGGATGGGCGGATCGGTGGGGATCCGCTCGGTCATGCCCTCGAGCTCGGCCACGAGGGCCGCGAAGCGCTCGGGGGCCAGCGCGCTGTCGGCGGTCAGCTCCACCCGGGAGCAGGTGCCCGGCAGCACGCCGTAGGCGCGGCAGACCAGGGCCCGGGCCGGGTAGATCGTGCAGCGCGCCTGCTCGTCGTCGTGAAAGGCGCAGCGCCAGGCGAGGCTCCCATCCGGGCGATCCCGCCGTCGGGGCTCGTGGTCGAGCAGGCGCTCCACAAACGCCCGGCGGGACTCCGGGGGGAGCGTGTCCGCCAGCCAGCGCATGGCCCGGTGGTACTCGAGCGCCGACCACAGGCTGGTGTCACAGCACAGCCCCTGGTGGGCGCAGCGGGTGGCGGGCAGCTCGGCCTCGAGCTGCTCGAGGCGCTCGACCCACCCCGCGTGTGCCGGGTCGTCCAGCCACGCCTCCGAGGCCGCGAAGATGGCGTCGATGTCGGTCATGGGTGCTCCGGTGGCCTAGCCGCTCACCTGCATCTTGGGGCTGGCGTCGTTGTAGACGGACTCGTCCAGGGCGCCCTCGCTCTTGGAGACCACCGCGGTGGCGGCCAGGTCGCCGCAGACATTGACCGCGGTGCGGCACATGTCGAGCACGCGATCGACGCCCAGGATGATGCCGATGCCCTCGAGGGGCAGCCCCACCTCGTGCAGCACCATGGAGAGCATGATCAGCCCGGCCCCGGGCACGCCGGCGGTGCCGATGCTGGCCAGGGTCGCCATGAGCACCACGGTCAGGAAGTCGCCGGTGCTCAACGGGATCCCGTAGACCTCGGCGATGAAGACCGTGGCGCAGCCCTGCATGAACGCGGTGCCGTCCATGTTCACCGTGGCCCCCAGGGGCAGGGTGAAGCTGTGGACGTTTTCATCCGTGCCGTTGCGCTCCTCGCTGACCCGCATGGTCACCGGCAGGGTGGCGTTGGAGCTGGCGGTGGAGAAGGCCACCACGATGGCGGGCCAGGCGTTGAGGAAGAAGCGCACCGGGTTGAGCCGGGCGAAGACGATGAGCACCAGCGAGTAGGTCACCACGACGTGGATGCCCATGCCCCCCAGGATGTTGATCATGTACTTGATCAGGGGGAGGAAGACCTCGAAGCCTTCGGAGGCCACCACCTTGGCCAGCAGCCCGAAGACCCCGAAGGGGGCGAACATCATCACGAACCAGACCATCTTCTGGATGACGGCGTCGGCCGACTCGAGGACCCCCTTGATGGGCTTGGCTTTGTCGCCGATGGCGGCGATGGACAGGCCGGCCAGGATGGCGATGAAGATCACCTGCAGCATCTTGCCCTCGACCATCCCCAGGAAGGGGTTGGTGGGCACGATGTCCACGATGATGTCCATGACGAAGGGCTGGGACTTGGCCTCGAAGCTGTGCTCCACCGGGATGCTCAGGCCCTGGCCCGGGTGGATGAGCTTGGCCAGCCCGTAGCCCAGGGTGATCGCGATGGCGGTGGTGCCCATGTAGAGGCCCATCACCTTGCCGCCGATGCGGCCGAGCTTCTTCAGGTCGCCGATGGCGGCGGTGCCCAGGGTCAAGGAGACCAGCACCAGAGGCACCACGAGCATGCGGATGCCGTTGAGGAAGATGTCGCCCAGGGGATCGTGGACCCAGCGGATGATCCCGTCGTTCACCGCCTCGGGCAGCAGCGCGTACTGGAGCAGGCCGCAGACCAGCCCACCGGCCAGGGCCACCATGATCCATCCGGTGAGTCCGAGCTTGGGGATGCGGGCCATGGGCCAGGCTCCGTGGAGGGTGCGAGCAAGGCCCTAACCGGCCACCGGGGGTGCGATAGGATGCGTCACCGGAAGGCCACCATGCGAGCGCTGTTCGACACCATCCTGGCTCCCACCGAGCACGTCCACCCCCGCAACCTGCGGACCTACCAGCTCTTCGCGGTGGGCACGCTGGCCGCCACGGGCATCCACGTCGTGGTCATGGCGATGTTCCTGGCCCTGGGTGTGTGGTGGATGGCGGCGGCCAACATCCTGAGCATCGGGATGTACCTGGCGGGCTTCGTCCTGAACCGGCGGGGCGCCCACATGGCCACCGCCCTGCTGGCGGCCTCGGAGCTGGTCCTGCACCAGTTCGGCTGCGTGGCCACCATCGGCTGGGACGCGGGCTTCCAGTACTACCTGCTCACCGCCGCCACGGTGCCCTTCTTCCTGCCCTCCGGTCGCGACACCACCAAGGTGCTGGCGCTGGTCACCTGCGCAGGGAGCTATCTGGTGCTGTTGTTCGGTGCGGGCACGCCCTCCTACGCCGTGTCCCCCACCGTGTTGGCGGTGCTGGCCGGGGTCAACATCACCACCGTCTTCGCCCTGCTGGGCCTGTTCGCCTGGATGTACGTGCGCGCCGCCGAGGACGCCGAGGACCGCGCCGAGGCCCAGCACCAGCGGGTGGTGGACCTGCTGCACAACATCCTGCCGGTCTCCATCGCCAAGCGCCTCGAGGACCGCCCCGGCATCATCGCCGATCGCTTCGACGACGCCAGCATCCTGTTCGCCGACATCGTGGGCTTCACCCCCCTGGCCGAGCGCACCGACCCTCAGGAGCTGGTGGCCATGCTCGACGCGGTCTTCTCCGCCTTGGACGACCTGGTGGTCGAGCACGGCCTCGAGAAGATCAAGACCATCGGCGACGCCTACATGGTCGCCAGCGGGGTGCCCGAGACCCGCCCCGATCACACCCGGGCCATGGCCGCCTTCGCCCTGGACGCCCTGGAGGTGGTGGAGACCCACTTCGCGGGCAACGACCCGGTGATCCAGCTTCGGGTGGGCCTGCATCGGGGGCCCGTGGTGGCGGGCGTGATCGGTAAGAAGCGCCTGCTGTACGACCTGTGGGGCGACACGGTGAACACCGCCGCTCGCATGGAGTCCCACGGCCTGCCCGGGCGGGTCCAGGTGAGCGCCGCCGCCGCCGAGGTCCTCGAAGGCCACGTCGAGCTCGAGCCCCGGGGCGCCATCGCCATCAAGGGCAAGGGGAGCATGGAGACCTGGTTGCTGCGTCGCTGATCCTGGCCCCACCACCCCCACGGCGCTAGCTGGCCCCATGGCCACCTCCCCCACCATCGACCAGATCCTCTTCGCCGCCGACGGCGACATCCAGAACCTGAAGGGTGAGCTGCTCGGCACCGGCTGCTGGGTCGGCGCCTGCTGGATTCGCAGCGCCGATCCCGATCACGCCGAGGTGGTGGCCTTCTACGAGGAGCTGGCCGAGGCCGAGACCGGGCTCGAGGTGGTCCTGCAGGCCACGGTGATCGACCCCGCGGTGCCCTCGCCCAAGCACCTGGCCGTCATCAAGGCCGCCGAGAGGCCCAGCGACGTGGTGGGCATCCGCATGGACGGTCCGGGCACGGTCCGGGTCACGGTGCGCCACCAGCCCCTCAACCTCGGGGTCAAGCGCAACCGGCTGCCCAAGCTGGCCAAGGCCCTGGGGGAGCTGGCCGTCGAGGTGGAGCCCCTGGGGAGCTGCCAGGACGCGAAGGAGCTGAGTGACACCAAGGCCCTGCGCGCCTTCCTCGAGCCCTTCTTCGCCGCCGTGGACGGCCTCACCCTGGACGCCATCCACCACCACCGCGCCGACGGGCGGCGCCAGATCCTGCGCCTGCTGGTGGACGCCCCCGCGGTCTCGACCGCGACCCTGCTGCGCCTGGCCCGCCGGATCCGAGACGCCAGCGACCTCGAGGTGGACCTGCAGCACCGGGTCGCGCCGCGGCGAGCCCAGGAGGCGGTCTACGAGGCCCTCGGCTCCCTGAAGGGCCTGAACAGCTACAGCGCCAGCTGGGACGAGCGCATGGGCGGGGTCGTGGCCACGGTGGACGCCGACCAGTCCCAGCGCGAGGCCCTGGACCGCTTCGTGCGCGCCCAGGCCACCGCCCTGGGGATCAAGGTCACCTACCTGTTCGACACCCAGCGCAGCCTGATGGTGGACCGCATCGCCGAGGCCTTCCCCGAGCGGGGCATCCTGACCTGGATCCGCCACGCCGGGGAGCAGCTGTACACCGTCGAGGGCATGATCCCCCAGGAAGACGCCAAGGTCCTCGAGGACTGGTCCGACCAGCTCGAGAAGGACTGGGGCCTGCAGGTGGTGATCGAGGAGCCCTTCCTGCGCGCCCCGGACCTGCGCCACAGCCACCGCCTGGGCTCCGACGAAGAGACCATCGCCCTGCGCTTCAACCGGCCCCGGGCCTTCCCCTCCGAGGTGCTGGCGCAGACCGATGAGCAGGTGGAGGGCTTCGACGTCGAGGCCGCGCTGGCCGCCGATCCATCCCGGCGGGACATCCGCGACCTGGTGATCGCCTCCATCGACCCGGCCCGCACCCAGGACCTCGACGACGCCCTGTCCATCGAGCAGCCCGAGCCCGGCGTCTTCGAGGTCGGCGTGCACATCGCCGATGTCTGCCCCTTCGTGCCCCAGGGCAGCCCCCTCGATCTCGAGGGCCAGAAGCGCGGCTTCACCACCTACCTGCTCGAGGGCGAGATCCCGGTGCTGCCCAAGGCGCTGGCCAACCAGATCTGCAGCCTGCACGGGGGCCAGGACTCCCTGGCCATGTCCTGCTTCATCCGCCTGGACGCGGACGCCAAGGTGCTCGGCTACCGCCTCGAGCGCACCCTGATGCACAACCACCACCGGCTGAACTACCGCGAGGCCCAGCGCATCCTCGACACGCCGGTGGACGCCCCCGACGCCCACGTCACCGCCCCGCGCCTGCACGCCCTGAACGACCTGGCCGTCAAGCTGCGGGCCCTGCGCAAGGCCGGCGGCAGCCTGGACCTGAACCTCGAGCCGGACCCGGAGACCCCCAGCCACCAGCTCATCGAGGAGTTCATGCTGCTGGCCAACGAGTGCGTGGCCCGCTTTCTCATCGAGCAGCACCCCGACAGCCTGTGCCTCTACCGCACCCACCCCCACGTGCCCGATGTGAACTGGGGCCCCCTGCAGCAGGTGGCCGAGCACCTGCGCTGCCCGGTACGGGTCAAGGACCAGGCCACCATGCAGCAGGCCCTCGAGGCCCTGGCGGGCACCCCCGCCTTCGAGGTCTTCCGCTTCCACGTGGGGCAACTGCTCGAGAAGGCCACCTACCACTTCGAGCAGCTCGGCCACGGCGCCCTGGCCAAGCTTCACTACGCCCACTTCACCTCCCCCATCCGCCGCTACAGCGATCTCATCGTGCACCGGCTCATCGAGGACGCCTTGTACAAGCACGAACGCGGCGGGACCTCGAGCTACACCCGCGAGCAGCTCATCCCCATCCAGGACCACCTCAACGCCATGGAGATCCGGGTGGACGCCGCCAGCTACGAGAGCCACAAGCTGGCGGAGCTGCGCCGCTACGATCGCCCGGGCATGCAGCTCGAGGGCCGCATCGTGGGCCTGATGCGCGGCCGGCTGTACGTGAACCTGGACGAGACCGACCTGCGCATCACGGTGCCCTACCGCGAGGCCAAGCCCCGCAACGAGCCCATGCCGGTGCGGGTCACCGACCGGGAGAGCGGGCTGTCCTTCGCCCTGGGCCAGCGGGTCCAGGCCCGCGGGATGGGGGTGGACTGGATGCGCAAGTCCATCAAGGCCCGCGTGGTGTCCGTGGGCTGATCAGCGCTCGGGGACCCGGGTCATCAGCCGCCGCGGCGTGCCGTCGGGGCCGACCACCTCGCGGGTCGTGAAGACCTCGCCGGTGCTCCGGACCCAGTTGATGAGCTTGCCGTCCACAGGGTCCACGGGGAGCTCGGGCAAGAAGTCCGGCACCAGCAGCTGCAGGTGGGACGGCAGCAGGCCGTCGTGGGCCCGGCTGCCGCGCTCGAGGGCCACCCGCACCCGCAGCAGGGCCCGGCGGGTCCGCAGGCTGCTCCCCTGCTGGATCACCAGGTCCGCCCGGGCGGAGAGGTCGTCTTCGGACAGGGTCACCCGGCCCAGGGGGTTGTCCAGCAGCGGCCCGATGGCCAGCTGCCCGGCGGTCCAGAGCACAGGACCCAGCTCGGCCTCAGAGGCCAGGCCGCCGGCCTCCACCGCGTCGAGGCGCAGGGTGCAGCGGTGGCGGTGCATGGCCAGGGTGTGGGGCGCGTCGTAGATCCGGGCGCCCGGCAGCAGATCCGCGGCCCAGCCGGCCCAGAGGGGGACGCCCGCCGGCTCGAGCATCATGGCGGGTGCCGGGATCGAGCCCAGGTTGCGCAGGTGGTTCTCCCGGTCGCGGCACTCCCGCACCATGGCGTGGGGCGCGCCGGCCGGCCGCGCCGCCCCGGCCCCCCAGGCCAGCGCCACCACCGCCACGGCGACCTCCGGAGGCCCGGGGTGGGCCAGCAGCCAGAACTCGGTCGCGTCGACGGCGTCGATGCCGATGGCCACGCCAGCGCCGGTCAAGGCCAGATCGCCTCCGGCGTGTTCGAGGAGGGCCGAGAGGCGCAGCACCGAGGCCAGGTCGGCGGCCGAGGCGACCAGCTCGCCCTGCTGCCCGCGCTCCACCGCGCGCGCCAGGCGCAGCGCGGCGATCTCCCCCAGACGGTCCTCGGCGATGCGGGTGCCGCGCCCCGCGTCCAGCTGCAGGCCGTCGCAGGCCAGCAAGGCGTCGAGGGCCTCGTCCATGACCGGATGCAGCGCCAGCTCGAAGCCCTCGGCCACGCTGTCGGCGTCGGCGGGGGGCTCGACCTCGACCTGCTCGGCGACCGCGGGCAGCTCGGCCACCCGCAGCAGGGCCTGCAGGCGCTGCTCGCCGTCGTCACAGCCAGGCAGGACCGGCGCGAGGCTGTCCAGCGCGGGCGTGTCGGGGCTGGGCCAGATGCGGGCGGCGCTGTGGGCCGCGAACCAGGCCGCCCCGAGCAGCACGAGCAGGGGCAGCCCCAGCAGGACGGCCACGCGCGCGGCGCGGAGGGCGGGCGAGGTGTTGGAGGGCTCGGACACAAGGACTCCGGGGCGAAGGCCCATGCTACCGCATCAGGGCGCCCCCAGGTCCACACCCTCGAGCGCGAACTGGTGATCGTCGCCGGGCTCCAGCCAGTCCAGCCAGGGGGAGTAGGTCTGCACCTCGACGGTGCTGGCCTGCGGATCGAAGCGCAGGGTCCGCAGCAGCCCCTGCCCGCCGATGGGCCGGTCCTGCATGTTGAAGAACAGCTGGTGCACCGCGTTTCCGGCTTGGGCGCTGTCCTCCTTCCGCGCAGCCTCGCCGGCGGTGTAGTGCCCGTTGAACACGAAGGACAGCCCGGGGTGGTGCTCCAGGGCGTTCCAGATGCGGATCCCCGGGTTGCTCAGGGTGCCGTCGGGCAGCAGGTAGGCGTGGGTCAGCACGATCACCCGGTGGTCGGGGTGCTCGTCCAGCACGCCGCTCGCCCACGCCAGCTCGTCGTCGTCGGGGCCGTAGGTCAAGGCGATGATGAGCCAGTCCACGCCCCCGCCCTCGAAGACGTACCAGGCGCTGTCCCGGCTGTCGGGCCGGTAGTGGCCCCCGAACCAGGGCTCGTCCTCCACGTCGGCGAGGGGGAAGGTGGCGTCGAACCAGGCGTGCTCCTCGTCGTCGATCTCGTCGTGGTTGCCCAGGCACAGGGCGTAGGGCAGCCGGCCCTCGAGGAGGTCGAAGGCGGCCCGGTTGGCGCTCCACTCCGCCTCGCTGTTCTCGTGGGTGAGGTCGCCCTCGTGCAGCAGGAAGGCGGCGTCCTGGGTCGCGGCCCAGCCCAGCATCTCCTCGAGGATCTCGGGGTAGCCCAGGGCCACGTACTGGGTGTCGGGGAGCACGATGAGGGTGAAGGGCTCCAGGCCGGGCTCGGCGCTGTCGCCGCTGTCCCCGGGGGCGGGGCAGGCGGTGAGGACGAGCGCGGCGAGTGGGAGGACGTGTCGGACCATCATGGCACCAGCACCGCCCCCGGCAAGCCCGCATCGCTCAGGCTCCCCTCACCCTTCAGCTGCTCGTCGAAGAACACGGTGGCGTAGTGGCGCAGGGCGGCCTGGGACTCATCCAGGGGCCAGTAGACCTCGGGGCAGTCGTCGAGGGAGAGCTGCGGCTCGTCCTGGGGGCAGCCGTCGGTGGCGAGGGCCACCAGCTGGTCGAGCCAGATGGAGTTCACGTCGTCCCGGGGGGCCAGCAGCTCGTCGGCGAAGCCGCCGAGATCGAGATCACAGAGGTTGGTCGGGGCCAGGTGACCGGCGCCGGTGAGGTCGAGCCAGCGCCCATCGGGGATGGGGGCGTAGGCTTCCTGGCTCTCGGCCACCGGCACGGTCGCGTCGCAGGTGCCGACCGCGTAGAGCACGGGCACGTCGCGGGTCAGGCTGCCGTTGGTGGTCATGGGCATCAGCGCATGGAAGCGCTCGTCCACGTCCCCGACACTGGCGGTGGACATCCCCCCGGCGCTGTGGCCGGCCAGGCCCACCTGGCCCAGGTGGAGGTGCCCACCGAGGAACTCGTCGTCCTGCAGGTTCAGGTCCTCGAGGAAGTCCAGGGTGTCGGGCAGATCGTCCTCGCCCGGATCGTCCAGCTCGACGTTGCAGTCCTCCACCAGGCTGTCGAACATGCAGGGCAGGATGTCGCCCATCATGCGGCCTGGGTGATCGGGGGCCACCACCACGTAGCCCCGGGACGCAAGGTGCTGGGTGTAGTCGATGCTCTGGGTGCGGAAGCCTCCGAAGCCGTGGGAGAAGAGCACCACCGGGAAGGGATCGTCGGCGTTCCGGAGCGGGGCGTCGCGGATGGCGTAGGTCTCGATGCTGGGAAGGTCGACCTCGCCCAGCAGGGCCAGCACGGTGTCGGGCACGAAGCCGTTGACGTCCACGGGGGCGGGGGCGATGTCGTCGCGCTCGTCCGAGGCCGGGTACCAGACCTCCAGGGTGAGCCCGTCCGCGTCGTAGGTCCTGACCCCCACGGGCAGCCCCGCCGCGGCGGGATCGGCAGGGACGTCCATGGACTCGGTGAACCCATCACAGCCGGCGAGGAAAAACAGGACAAGGACTGTCACGCGCATGGGGTACCTCTGAGACCTGGGACCGCCGACCTGGAGGCCATCGTGCCCATCTTCACCGAAGAGGAATACCACGACCACTGGCAACGCCCCGACCTGCGCGAGGCCCTGGACCGCCTGCCCGTGGTCATGCGCGCCGACCGCCTCGAGCTGCAGTGGCTCGGCCCCATGGTGAACCTGGGCCACGACGTCTGGATGGGCGAGCTGGCCAACGCCGCCTGGGGCCACCTGGAAGGCTGCGGCTGGCAGCGCATCCTGGCCGACGCAGGCCCGGTGCTGGCCCCCAGCGGCCGGGTGCGCACCGCCTGGGCCAAGGCCTTCGGCCGTGCCGCCCGCGCCCTGGCCGACGCGGGAGGCTGGGCGGGGCCCGAAGGCTCCCCCCACCGCTGGGCCAGCTGGCTGGCCTTCGAGATGAGTGAGCTTCGCGACGTGGTCGAAGCGCGGGCTGTGGCCAAGGGCTGGGATCGGTAGCGCGGCCCGGCGAGCGGGCTAGCTTGGCTGCATGGTCCTGCTCGTCCCGCTGTTCTTCCTCGCATGCTTCCTGCTGAACTTGCTGGCGGCGCGGAAGACGAGCGGCGGGGTCACCCGGGGGGGCGCCGTCGCGGCGACCTACATGGCGGGGCTGGCCGCGCTGCCCGCAGCGGTGCTCGCCGCCATCGCCCACAGCTGGGAGCTGGACGGCATCGAGCAGATCCTCGGCTGCGTGCTGGTGCTGCTCGTGTTCGCCCACGGCCTGTCGGCGGTCAAGCAGCCCTTCGAGCACGCGGTGCCCATGGACGATCCGGAGCTCGAGGCCACCATCGCCCGGGTGGCCGAGCGCGCGGGGCTCCACCGGGTGCCGCGGCTGCTGAGGCTGCGCACCCTGGGCGCCATGCCCGTGTACGCCTGGGTCGCGGCGCTGCACGAACCGGTGGTCATCCTGGCCGACGGCCTGGTGCACCGCCTCGAGCCCGACGAGCACGAGGCCATCATCGCCCACGAGCTGGCCCACGTGCGCACCGGCTCCCTGTGGTGGCTGCAGCTGCCCCTGCCGCTGGCCGCCACCACCAGCATGGGCCTGCTGGTGTGGGTGGACATGTGGGTGGCCATCGGCAGCGCCTGGGCCCTGTGGGCCCTCCTGGCCCGGCTCATCACCCGGCCCACCGAGCGCCTCTGCGACCGGCGGGCGGGCGAGCTGACCAGCCCCGCCGCCATGATCTCGGGGCTCCGCAAGATGCACGCCGTGCACCCGGCGCGGGATCCGGGCTGGCGTTGGACCGTGGCCTGGGCGCTGTCCACCCACCCCCCGACCCAGCTGCGCGTCCACGCCCTGGGCGAGGATCAAGGCCCGGTGGCCGCGCGGCTGCGCCGGGCGAGCGTGGTGGGCTTCACCCTGTGGGGCCTGCTCTACATCGCGGTGCTCTCCACCTGGTTCCTGCTCCCGGGGCTGTCGAGCTTCGCCATCGGGGCGGGCCTGGTGGCCCTGGGCCTCGGCCTGCAGATCAGCCCGCGCCTGGCGTCACGCGCCGCCATCCGCCGCCGCAAGCGCCTGGTACCCAAGGGGCTGCCCGGGCGCCCCTTCGCCCGCGTGGCGTGGGGGCTGTTCGGGTTCGTGTTCGCCACCATCATGATGGACTGGATGGGCTGGTGGACCAGCATCGCGCTGGTGGGTTCCATCGCTCTGGGGGCGGTGGCGGCCCTGCGCAACCGCGGGCTCCAGGAGCTGCGCAACCGCGTGCACAAGCACCTGCAGGCCCACAACTTCGATGCGATCCGCGAGATCGGCGCCTTCCATCGCAGGCGCCTGCGCCGGGATCCTGGCCTGCGCCACGACGTGGCCCTCGCCAGCCTGGCCCTGGGGCATCGCGACGAAGCCCTCGCGTCCCTCGAGCAGATCGTGGAGACGGCGCCCGCGTGGTTGGTGGCCGCCCTGACGCTGGGCAAGGCCCGCTTGCAGGACGAGCCGGCCCTGGCCCTCTCCATGGGCCGCAAGCTGAGCGCCGGCCTGCCGGATGACGCCCCCGGTCCCATCATCGAGTGCATGGCCCAGCGCGGCCTGGGCCACCACGCCGAGGCCATGGAGGCCTGGGCGCGGGCGCGGGCTGTCACCCCGGACGATCCGGGTGTGCTGGTCCTGGCCGTCGAGCTGGCCCTCGACACCGGCGACCTGGACGAGGCCGAGCGCTGGGCCGCGCAGGCCAGGGAGCGGGCTCCCGGTGGGCTCGAGCTGCAGCTGGCGGAGACCCGACTGGCCATCGCCCGGGGCGAGCCCGCGCGAGCCCGTACACAGCTCGAGCGCGCCAGGGCCATCCTCGCGGACCACCCCCTGTCGCTGCTGGAGTGGCGGGTGGAGGCCCTCGAGGCCGAGCTCGGCGACCGGGACCCCGAGGAAGAGAGCGCCTAGATCGCGGCCTGGGCCTCGTCTTCACCCAGCACGGTGGTGGTCGTGGCGAACTCGGGCGGGTTCTCGAGGTGCTTCTTGACCGCGCACTGCGACGCCACCTTCTGCAGGGTCTTCAGGTAGCGCTGGGGGAAGCTGGGGGGCACAACAATCTCCAGGGTGACCTTGCCGATCATGTTGCTGAACGGGCGGGCCTCGTGGTGCTGGATGATCTTGATGTCGTCGGTGGGGATCCCCCGCTGACGGCAGAACTGCAGCACGTAGATGCCCGCGCAGGTGCCGATGCTTCCCAGGAAGAGCAGGAAGGGCGAGGGGGCGCTGCCGCCACCACCGGCCTGGGCCGGCTGGTCGGTGGGGATGGTGACGTCGCCGAGCTGAGCGTCCACGCGCAGGCCGCCGGGAAAGCTGATCTCCATGTTCATGGTGACACTCCAAGAGGGGGGTTCAACTGGATGAGACGGCAGCAGGGCAGGTCGTTACAGGCCAGGGTGAGCCGCCTCACAAGTCCGTGGAGGACCACCATGATCGAGCTGCTGCGCACCCGCCGGAGCGTCCGCGCCTTCCAGGACCGCCCCATCTCCCCCGAGCAGCAGGCCCTGCTCGAGGAAGCCCTCCTGCGCAGTCCCAGCTCCCGCAACAGCCGCCCCTGGCGCTTCGTGCTGGTCCACGACGCCGAGACCCGTCAGGCCCTGGCCAAGGCCAAGCCCGGCGGCGCCAAGTTCCTGGCCGAGGCCCCCCTGGCGGTGGTCATCTGCGGCGACCCCGAGCTGTCGGACGTCTACGTCGAGGACTGCTCCATCGCCGCCATCATGGTCCAGCTGCAGGCCCACGCCATGGGCCTGGGCTCCTGCTGGGCCCAGATCCGCAACCGCCGCCACGGCCCCAAGCAGGACGCCTCCAGCTATGTCCTGCGCCTGCTGCGCCTCCCCACCCGCCTCGAGGTCGTGGCCATCGTCGGCATCGGCCACCCGGACGAGGACAAGCCCGGCTGGCGGACCGATCAGCTCGACGCCAGCAAGCTCGAGCACATCGTGGACTAGCCGCCGTCCCAGCGGGGGAAGCCCACAGACCGGCTCGCGGCATGCTGGCCGGCGGTGACCGCGTCGAGCAGGCTGCGCCCTTCGAGCAGCCGCACGCTGGTGGTAGCGCAGAGCACGTCGCCGGCCCCCACGCTGCTGACCACCGACTCCGGCTCCACCGGCAGGTGCACGACCGGCTCGCCCGCCGGGCGCAGCAGCACGCCATCGGCCCCCAGGCTCACCACGAGATCTCCACCTCGGGCCGCCGCCAGCCCCGGCTCCAGCCCCCCCCCCTCCACCCCCACCCCGGCACAGGCCTCATCGCTGTTGCAGAACAGGCGGTCGTCCGGCCCGATCAGCCTTTCGACGAGGGCGCCTTCGTGGGCCTCGAGCCGGTTCAGGCCGAAGGTCACGGGCACGCCCGCGGCGCGGGCGGCCGCGATCCAGGCCTCCACCGCGTCCGGACAGCTGCGCCACAGGGAGCACAGCCCCGTGATGACCACGGCCCCGCAGCCGTCGAGGGCCTCGGAGTCCGCGGGGGGGCACAGGTAGGGGTAGCGCGCGGGGTGGGTGGCCACTGTGCGCCAGGGGCCGTCGGGGTCCACGACGATGTCGGCACGCTTGGTCTCGAGCCCTGCGGGGGCGGGCTGCCGCCGGAGCGTCACCCCGGCGTCCTCGACGAAGCCCGCCAGGCGTTGGCCCAGGGGGTCCTCCGCCAGCTGGGCCACCAGCCGCGTGGGCCAACCCAGCCGGGCCGCCACGCAGGCCACCACCAGCCCGTTGCCACCGGGATGTTCAGCCACCGGACCAGCGCCGGCCAGGCGCACCCGGTCCATCAGGAACGGCCCCAGCACCAGCAGGGTCGGTCGGGGATCGGGGGCGGGAGGCTGCGCGCTCACACAGCCTCCGTGCCACGGCGGGGCCGCGGCGTCAACGAGCGGGGGTGTAGACCTCGCTGGCCTCGACCATCTGCGTGTCCGCGGTCTCCCAGCCGTAGGTGTTGGCGATGGGGGCCGCGTAGTCGCGGGTGTAGAGCCGGGCGCTCACCGTGAGCTCGCCGCTGCCGGGCAGCGGGAAGGCGTGGCTCGAGGTCGAGCCGGTGCCGAAGCCCAGCCGGTTGTCGCTGGCGATGTCGACGGCCCGGAAGTGGGGCACGCCGCGGTTGCCATCGACGTCCACCATGACCTTGGCGAAGAGCCAGCCGGGCAGGCCCGCCGCGTCGTCGCCGTCCACCAGGTAGACGATGTCGCCGGCCAGCAGGGTCGGCGGAGCTTCCGCGAGGGTGACCACGCCGCCGCTGACGCCGCTGACCGCGACCTCGCCGAGCACCGCGGTGAACGGCAGGCCCTTCTCCTCGGCGCTGGCGCCGGAGAAGCTGTCGGTGCCGGGGCCCTCGTAGTCGTCGTACTCGCCGGTGGGGCGCACGAAGCGCACCGCGCTGCCCGAGGGCAGGGACACAGCGCCGAAGTCCAGGCTGGTGCCGCTGGCCGTGAGGTCGGCGCCGTAGACACCCATGGCCCGGTAGCCGCCCACGTCGGGGACCGCCTGGCCGCCGGTGGCCGCCACGGGCTGGCCGTCCTGGTCCACCGCATCCACCAGCACGATGAGCTGCCGCATGGGATGGCCGGTGGGGAGCGCGTGGCCGCCCCGCCAGTTGTTGACGCGGACGTCCACGGCGAGGGCGCCCTCGGCCTCTTCGAGCTCGACGCTCAGGCCGTAGACCTGATCGGGCTCGAACCACTCGAAGTCGTGGTGGTAGACCTCGCCGTAGGACCGGAACCAGCCCTGGTCCACCGACGGGGTCAGGCCTCGATCGGTGATGTCGTAGGTGCTGCTCTCCTCGTCCAGGACCTCCATGTGGCAGGTCATGCAGCCGGTCTCGCCGGTGGCGCAGGGGCCGGCCTCGCACTCGGACCAGGTCTCGTTGATGGGCAGCCCATCGGGCCAGCGGGCCTCGTCGATGGGCATGTCGTCCCGCAGGGCGCCGCGGGTGTACTCGTGGCAGCTCGAGCACCAGTCCGACTCCCGCATCCCAGGCGCGTAGGCGCCCTTCATGATCGCCACGACCACGTCGGGGTAAGGCCCGAAGGTGATGGGATCGAACTCCTGGGAGACCACCACGGTCTCCTCGCTCGAGCGCTGCAGCTGGATGGCGCCGTCACGGCCCGGGGCCCCGCCGGCGATGACCTCGCGGGTCTTGTGGCACAGGTCGCAGGTGACGCCTTCTTCGTAGGCGACTCCGGTGGCCCGGGCCAGGTCGATCTGGCCGCCCGGGTACCAGTCCACGGCGGGGGTGTGGCAGTCGCCGCAGCTGCCGAAGGTGTCGAGATTGGCCGCCTCGTCGGGGTGGTCACAGGAGGTGCCGCCCTCGTCGCCGCACCCTTCGTGCAGGAAGGGGAGCACGCCGTCGTCCACGTAGCAGCGCTCGATGGTGCCGCCCTCGACCCCAGGCTCCTGGCCGTCGGCCATGAAGCCGCCCAGGCTGGTGCAGGTCTCGCGATCGACCACGGTACCGCCGGTGTACAGGTCCCAGGTGTGGGTGTTCGAGGCGGAGTCGTGGTGGGGCGAGTCCACCCAGTCGTCGGCCTTGGTGGGGTGGCAGTGGCCGCAGTCGGTGGTGTCCATGGACATGGACGTGCCGCCGGGCTGGAAGTGGTAGTCGGGGTTGTCGTCCGCGGGATCGGGCAAGGGCTTCAGCACGATGCTCAGGGTGCCGCTGGGGCCGCGGGTCTCGTGGATGTTGGCGCCGGAGGACAGCCAGCCCTCCATGCCGGCGAGCACCCAGCGATCGGTGATGCCGTCGTCGCCGACCTCGACCGTGGCCTGGCCCTCAGCGTCCGTGGCCACCCAGTCGGGCTGGTCCACGCCGCCGACCATCACGTAGGCACCCTCGATGGGGGCGCCGTCGGGGTCGGAGACCACCACGTCGGCCGATCCGGTCCAGCGGGGCTCGGGGGCGGTGTCCTCGGGAGGCTCGGTGTCCTCGGGGGGCTCGGTGTCCACCGGAGGCTCGGTCTCCTCGGGGGGCTCGGTCTCGACGGGGGGAGCGCTGTCGTCGGGCTTGGGGCAGCCCCCCAGCAGCAGGGTGGCGAGCAGGATCGGGGGGTGGTTCAGGCCGCGGCGTTCCAGTGGTCCCCGAGGGGCTCGAAC
>CAYZVO010000055.1:0-41263 GCA_964481655.1 uncultured Enterobacterales bacterium | reverse complement strand
GTCGGTGTCGGTGTCGGTGTCGGTGTCGGTGTCGGTGTCGGTGTCGCCCTCGGGGCCGGTGTCGTCCTTGTCGCCGCAGGCGACGAGGGTGAGGGACATGGCCAGCACGGCGATGGCGGACAGCTTGGGCAGGGTGGTCAGCGTCACGGGTTCCTCCTGTTGATGATCGGTCCCAGAGGGGAATCATGGGGACTATAGCCCAACGCGACACGGGTGGATCTCCCGGCCTGTGCGGCAGCTCACGTCGCTCCCCGCGCCCGGGGTCCCCGGGAGGTTGACACCATCTTAGAGGCCGGGCTAACCGACCGCCTTCCTCGGAGAATCCCCCATGCCCGTGCTCGTCGCCACCCCCCTCGAGACCACCATCGGCCAGGCCCTGGCCGAGGTCGCCAGCCAGCAGCCCGATCGCCCGGCCCTGCTCGGCGCAGACCGGCAGCTGTCCTGGGCGGAGCTGGACCGTGAGGTCAACCAGCTGGCGCGGCTGCTGGACAGCGTCGGCGTGCAGCCCGGCGACCCCGTGGGCATCCTCTGCGAGAAGCGGCCCGAGGTGGTGGTGGCCTTCCTGGCCTGCGCCCGCATCGGCGCGGTGCTCTGCCCGGTGAACTTCAAGCTGCACCAGGACCGCCTGCTGGACCAGCTGCAGACCGTGGGCATGTGCACCCTGCTGACCGAGCGCAAGTTCGACCGGCTGCTGACCCACCTCGCCCCCGCCCTGCCGGACCCGGCCCGGGTGATCTACGTGGGCGAGCCCGGGACCGTCGGGCAGACCCGCTACGACAGCATCACCGAGCAGCCCAGCGAGCCGCCCGTCTACGACGCCACCCCCGACACGGTCTGCTACCTCAACTACACCTCCGGCACCACGGGCCGCCCCAAGGGCGCCATCACCACCCACCGGCAGATCCTGACCAACGCCCTGTCCGGCATCGAGGGCTTCGGCTTCGACTCCGACGACGTCTTCCTGGGCATGTTCTCGGTGTTCTCCCACCCCCACGAGCTGTTCCACCGCAGCCTGCTGGTGGGCGGCGCCTTCGTCATCTGGGACACCCTGAGCCCCCGCATCGTCTGCCAGATCATCGAGCGCTTCGGCGTGTCCTGGATGATGGCGGTCCCCAGCTTCTACGAGATGATGCTGGACCACGGCGGCCCGGGCAAGCACGACCTGAGCTCCCTGCGGGTCCTCGAGGCCGGCGGCGCCTGGGTCCCCGCCGAGACCATCCACAGCATGGAGGAGTGCTACGGCGCCTACTTCATGCCCGTCTGGGGCTCCACCGAGACCACCGGCGTGGCCCTGGCCATGCCCCCGGGCCAGCCCCGCAAGCCCGGCGCGACGGGCCGGGCCGCCCCCTACTACGAGATCCGCGTGGTGGACGACGAGGGCAACGACCTGCCCACCGGCGAGCCCGGCGAGCTGTGGGTCCGCGGCGACGCTGTGGCCAGCGGCTACCAGAACCGCCCCGAAGAGTCCGCCAAACACTTCACCGACGGCTGGTACCACACCCAGGACCTGGTCAAGCTCGACGACGACGGCTGGGTGCACTTCACCGGCCGCATCAGCGAGATGATGAAGATCGGCGGCATCCGGGTCTACCCCCTGGAGCTCGAGCAGGTCATCACCCAGCACCCCGAAGTGCGCGAGGTGGTGGTGGTCCGCCACGTCGAGCGCCTGCGCGGCGAGGTCGCCCGCGCCGTGGTCACCACCGTGGACGGCAGCTCCATCAACGCCCGGGGCCTGCAGAAGTACTGCCGCCAGCACCTGGCCACCTACCAGGTCCCGCGCATCATCGAGTTCTGGGCCGAGATCCCCCACCTGCCCAACGGCAAGGTCGACAAGAAGGGCATCATGGCCACGCCCACCGATCCCCGCCGCGACGACCGAGCCTAGCCCATGGCCAACCAGCGCGATCCCAAGCTGCTCTTGAAGGACCTGGGCGGCCTGGGCCTGTACTACCCCGGCGCCTGGGCGCTGAACCGCATGCCTCGCCGGGGCCTGACCGCCGCTGCGCGCGTCGGCGCCTCGGTGGTGCGGCGCATGGAGCTGCACGACCCCGCCGTGGCCCGCGAGGAGCTCCAGCGCCTCTTCGGCTCCCGCCCGATGCCCGCCACCGAGGCGGTGATCCTCAAGGAGGCCCTGCGCCTGGCCATGTTCAACGAGCTCGAGGTGCTGCGCTACCCCTGGCTCGACCCCGGCACCATCGACACCGTCTGCGAGGTCGAGGGCCAGGAACACCTCGACACCGCGTTGGCGCGGGGGAAGGGCGCCATCGTCCTCATCGGGCACTTCGGCGCCAACCAGATGATCATGCCGGCCCTGGGCCACGCCGGCTACCCCATGAACCAGCTCTCGGCGCCCCCCACGGTCTGGGCGGACATCCTGCGCGACACCCGCACCACCCCCCTGTGGGAGAAGGTGCTGGCACGCCGCTGGGAGCTCGAGCAGCGCCTGCCCGTGCAGCACATCAACGTCTTCAAGTTCCTGCGCCCGGCCTACGAATGCCTGAACCGCAACGAGGTGCTCGGCCTGGCCTTCGACGGCGGCGGCGGCACCCGCTGGACCCAGGTGAAGCTGGTGGAGCGCACGGCCAACGTCAGCACCCAGCCCGCGCAGCTGTGGAAGGCCACCGGCGCCGCCCTGCTGCCCACGGTGGTGGTGCGCCAGACCGGCACGGTCCGCCACCGGGTGATCATCGAGCCCGCCCTCGAGTGGCAGCCCCGCAGGAACAAGAACGAGGCCTTCCAGGTCAACATGCAGGCCTTCGTCGATCGATTCGGCGCCTGGGTGGCCCGCTACCCGGATCACTACCTGCACTTCATGCTGATGCGCCGCCGGGTGCGCGGCACCGACGTGACCCCCTTCTTCCCGGACTACCCGCCCGCCGACGACGCCATGAGCGCCGAGGACGCGGCCAGGCGCCTGAAGGAAGCCGGCGAGCGCTCCTGACCGTCGGCCCACGGCGCGACCAGTCCCAGCAGCGAGTCGCCCGTGTTCGGGCTACCGTGGGCCGGCCATGACCCGGTCCGCAGCCACCCTCGCCAACGGACGCACCCCGACACTCGCGGTGCTGCTGCTGGCCGCTTGCACGCCGGGCGCGGGGGACTCGGACCCCCACAGCGCCATCGGCGATCTGCTGGTGGAGAACCCCCACGCCACCACCATGAACATCAGCTGGACCACGGCCGTGCCCACCATGGGGGTGCTGCGCTACGGCGCGCGGGGAGAGGACGAGCTGGTGGTGAGCAGCGGCGCCGAGCCCGCCACCGAGCACGCGCTGGTGCTGCGCTTCCTGCGGGCCCGCACCCCCTACGACTTCACCGTGGAGGCCTGGGAGGGCGACGACCTGCTGGACTTCGAGGGGGGCTCCTTCGACACCCCGCCGGTGCCCGGCGAGCTGCCCGCGCTGCACGTGGAGGTCGACGAGCTCGAGGAACCCAAGCTGATCCTCGCCTCGATCATGTCCGGCGGCATGGCCCCGGTGATCGTCTCCCAGGACGGCC
Organism: uncultured Enterobacterales bacterium; assembly: GCA_964481655.1. GTDB lineage: Bacteria > Myxococcota_A > UBA796 > UBA796 > JAFGLY01 > CALDOK01. The sequence continues at coordinate 37,768 of CAYZVO010000055.1, read as the reverse complement.
ACTACGTCTGGTGGCACCTCGAGCAGAGCGAGGGCACCACCATCGCCCAGGCCCGCCTGGCCCCCGACGGCAGCGCCATCTACTACGACAGCTACGACCGTGGCGAGAGCAGCTCCCCCGACGCCGCGTACTGGATCCGCCGGGTCTCCATCGACGATGGCGAGGTGGAGTCCCACGCCGTTCACCGGCACCACCACGACTTCCTGGTGCACGACGACGGCACCATCGCCTGGATCAAGGCAGACTCCCGGCTGCACGAGGGCACCGAGCTGCAGGGCGACGCCATCGTGGAGACCCGCGACGGCGACGACGTGGTCATCTGGAGCAGCTGGGACAGCCTCGAGCTGGACCTGAGCGAGGACTGCTACGAGCTAGAAGACGGCATCTGGACCCACGCCAACGCGCTGGACTACGACCCCGAGACGGCCACCTACTTCCTGTCCATCCGCCAGCTGGACACCGTGGTAGCCATCGAGCGTGACCACCACCGCACCAAGTGGGAGCTGGGCGGCTGCCGCAGCGACCTGGCCTTCACCGAGGACAGCACCCCCTTCGACGGTCAACACCGGGCCCAGTTCCTCGACGACAGCGTGCTGGTCTACGACAACCGTCCCAGCGACGAGCACTCGCGGGTGGTGGAGTACGCCCTGGACCACGACGCCCGCTTGGCCACCGAGATCTGGAGCTACGACGCCGGGGGGGCCTACAGCACCGAGTACCTGGGGGACACCCAGCGCCTGGACTCGGGCAACACCCTGGTCATCTGGTCCTCGGCCGCCACCATCGAAGAGGTGGATCCCGACGGTGAGCTGCTGTGGAAGGGCAGCTTCGACTTCGGCACGGTGGTCGGGTACAGCGCGGTGATCACCCCATGACGGTCACTGTTGGCTCGAACCTGACAAGTTCTGGCATCATGTCGGGCCCGAATCGGGCACAGCTGTAGCATGCGCACCACGCCTTCCCCCGTCGCCGCGCTCGCCGTGGCGATCGCCGTGGGCTGCGGCCCCAACGACGACACCGGATCGGATGATCTGGTCGAAGGCGTGAGCTCCAGCCAGCTCGAGTCCACCAGCATGGAGATCCGCTGGCAGGGCGCCGAGCCCACCGCGGCGCGGCTGCGCTACGGCATCGACAGCCTCAAGGAGAACACCGTCTACCTGGACGAGGTGGGCACCGAGCACATCGCCAAGATCCACTTCCTGCGGCCGGACACCGAGTACCGCTTCCGGGTGGAGCTTCACAGCGATGGCGAAGTGGTCGGCGCACGCCGGGGCACGTTCACGACGGCCGCGCCCCCCGACGAGCTCCCCGAGCTCGACATCGTCGTGAACGACCTGAGCCAGCCCCGGCTGATCCTGGCCACGGTGCTGGGCCAGGTCATGGCCCCCGTGGTCATCTCCCAGGATGGCTACTACGCCTGGTGGCACATCGAGCAGGACCCGGCCCTCACCATCGCCCAGGCCCACCTCTCCCCCGACGGCGACGCGGTGTTCTACAACGCCTACGACAAGGGCGAGAACGCCAGCCCAGACGCGGACTACCACCTGCGGCGCGTGGACCTCGACAGCGGCGAGGTCAGCTCCCTCGAGGTCCGTTCCCACCACCACGACTTCCTGGTCCACGAGGACGGCACCCTCGCCTGGATCCAGAGCGACGTGCGCGACGTGGAGGGCCAGGAGTTCAAGGGCGACGCCATCGTGGAGACCACCGCCGACGGCGAGCACCAGACCCTGTGGACCAGCTGGGATCACCTCGAGTTCGACATGAGCGAGGAGTGCAACCACAGCGGCAGCAACATCTGGACCCACGCCAACGCCTTGGCCTTCGACCAGCGGCGCAACAGCTACCTGATCTCGCTGCGGGAGACCGACAGTGTGGTGGCGGTGGACCGGACCACCGGCGACACCCTCTGGGTCCTGGGAGGCTGCGAGTCGGACTTCGCCTTCAGGAACCAGGAGCTCTTCCACGGCCAGCACCAGATCCAGCGCACCAGCGCCGGCCTGCTGGTCTACGACAACCGCCCCGACTTCCCCAACTCGCGGGTGGCCGAGTACCGCCTCGACCAGTCCGCACACACCGCTGAGCTGATCTGGAGCTACGACGCCGACGGCGCCTACTCCACCACCATGCTGGGCGACGCACAGCGGCTCGACAACGGCGACACCCTGGCCACCTGGAGCACGACCGCGACCATGGAACAGGTCGACCCATCCGGGGAGCTGGTGTGGCAGGCCACCTTCGGGTTCGGAACGGTGTTGGGCTACAACACCCTGCTGGAATAGCCATCACGCCAGGGCAGGCGTCACCGCCCCACGCGAACAGAAGCCGCCGCCCGCAGGGAGCTGCCATGAGCACCGAGCACGAGGCGAAGCTGGTCCAGGAGTTCGACCGCTGGGCCCAGGACGGCACCGACAAGGCCATGGAGCGCGGCCACGGCCGCTTCACCGAGCTCGCCCTCGAGGGCTGGGACCTGCACGCCGAGCACCGGGTGCTGGACATCGGCTGCGGCAACGGCTGGGCCGTGCGCCGCTGCATGGAGCTGGGCGCGGGTGATGGTGTCGGGGTGGACATCTCCGCCGAGATGATCGCCGCGGCCACGCCCCCGGGCCGCTACCTGGCCGGTCCTGCCGACGCGCTCCCCTTCGAGGACGCCAGCTTCACCCACCTGCTGTCGGTCGAGGCGCTGTACTACACCGAGGACCCCGCCGCGACGCTGCGGGAGTGGCGCCGCGTGGCCCAGCCCGGAGCGCGCCTGCTGCTGCTGATGGACCTGTACCGGGAGAACCCCTGCCACCAGGCCTGGAAGCCGCTGTTCCCCTTCCCCGTCCATGTGCTGGGCGAGGACGCGTGGGCCGCCATGCTCGGGCGCTGCGGCTGGAGGGTGTCCTCCCAGCGGCGCATCCTCGATCCCCGGGGCATCAAGGCCGAGGCAGACTTCGAGCCGAACGACTGGTCCCCGACCTACGCCGCCTACGTGGCCGAGAAGCAGGCGGGCACCCTGTGCCTCGAGGCCGAGGCGGTCTAGCCGATGGCGAGCGCGCTGGGTCCCTTCCCGCTGGACCGGGTCACCCCCGGCGACTGCCGCGCGCTCATCGCCCGGCTGCCGGACGACAGTGTCGATGTGGTGGTCACCAGCCCGCCCTATTGGGGCCAGCGGACCTCCGACGGCGTGGGCGTCGAGGACGACCCCCGCGCCTACCTGCGAGAGCTGACGGCCATCTTCACCACCCTGAAGCCCAAATTGAAGCCCGACGGCATCCTGTGGATCAACCTGGGCGACGCCTACGACACCCCGGTGAACTGGCGGGTCACGGACCGTCAGTACTCGACCCTGGGGGCCGACGGCCGCGGCCTGGGCGACGACAACTCCGCCTACGTCAAGCCCCGGGCCAAGCGCCGAGCCTTCACCGATCCGACCGTGCCCTGGCTCAGCTACGGCAACCTGCTGGCCCTGCCCAGCCGCTTGGTGATCGGCCTGTGTGACGAGGGCTGGCTGTACCGGGGCGAGGTGATCTGGCGCAAGCGCAACGCCATGCCCGAGGGCCGCTGCCGGCGGCCCCATCGCCAGCACGAGCCCATCCACCTGCTGGCCCGCAGCGAGCGCCATCGCTTCCGGGTCAAGCCCCCGGTGCCCTCGGTCTGGGCCTTCCCCAGCGAGCGCATCGCCGGGCGCGCCCACTACTCCCGCTTCCCCACCGAGCTGCCCCGGCGCTGCATCGACGCCTACGGCACGGCGGGCCCCGATGTGGTCGTGCTCGACCCCTTCGCCGGCTCGGGCACCACCGGCCTGGCCGCCCTGGAGCTGGGCTGCCGCTTCGTGGGCTTCGAGCTGGACCCAGGGCAGGCCGAGGCCGCGAACGCGCGGCTCGAGGCCGCCCGCGAGCGATCCCCGCGAGCCTGACCCGCCCTCGACCCCACGAGGTGACATAGGGGCCCCGCGCCCGCCAGGGCCGGGTGGAATACGTGTCCTCAGCGAGGCGACCCATGCAGCCCTTCACCATCGCCGTCCTGGCCGACACCCACGTCCGCATCACGCCGGAGGACCCACAGGCCTGCTACCCCTCCGATGCGCGGATGAACGACCGGGCTCGCAGGGTGGTGGCGCTCGCGGCGGCCAGGGAGCCGGCCTTCGCCGTGCACCTGGGGGACGTGACCCACACCTTGCCGGTGCTCGAGGCCCACGGCCCGACTCAGCGTCAGGCCCGGGAGCTGCTGCGGCAGCTGGGCTGCCCGCTGCTGGTGGCGCCCGGCAACCACGACGTGGGCGACAAGCCCCGCAGCCGGGCCGCCGTGGCCAGGACCGACCGCGCCGCCCACGACCTGTTCGAGGACATCTGGGGCCCCCCCTGGCGCAGCATCGACCACGGCGGCTGCCGCTTCGTGGTGCTCGACGCGCCCATCATGGACACCGGCAGCGAGCTGGAGGCGGAACAGTGGGCCTGGCTCGAGGGCCAGCTGGCTGGCGCCGAACGCAGCTTCCTGTTCCTGCACTACCCGCCCTTCCTGCTGCACGCCGACGAGCCTCCCAACTACGACAACCTCAACCCGCCCGCCCGCGCCCGGCTGCTGGCGCTGTGCGAACAGCACGGGGTCGAGGCGGTCTTCGCCGGCCACGTGCACACCTTCTTCCACCACCGCCACGGCGACACCGAGCTGTGGTCCCTGCCCTCCACCGCCTTCTGCCGGCCCGAGTACAGCGAGCTGTACCCCGTCGCCCCCGGCGCCGAGAACGGCCGCGACGACCCCCACAAGCTGGGCTTCGCGCTGCTGCACATCGACGCAGTGGGCCACCGACTGGAGTGGATCTGCCCGGAGCGGGTGGCCGGAGAGCGCCCCGAGCCGCCGGCGCCCGCGCCTGTCGGCGCCTGGCTGCGGGGGGGCTGGGCCCGTGTGGTGGACCTGCCCGCCGGAGACCTGGACCCCTTCGACCGCAAGCGCGCGCGATGCGACATCGCGGAGCTGGCCCTGCTCGAGCTTGGCATCAGCACCCTGCGGGTGCAGCTGGCCGATCTGGACGACCCGATCATGGGCCCCCGCCTGGCCCAGCTCGCGGACCGGGGCTTCCGGTTGCAGGTCGCCAGCGTCGGAGCACCCACCCCCGCCGAGCTCGCCTGCGCCGCCCGACACGTCAGGCACATCCACGCTTGGGAGATCGTGCTGTCCCCCGCCCTGGAGGCCGCCGACCTGACCAGCCTGGCTGCAGCCCCTGTGCCCGTGGCCCTGTCGGTGATCGACCCCGGCTCGGTGGGCCCCGACGGCTACCACAGCCACTTCCCGGAGCAGGGCTTCCCCGTCGACTATCGCGCGCTGGCCCGGCTGACCTCGCCGCCGACCACGCTGCGCTGGCTGGTGTTCCGGGTCGCCCACGACCGTGATCCCTGGCAGGCCATCCACGCAGCCGCGGCCCTCGCCGCATCCCGAGGACTCGAGGCCTGCTGCACTGTAGAGCTACCCCGGGGCAGCGAGGCCCACGCCCCCACAGACCTCCACGGCGGCTCTCGCCGGGTGGCCGAGGCCCTGCTCGCCGCCGCGGCCTTGCCCCGCGTGCGGGTCCTACTCGACGGCCTCATCGACAAAGACCGCGGCTACCACCCCCGCCCCGGCCTCATCGATCGCCGTGGAAATCCCCACCCGTCCGCGGGAGCCCTGATCAGCCTGACGCGGGTCCTCGCTGGGAGCTCATCTCCCGAGGCCCTCGGTCGTGGCCGCTGGCGCATCGGCGATCGCGAGCTGTGGCTCCGACCCGAAGGCGAGGGGCCGTGGTGGTGTCTGGAGACCGATCGAGAGGTCCAGGAGCCTCCCCCGGGGCCGGCCCTGCGCTAGCGACAGTGCTTCGGGACCACGACCCGAGGATACACCGCCTCGATGCCATCGAACCAGCTGCCCATGCCCTGCAGGCCCTCGCGGCAGTCGCTGTCGGAGGTGCCCACGTCCGCCAACACCCGGGCGGTGTCGCAGGAGATCATGTAGGAGTCGTCGCCGCCGCGGTGGCGGATGGCGATGGCCACGTCGCAGACGCAGTCCACGTAGCGCTCGCACCAGTCGATGTCCGCGGCCGGTGCGGCGGCCTTGGCCGCCTGCTGCTTGCCGGGGGACGCCTTCTTCGCGGCGGCCTTGGGCGCCTCGGTAGCGGGGCCGTCCACGCTGCGGGACCAGCGCCCGTTCAGGTCGCTGCAGGGGCCGGTCAGGGCCACGGTCAGGCCGCCGTCCACCAGGCGCAGGGAGCCGGCGCAGTCGCCCGCAGCCCCTCGCCCCTCGAAGGGCACCGCCTCGAACAGGAACTGACCGTCCACATAGGCGCCGTCGATGCCAGCGCCTCGCCAGTCGCCCAGCGCGTCCGCGTCCACCGCCAGCCGGCGGCCGTCCGCCGCGTACCAGTCTCCTTGCAGGTCGGACGGGACGCCGCTCCCGCCGGGGTCTTCCGCGCCCTGCTCGTCGGGGCCGAGCCCACCGCAGGCGAGGGCGATCACCAGCGAGACACCGCCGAGGATCCGGAGCTTGGTCATGCCTCCTCCACAAGCCATGGAGCGGGTGGCCTAACCCGGATAGTCCCCGGCCCCATGCGGTACCCCCTCCCCCTCCTCGCCCTCATCGCCCTGGCCATCGCCTGCGGCGACCCCAAGCCCGACGACACCGACACCGTCGAGGGCGACACGGACACCGACACCGACGCGGACACGGACACCGACACGGACACCGACACCGACGCGGACACCGACGACTGCATCGACTACGCGGCGCTGGTGGCCGCGTGCCTGGACGAGGTGCAGTACGTCGACGGCGGCGGCTCGTACTACAACGGCATCGACGAGACCTCCCAGTGGATCGCCACGGACCTGCACAACCTCATCGATGACCACGACCACATCGGCTACGACAGCCTCTGGGACGCCTTCGAGCACAGCGACCGCCGCAGCGACGGCAAGGTCTGGGACATCTACAGCGACATCCCCGGCGGCACCGCCCCCTACAGCTTCGACTTCGACGACGACCAGTGCGGCCAGTACGGCGAGGAAGGCGAGTGCTTCAACCGCGAGCACAGCTGGCCGTCGAGCTGGTTCGAGGACCTGTCGCCCATGCGCTCGGACCTGCACCAGGTCTTCCCCGTCGACGGCTACATGAACAGCATCCGCAGCAGCTACCCCTACGGAGACGTGGGCTACTCCACCTACGAGTCCGCAAACGGCACCCTGCGGGGAAACAGCGACCTGTGCAGCTACGGCGGCCGGGTCTTCGAGCCCATCGACGACTTCAAGGGCGACGTAGCCCGGGCCCAGCTGTACATGTCGATCCGCTACCGCGGCGAGGACGGCGGCTGGTCATCCAGCGAGGCCACCGACGGCGCCACCCTGGACGACTGGTACCTCGAGACCATGCTCGCCTGGCACCTGCTCGACCCGGTCAGCGACAAGGAACAGGACCGCAACGACGCCATCGACGACATCCAGGGCAACCGCAACCCCTTCGTGGACCACCCCGAGTACGCGTGCCTGGTCTGGGTGGACTAGGCGCGTGCTATCCTCCGCTGGTCGGAGGACGCCGATGAGGCTGGCACACACCCCGTTTCCCCTGCTGCTGGCTGGCTGCTTGGGACCCAAGGGTGCTGACGACACGGCGGTAAACGACCACTGGCCCCAGGCCGTGATCGTCGCCCCAGGCCCACACACCATCGTCAACGAGGGCGATGAGGTGGTGTTCGAGGCCGTGGTGACCGATGTCGAGACCGCCCCCGCGGATCTCGGACTCTACTGGTTCTCGGACATGAGCGGCGAGCTGGGCGCACCCACCGCCGACGCAGACGGGCGCACCAGCGTCACCAGCTCGAGCCTGCTCCCCTTCGATCAGACCATCGCGCTGTTCGCCACCGACAGCGCGGGGCAGATCGCGACCGCGTTCCTGGACATCACCGTCAACGCCCTGCCGGGCGCGCCCACCGTCACCCTGGGCCCAGCGGGCGCGACCACGGACGATCCGCTGGTGGCCGAGGTCAGCGGCGCCGAGGACCCCGACGGTCACACGGTGCAGCTCCACTACGCCTGGTACCGCGACGGGCTGCGCAGCTCCGCCTCCGACGGCGCCACCTTTCCATCCAGCCAGACCCGCCGTGGGCAGCACATCCGGGTGGTGGTGACCCCGGCCGACGCCTACGGCGAAGGCCCCAGCAGCGAGGCGGAGCTCACAGTGGCCAACGCGGCACCGAGCATCACCACCGTGAGCATCAGCCCCGATCCGGCGCACACGGCAGACGCCCTGACCTGCTCCTGGGACGGCTGGCACGATCCCGACGACGACGGCGACCAGAGCACCCTCTCCTGGAGCGTGGACGGCGTAGTTGTGGGCACGGAGCCCACGCTCCGCGACGCCTTCGGCTGGCGGGAACGGGTGAGCTGCACGGTCACACCCTTCGACGGTCTGGACGCGGGGGAGCCGGTGAGCGCGACGGTGGAGATCGAGTCGGCGGAGATCGATCTGAGCGCGGCCCACGCCCGCTTGCTGGGTGAAGGCAGCGAAGCCGATGCCGGGCTGGGCCTGTGCTTCGCCGGTGACGTCGACGGTGACGGCTTGGACGACCTGCTCATCGGCGCCCCTGAGCAGCACCAGCCCTCCACTGACAGCGGCGCCGCCTACCTGCTGCTCGGACCCATCAGCGGCGAGCACCCGCTCCAGACCGCCCACGCCGTGCTGGCGGGCGAGAGCCAGCGCGACAAGGCGGGCCGCGGGGTCGCCGGCCCCGGCGACATCGACGGCGACGGCTTCGACGACCTGCTCATCGGGGCCGAGAACGCAGGCATCGACGAGCAGGGCACGGCCTATCTGGTCTATGGCCCGGTCACGGGCTCCCTGTCGCTGGCCAGCGCAGACCTGCGCTTCATCGGCCAGGAGGAAGGCGACCTGGCGGGCTGGGCCGTGTCGGGAATCGGCGATCAGGACGGTGACGGCTTGCCGGAGCTGGCCATCGCGGCTCCCTACGCCTCCCGCGCCCTGGGCCGGGTCCACGTGGTCAGCTCGGAGGTCCAGGTGGCGATGAGCCTGGCCGACGCCGACGGCGTCTTCGAGGGGGATGACGAGGGCGACGCGGTCGGGTGGTCCCTGGCCGATCCCGGCGATGTGGACGGCGACGGGATCGGTGACCTGCTCATCGGTGCGGGCCTCGAGGACGGCTACGCCGAAGGCAGCGGCGCCGCGTACCTGGTCCTGGGTCCCATCTCCGGCTTCCGCACCGCCGTGGTCGCCGACGCCCGCGTCTCGCTGCATCATCAGGGCGCGATGGTGGGGTATTCCGTGTCCAGCGCCGGGGACGCGGACGGCGACGGCCTGCCGGACCTGCTCGTCGGGGCCCACGGCCTGGACACCACCGTCGAAGATGTCGGCGGGGCCTACCTCGTGCCGGGCACCACCCGCGGCGAGCTGGACCTGGTGGACGCCGAGGCCACCATCACCGGCGTCGGCGAGGACGACCACGCGGGCCGCGCCGTCGCCGGCGGCGGCGACGTCGATGGCGACGGGTACGACGACCTGCTGGTGGGTGTCTACGGCGGCAGCGGCAGCACCTGGCCCGAGGGCGCGGCCTGCCTGTTCACAGGCCCGATGTCGGGCACCCACACCATCGAGGACGCCGCGCTCCAGTTGGTGGGCGAGATCAGCCAGGACCAAGCGGGCCTGGGGCTGTCCATGAGCGGCGACGCCGACGGCGACGGCCTGGCGGACCTGCTGATCGGAGCCTCCAACGCCGACGGCGGAGGCTACCGCGCGGGCATGGCGTACCTGCTCTACGGTGGCCTGCTCGAGGGGATGCGATGAGCCCCCGCGTGACCCTGCTGCTGGCCCTGCTCGCCACCGGCTGCGGCGACATGGACGACTCCGCGCTGCCACCATGCGAGCTCCCAGACGCCGACGACGACGGCCACGCGGCCTGGGGCTGCGGCGGGCTGGACTGCGACGACGCCGACAGCAGCGTGCACCCCGACGCCACCGAGATCTGGTACGACGGCATCGACCAGGACTGCGACTGGCGCAGCGACTACGATGCCGACGGCGACGGGCACGACCACCAGGACCACGGCGGCGACGGCTGCGACGACGAGGACGGCGCGGTCCACCCAGGGGCCGCGGAGATCTGGTACGACGGCGCCGACCAGGACTGCGACGGCGCCTCCGACTTCGATCAGGATGGAGACGGCTACGACGCCGACAGCTACGGTGGCGACGACTGCGAGGACCTCGAGCCGGCCATCCACCCCGGCGCCGCCGAGAGCTGGTACGACGGCATCGACCAGGACTGCGACGGGGACTCGGACTTCGACGCCGACGACGACGGCCACGACAGCGATGTCTACGGCGGCGACGACTGCGACGACGCAGATCCGGCCTGGCACCCCGGCGCGGAGGACCCCTTCGACGCCCGCGACCAGGACTGCGCCGGCGACGGCGATCTCCTCGGCGAGGAAGACGCCAGCACCCGCTTGTTGGGGACCGACCACCGCGGCAGCCTGGGCTGGACGATCGCCGTCATCGGAGACCTCGACGGCGACGCCCTGCCCGAGTGGGCGGTCGGCGCGCCCGACACCGACCCCAACGGCACCGAGACCGGCAGCGCCTACCTGTTCCAGGGTTCCCAGACAGGGATCCTCGCCCCCCACGATGCCATCCTCACCATCGAAGGGCGGGACCCGGAGCCCGAGTACTGGAGCTGCGGCGATCAGGCAGGAGACGCCCTGGTGGCCATCGGCGACATCGACGCGGACGACGTCCCCGACCTGGCCGTGGGCGCCCCATGCGCTGGGAATGTCACCGGAGTCGCCGCCGTCTTCCTGGGCGCAGGCGGCCTGACGAGCGGCGGGGCGAGCCTCGGCCTGTACGACGCGGACGCCATGCTCTGGGGCAGCGTCGAGGGCATGGGCTCCGCCGGGACGCTGGGAGCCGCGGGAGACGTCGACGGCGACGGCCACGACGACCTGCTCATCGAGGAACACGCCAGCTACGGCGCCGGCACCGTCTCCCTCGTGAGGGGCCCCGTGAGCGGTTCGCAGATCGCGCTGGATGTAGCCTGGGCCGTGGTCGAAGGAGACGAGGGGGAGAAGCTGGGCACCTCCCTGTACGGCGCCAGCGACATGGACGGCGACGGCCTGGACGACCTGCTCATCGGCGCACCGGCCGAGAGAGACGGCGACACGCTGCCCGGCTCGGCCTACCTGTTCTGCGCCCCGAGCGGCGTGCTCACCAGCGCCGACGCCACCGGGAGCTTCCCGGGAGAGAAGCCGGGCGACATGGGCGGGGCAGAGGCCAGAGCCGCGGGAGATCTCGACGGCGACGGCCACGGCGATGTCCTGGTCACCGCCCCCACCGCGAAGGGCACCCTCGACGAGACCGTGGGAGCGGTCTACGCCCTGCACGGCCCGTTCGAGGGTTCGCATCCCCTCGCCGACGCCCCCTACCGGCTGGTCGGCCTGGAGGACGAAATCGTCCTGGGCCGCCACGTGGCCAGCACCGACGCCGACAGTGATGGCGTCCTCGACCTCGTGCTCGTGACAGAGACCGAGGACGAGGACGCGCCCCGCATCCTGTTGGCCGTCGGCCCCGGAGCTGGCACGGTCAGCGCCAGCGAGCTGTCCGCCCGCATCCTCGGGCCGGTGAACGAGACGAGCAACTGGAGCACAACCAGCCTGGTCGTCGCGGATCTCGACGCCGACGGCCGCGACGAGATCCTCACCGGCTCCCACGCCTGGACCAACGGCGGCGACGAGATGGTCGGCGCGGCCTTCGTCTTCGAGCTGGGGGAGTGATCCGCGAGCCTGGCTACCACACCCACCCAGGCCCGATGTCCACCACCACCACCCGGTCGTAGAAGTCGGCGTCGGTCAGCATCAGCACGCCGATGTTGATCTGGAACCAGCCGGGGGTCTTGTAGCGGCCGGCCATGCCGGCGACCCAGCCGCGGCCGTCGTCCAGGGGCCAGCGAGCGTCGCCGCGGGTGTCGCGATCCACGAGGGAGGGCCCGAAGGTGATCTCGAGCTGCCACTCTTCCTCGGCGAACAGGTCCACCACCGGGGCCGCGAAGGCCGCCGCGATGGTGCGCTCATTGCCGAACTGAGGCGAGGGACCCGCCACGTAGCCCATGCGCAGGCCGAGCATGTCGATGGCGCCGTCGTCCTTCTCCCAGCCAGCCCTGACGGCCACGCCCCACAGGCCGATGAGCTCGACCCCCAGGTCCCAGCGGTGCCGCGGGCGCACCACCAGCTCGGCCTGGGCGGTGCCCGGGGCCATGAGCAGCAGGGAGACCACAGCGAGCAGCGCGTGGACCAGCAGCCGGGGTGTTCTCGGGCGTGGAGTGGTCATGGGCCTCGTGGGGGTCGACCACCGTACCTGGTTCCAGCGCTGTCGGCTCCCGACGTTATGTTGCAGATCAGCAACCCCTGACATCCCCGGCGTTGCAGTTCAGCATCGTCCCGCACCATCGCCCAACCACCATCACGGTGAAACCACCGCAATGGGCGCCCGCCCCCCCGGTACGGTTCTTGCGGACTGAGCGCCCCCGCCCAGCCACCGAGTTCCATGTCCAACGACACCCTCTACATCGACGGCCGCTGGTTCCCCTCCGAGAGCGGCCAGGACTTCCCTGTCCTCGATCCCTGCGACGGGCGCGTGCTCGCCCGGGTGGCCGACGCCGCCCCCGAGGACGTCATCGGCGCCATCCGCGCCGCGCGCAAGGCCTTCCCCGCCTGGGCGGCCACCACCGCGAAGGAGCGGGGGGCGATCCTGCACCGGGCCGCCGCCCTCATCACCGAGCGCCGCGAACAGCTGGCCCTGATCCTCAGCCAGGAGAACGGCAAGCCCATCGCCCAGGCCCGTGGCGAGCTGGGCTTCACCGCCGACTTCTTCACCTGGTTCGCCGAGGAAGGCCGCCGGGCCTTCGGCGCCACGGTCCCCACCAACAAGCCCGGGGTGCGGCGCTTCACCATCCGCCAGCCCATCGGCGTGGTGGCCGTCATCAGCCCCTGGAACCTGCCGGCCGCCATCGTGGCCCGCAAGGTGGCGCCGGTGCTGGCCGCCGGCTGCACCTGCGTGCTCAAGCCCGCCGAGCAGACCCCCCTGTCCGCCATCGAGATCGTGCGCATCCTCGAGGAAGCGGGGCTCCCTCCCGGTGTGCTCAACCTGATCACCTGCCAGGACCCAGCCCCGGTGGGCCAGGCCCTGCTGGACAGCCCCGACATCGCCCGGGTCACCTTCACAGGCTCGGTCGAGGTGGGCCGCCATATCGCCCGCGAGTGCGCCTGGCGCATGAAGCGCTTCTCCCTCGAGCTCGGAGGCCACGCGCCCTTCATCGTCTTCGACGACGCCGATCTCGAGCGCGCCGTGGACCAGCTGATGGCGTCGAAGTTCCGCAACTCGGGCCAGACCTGCCTCTGCGCCAACCGGGTGTTCGTCCAGCGGCAGGTGCTGGAACCGTTCACCCGCCTGCTGGTGGAGCGGGCCGGCGCACTGAAGCTCGGCCGCGGCACGGACCCGGGCGTGGCCATCGGCCCCATGATCGACGCCGACGGCTTCGCCAAGGTGAAGCAGCACGTGGACGACGCGGTGGCCCGCGGGGCCCGCTGCCTGCTGGGTGGCGCGCCCGTGCAGGTGCCCGGCTGCGAGGCGGGGCTGTTCTTCCCGCCCACGGTGCTCACCGGGCTCGATCTGGACAGCACCATCTGCCACGAGGAGACCTTCGGTCCCGTGGCCGCCCTGCTCCCCTTCGACGACGAGGCCGAGGTGCTCGAGCGGGCCAACCGCTCCATCTACGGCCTGTCCGGCTACGCCTTCACCCGGGACCTGGGCCGCGCCTTCCGCGTGGCCGAGGCCCTGGAGTGCGGCATCATCGGCATCAACGAGGGCCTGACCCCCACCGCGGAGTGCCCCTTCGGCGGCGTGAAGCACAGCGGCGTCGGCCGCGAGGGCGGCTGGCAGGGCCTCGATGAGTGCCTCGAGACCAAGTACATCACCTTCGGCCTCTAGGCCGAGCGTCCATCACGGAGACCCCATGACCCGCACCCTGCTCCTGTCCTGCGCCCTGCTGGGCCTGACCGCCTGCACTGGCGAGCCCACCGCCCCCGCCGAGCCCGCGCCGCCCCCGCCCGCCGAGGACATCGCCGAGGCCCCCGCCGAGCCGGCCAAGCTCGCGGGCAAGGTCCGCTACGGCGGCCAGTACTACCCCGCCGAGTGGCTGCTGCAGGGCAAGCCCGAGCTGTGGACCGAGCGCGGCCTCGAGGTCGAGCACACCATGTTCGCCTCGGCCGGCGAGGCCAACGAAGCCCTCATCGCGGGCAACATCGACGTGGTCTGCGGCGCCGACACCCGCGCCGTGTCCATGTTCAACGCCATCCCCGACCAGGCCCTGATCATCGGCGTGGTGCACAAGGGCAAGAAGATCTTCACCATCGTCGGCGCCGACTCGGAGTACCAGAGCTGGGACGACCTGAAGGGCAAGACCGTGGCCACCAAGTTCGGCACGGGCGCCGAGGGCGCGATGCTCAAGTACTTCGCCCGTGACGGCTACGAGAAGACCGACTTCGAGCTGGTCAACATGGGCCTGGGCGAGATGACCCCCGCCCTCGAGGCCGGCCAGATCGACGCCTTCACCGCCTGGGAGCCCACCCCGGCCATCGCCGAGGCCAAGGGTGTGGGGCGCGTGCTGCGCTCCTACGAGGACATCTCCCTGGTGCCCTCGCTGATCTACACCACCAAGGCCTACGCCGAGGCCCACCCCGCCGAGCTGGCCGCCTTCCTGGCCGCCCACATGGACAAGCAGCAGCTGATCGAGAGCGACCCCGCCGGTGCCGCCCAGCTGGCCGCCGCCGCCGCCTCGAGCTCCGGCGTGGACGTACCCGCCTCGGCCTTCGAGACCGTCTACGGCCGCATGACCTTCGAGGTCGCCTTCGACCAGGCCGTGGTCGACACGGTCGAGGGCACCGCCGCCTTCATGGTGGAGAAGGGCAAGATCGACGCCGTGCCGGCCCTGGCCTGGGACGACAGCTACCTGAACGCGGCCAAGGAGCTGCGCGGCGAGGCGGCCCCGGCACCCGCGGAGGCTCCGGCGCCCGAGGCCGCGCCCGCCGAGTGACCATGACGCGCCGAGGCCCCGCGCTGTGAGCTGGAGCTCCCGACTCCAGCGCGCGGCCCTGCTCGCGCTGCCCATCCTGCTGCTGCTGGTGGCCTGGGAGATCGCGGCCCGGGTGGCCGAGGTCAACGCGGTGCTCTTCTCGCGGCCCTCGGCCGTCGGAGTGGCGCTGTGGGGGCTGCTGCAGGCCGAGAGCCCCGGCGGCTGGCCGGTGCTGCTGGTGCACATGCTGGAGAGCCTGGCGCGCCTGGGCCTGGCCGTCACCATCGCCACCCCGGCGGGGGTGATCCTGGGCCTGCTGATGGGGACCCACCGCCACGTGCGCGGTTTCTTCGATCCGCTGCTCACGGTGTTCATGGCCATCCCGGGCCTGGCCTGGGCGCCCCTGCTGCTGGTCTGGCTGGGCTTCGGAGACGTGCCCATCGTGGTGGCCGGCGCCATGAGCGCCTTCTTCCCGGTGGTCCACAACACCAGCGCCGGGGTGCGCAGCACGGACCCCAGCGTGGTCCAGGCGGCCCGCTCCATGGGGGCCACCGGCGTGGGCCTGCTGTGGCGGGTGCGCCTGCCGGCGGCCACGCCCCAGGTGCTGACGGGCTTCAAGCTGGGCTTCGCCCGGGCCTGGCGGGTGATCATCGCCGTGGAGATGATCGCCGCCACGACCTGGGGCCTGGGCTACATGATCTTCGACGCCCGGGAGTACCTGCAGTCCTCGCTGATCTACGGCGGCATCCTGCTGATGGCGCTGGTCTTCCTGGCCGTCGAGCGCGGCGTGGTGGGCACCATCGAGCGGCTCACGGTCGCCCGCTGGGGCCTGCTGGACACCCTCGAGGAGGCCCGATGAGCCCCCGGCTGCGGGACATCCTCGAGCGGACAGGCCGCTTCCTGCTGCCCATCGTCACGCTGTTGGTGGCCTGGGAGCTGGCCGTGCGGGTCTTCGACATCCGGCCCGCCCTGCTGCCCGGCCCCCTCGCCATCGCCGCGCGCTTCGCGGAGCTGGCGGGCCCCGAGCCCATCATCTGGCAGCACATCGGCCACAGCGGCTGGAGGCTGCTCCTGGGCTGGGTCATCGGCGCGGGCCTCGGGGTCCCGGTGGGACTGCTGATGGGCACGGTCCGGCCGGTCCAGCGATCCCTGGGGCCCCTCATCAGCCTGCTGCTGTCGGTGCCCACCATCGCCTGGGTCCCGGTCTTCCTGATCACCGTCGGCATCGGGGATCGCACCGTGGTCGCCGCCATCGCGCTCGGATCCTTCCTGCCCATCTGCTACCACGCGGCCGAAGGCGCCAGGCGCGTGGATCGGCGCTGGCTGCAGGCGGCGCGGCTGATGGGGGCGGGGCCCCTGCGCCTGCTCTTCGGGGTGCTGGTCCCGGGGGCCGCGGTGGACACCATCACCGGCCTGCGCCTGGGCATGGCCTACGCCTGGCGGGCCCTGGTGGGCGCCGAGATGCTGGCCGCGGCGTCCTGGGGCCTGGGCTTCATGGTCTTCGCGGCCCGGAGCTTCTACGACGTCTCGGCCATGTTCCTGGGGCTCGCCCTCATCGCGGTGGGCGGCCTGCTGCTGGATCGGCTCATCCTGCGGACCCTCGAGCGGCGCACCATCGTGCGCTGGGGCATGGTGGAGGGACCATGAACGACCGCACCGTCGCCATCCAGGCCACCGACCTGGCCAAGCTGTTCGAGAGCGCAGACGGCCGCCGAGTCCAGGCCATCGACGGCCTCGCGCTGAGCGTGCGCGAGGGCGAGCTGGCGGTGCTGCTGGGCCCCTCCGGCTGCGGCAAGTCCACCCTGCTGCAGCTGGTGGCCGGCTTCGAGCGCCCCAGCGCCGGCACCATCGAGCTGTGGGGCCAGCCGGTGACCGAGCCCGGGCCGGACCGGGGCTACATCTTCCAGGAGTTCGCCCTGTTCCCCTGGCTCACCGTGCTGGACAACGTCGCCTTCGGCCTGCGCAGCGCCGGACGGAGCAAGGCCGAGGCCCGCCGGACCGCCCGGGAGCAGCTCACCCGGGTGGGCCTGACCGAGTTCGCCGCCGCCTTCCCCCACACCCTGAGCGGCGGCATGAAGCAGCGCGTGGCCATCGCCCGCGCCCTGGCCTACGAGCCGCGGGTGCTGCTGATGGACGAGCCCTTCGGTGCCCTGGACGCCCAGACCCGGCGCGGGCTTCAGCGGGAGCTGGTGCGGGTGCACGCCGAGGACGGCACCACGGTGCTGTTCGTGACCCACAGCGTGGACGAGGCCCTGCTGCTGGCCGACACCGTCCACCTCATGTCGGCCCGCCCCGGCCGCATCGTGCGCTCGGTGAGCATCGAGCAGGACCGCCCCCGGGACGAAGACGCCCCCTGGTTCCGCGCCCTGCGGCGGGAGCTGAACACCGTCATCGAGCGCGAGGCCGGGAGCCTGTCCCCATGACCACTGCCTTCGCCACGACGCGCTCCCTGTGCCCCCACTGCCGCGCTGTGCTGCCCACCACCCTGCACGCCGACGCCGACGGCGGCTTCCTGCACAAGCGCTGCCCGGAGCACGGCGAGCTGCGGGTGAGGGTCGCCCGCTACGGCTGGTACTGGCGGGGCCTGGAGGCGAGCTGGCGGGCGCTGTTCCCCCACGACTTCGACCCCCGCCCGGGCATGAGCCGCTACACCAGCGAGCTGACCACCCGCTGCGACCTGCGCTGCCCGGTGTGCTTCGCCGACGCCGAGGACGCGCCCAGCAAGGACGAGATCGGCCTCGACGCCTTCTCCGCGCTGCTCGAGCCGCTGCAGGAACGGGATGTGCAGATCCGGCTGACCGGCGGCGAGCCCACCCTGCGGCCGGACATCGTGGACATCGTCCAGCGGATCACGGACTCGGGCAACACCGTGGACCTGGCCACCAACGGCCTGCGCCTGTGCCGCGAGCCGGCGCTGCTGGACGCGCTGGTGGCGGCGGGCCTGAAGGGCGTGATGATCTGGATCGACGGGCTGCAGGACCCGGGCATCACCACCCAGCTGCGGGGGGTGGACCTGAGCGAGCAGCGCCACGAGCTGCTGGCCCTGCTGCAGTCTCGGGGCCTGCTGCCCAGCATCTTCTTCCTGGTGGCCCGCGGGCTGTCCGAGCCCGAGCTGCCCGGGGTGCTCCAGCTCGCCCTGGACACACCCCGGCTCTCGCCCATGGTGGTGCGCTCCTACCGCTACCTGGGCCGCTGCGGCCTCGAGCCCGATCAGGAGCTGCTGCAGGACGAGATCGTGGCCCTGGTGGCCGCCCACAGCGGCGGGCGCTTCACCCTCGAAGACGCCTTCCAGCTGCAGCGCCTGCTCTACGCGCTCTCCGCCCTGCAGGGTCGACCCCAGTGCTACCTGACCCACAAGCTGTGGCTGCCGCGGAGCAGCGACGCGCCCCTGGCCGATGTCTTCCAGCTCGAGCGGATCGTGCCCGCCATCGATGCCTTCGAGGCCCGCTGGCGCCACGAGCCCGAGCCCGCCCGCCAGGCCCTCCAGTCAGCCTGCCAGCCTGTGCTGGACGCCAACCCGGACCTGCCCGCCTTCTTCCACCGGGCTCTGGCCCCCGAGCCCTTGGGCCCCACCGCCGGCGACGAGCGCAGCGACGCCTGGCTGCAGCTCAAGATCGACTCGGCCCCGGACCTGGGCAGCTACGACATCGACCGCACCGCCGCCCAGTGCTTCAACCGATCGCTGAACCGCGGTCCAGAGCACGCGATCTCCCGCTGTCAGGAGCTGATCGAGGGGTACGGGGGGTGATCCGGGCGGGGATGGACCCCGCACCTACAGGGGCTCCCAGCTCCCCACCCTCACCGTCTTGCCCACTGGCTCGTCCGGCATGAGCAGCGTGTCGCGACCGATGGCCAGGAAGCGCTCGACGGGGATCGCGTCGTCCCAGGCCCGGTGATCGACGCGGGCGGTGGGGCCCGGCAGGGTCGCCATGATCTCCATGGTCACCCGCGGTCCGCTCCCCGGGTGGCGGGTGGTGTGGTGCAGGGTGCCGGCGTCGAAGACGACGAGCTCACCGGGGCGGGGTGGACGCTCCAGCGGGCGCTGCCGCTCCGCCCTCGCCCAGGCACCGGCGGCGTCGGGCACCGCGTGCAGCCAGGCCTCGTCGAAGTCGTCGGGGGCCGCGTAGAACTGCAGCAGGTTGCGCTCGAGGTCCCCCATGATGGGGGTGTGGAAGGCCACGGTGCTCACCGTGGAGCCCTGCCAGGTCTCGAGGTGGGGGGTCTCGACCTCGAGAGGACCGGGCTGACGCCCGGTGTCGGGCCGGCCTCCCTTGATCTTCACGGAGAACAGGTGGATGGCCTCGAGCTGCGGCAGCGCGCCGGTGCTCTGCAGGACCGCACCCACCGCTCGCACCAGGCGGGCATAGGGCCGAGCCGTGGCCCCGGTGGGCAGCACGCGGCCGGAGCCGGTCACCCAGGGCAGCGCGCTGCCACGGGCCACGAAGGCGTCGAGCAGGGCTCGCTCATCGGCGGCCTGCGCGCCCTCGGGGGCGGAGGCCTGGAGGAAGTCGAGCAC
Organism: uncultured Enterobacterales bacterium; assembly: GCA_964481655.1. Classification (GTDB taxonomy): domain Bacteria; phylum Myxococcota_A; class UBA796; order UBA796; family JAFGLY01; genus CALDOK01. The sequence goes on along the minus strand of CAYZVO010000055.1, from coordinate 18,173 downwards.
GGCCGCCCGCAGCTCCGGGAACAGCCCCGGCGCGAGCTGGTGGACCGCCAGCAGCGGGCCGGGCCGAGCGCAGTCCAGGTCCGCCACCAGCGTGTCGTAGCGGGAGAATCGATCGGGGGTCATCAGCCCTCCAGGGCGGGCACCAGCCCGCGCTCGAGCCGCTCGAGCGCCTCGCGCAGGGTGGCCCGGGGGCAGCCCAGGTTCATGCGCAGGAAGCCCTGGCCCCCGGCGCCGAAGTGCGTGCCAGCGACCAGGGCGACCCGGGCCCCGTCGAGGGCCAGCTGGTACAGCGCGTCGCTGTCGCGGCCGTAGGCGCGCAGGTCGATCCAGGCCAGATAGCCGGCCTGGGCGGGGATCAACCGCGCCCGAGGCAAGGCGCGCGCGAGCCAGCCACCCAGCTCCGCCATGTTGCCGGCGAGGTAGGGCAGCAGGGCCTCGAGCCAGGGCTCGCCCTGCTCCCAGGCGGCACAGCTCGCGGCGAGGCCGAAGGGGCCGGGGGTGGTGAAGCCGGTGGCGGCCAGGGCGGCGCCCACGGCCTTCCGGAGTGCGGGATCGGGCACCAGGGCCGCCGCGCAGCCCAGCCCCGCCAGGTTGAAGGCCTTGCTGGCCGAGGTGCAGGTGACGGTCCGGGCCGCGATGTCGGCGCCGAGGCTGGCGAAGGGGGTGACGCGCTGCCCGGGCAGGCAGAGATCGGCGAAGACCTCGTCGGCGACGACCGTGAGATCCCGCGCCACGCAGAAGGCGGCCAGGGCCTCGAGCTCCCCCGGGCTCCACACCCGGCCCACCGGGTTGTGGGGGTTGCACAGCAGCAGGACCCGGGCGGGGACCCGCCGCAGCAGGACGTCCAGGGCCTCCAGATCCATGCGGTAGGTTTCGCCAACGAGGGTCAGCGGGGCCTCGATCTGGCGCACCCCCAGGGCCTCGAGGCGCAGGAAGCGGGCGTAGACAGGCGGCTGAACCACGACCCCTTCACCGGCCGCGCACCGGGCGCGTACCGCGGCGTAGACCGCGGGGACCACGCCCGCTGCAGGCACCACCCACGCCGGGTCCACCGCCCAGCCGTGGCGCCGCTCGAGCCAGCCACGCAGCGCCTCGGTGAAGCCCTCACCGACCCGGGTGTAGCCGAACAGGCCGTGGGCGACGCGGGCCTCGAGCGCCTGTTGGATCGCGGGCGCCACCGGGAAGTCCATGTCGGCCATGGGCATGGGCAGCACGTCGGGATGGCCCCAGCGCGCAGCGACATCACCCCACTTGCGGGAGTCGCCCCCGCGCCGCTCCACGACGCGGTCGAAGTCGATGCTGCGCGGTGGCGTGCAGGACGAGCTCATGGGCTCAGCCTAGCTGGTTCCGACGGCGCAGGCCCGGGTGATAGGCTTCCCGCCATGCCCAGCTCGACCCGCCGCCGGATCGCACAGCTCGTCCTGGCCGCCAGCGCCCTGCTGCTGGCGCTGGGGGGCGCCGAGCTGTTCCTGCGGCAGACCCACGACACCCTCCCCAGCCTCGAGGCCCTGTACGAGGCCGGCTGGGTGGTCTTCCAGCACGATCAGAGCTCGCGCCCCGGCCTGGACGACCACCTGGCCGAGCGCCGCTGTCCCGAGGACTTCCTGAGCCTGCGGGACGGCGAGGCGTTCCAGCGCGTAGGCCCGGCCGAGGGTGAGCCCCTGCGGCTGTGGACCCTGGGCGACTCGGTGACGGCCGGCCTCGAGGTCGAGCGCCACGAGGCCTTCCCGCTGCTGCTGGCTCAGGGCGCCGCCGAGGCCACCGAGCGCCCGATGGAGCTGCGGAACCTGGGCACCCCCGGGGCGAGCCTCTGCGGGCTGCTGCGGCGCCTGGCCGAGGTCTCGGCCCAGGACGCCCCCGACCTGCTCGTGCTGGTGCTCACCAGCAACGACCTCGAGGATCACCGGGTCTTCTCCCACGGGGGCCAGATGGCCGCCTCCCCGCGGGCCATCCTGCCCCACCGCCCCGCCCTGGCCTGGGTCGTGGAGCGCTCCTACCTGCTCAACCTGGCCTGGTTCGGCCTCGCCCTGCGGGATCTCGACGCCCCGGACAACCCCATCTGGGAAGGGGCCGAGGACGCCTCTGTGGAGCTGCTGCAGGCCGCCCGCGCCGTCGCCGAACAGCAGCGCGTGCCCCTGCAGGTGGTGCTGCTGGCTTCCCCGGGCCTGGGCAGCTGCCAGCCCCGCGCGGACGGCACCGGGCGCTGCGCGCAGCTGCTCGCCGAGCAGGAGATCATCGGCCGAGCCCTCGACCGGGCGGAGCTGCCCTTCGTGGACCTCCGCGGGCTGTGGACCGGCGTCGAGCAGCCAGGCCAGGGAGCGGAGGACTTCGTCCTCATCCACCCCGACGCGGCGGGCCACCGCCGCATCGCGGAGGCGCTGCTGCCCGGAGTGCTCGAAGAGCTGCAGTAGTCGCTACTCGCCGATCACCGCCGCGGTGAGCAGCAGGAAGGGCGCGTCGGGCTCGCTGGACAGCTCCAGGGTCACGGTCTTGCCGCGCAGCTCCACCAGCCCGCCCAGATCCCGCTCCACGGGGCCCTCGTCGAAGGCCCGCACCGGCAGGCTCTCCTGGTAGGCGGGCTCGCCGCCCACCAGCAGCCGCAGGGTGAGCTCACCCTCCTGGCGTTCCCCGGCCATGGCGATGCCCTCGAGGCGCAGCCAGGAGGCGCCGTCGCGCAGCTCCCGCCGCCGCAGGTTGGGCAGGGGTACCCGGGTCAGGTCGCCGGGGTAGACCCAGCGGTACAGCTTGATGACCCGCTCGGGCTGCAGGGCGAGGCGGAAGTCCCGGCGGCTCTCCAGCACCGGGGCGCCGTCGTCCGCCGTGAACAGGAAGGCGCCGTCCTTGATGCACCAGGCCCCGGGCTCGGCCTTGGCCACCGCGCCGCAGAACCTGGCGGGCTTGCCCCGCGCCACGCCGTCTTCGGCCAGGCGCAGGGGGGAGCAGGAGCCGCAGGCCACCCGGGCCGCGATGGCCTCGGCGTGCAGCTCTTCGATCCCCTCGACCGTGCCCTGGGCCGCGCCCTTCTTGCCGAAGGGCTCGAGCTCGAAGGGGAAGCCGGGGTGCTCACCCTCGGTGGTGGCCTCGCTCTGCTTGGCGTTGGTCAGGAAGTCGACCGCGGGGGGCTGCATCAGCTCGGCGCGCCCGATGAGGTCCACGTCGTCGTCGCCGGCCCGCACGGCGATGTGCCGCACCAGCAGCCAGGGGCCGTCCGCCGGGCTGTCGATGACCACGCTCCAGGGCTGGCCGGGGGCGCCCACGCTGGCGCTGGCCTGCAGGAAGCGTCCGCTCGAGGCCAGCTCCACCGCCTGGTCCTGGACCCGCACCACGGCGCCGGCAGCAGGACCCACCAGGGGCTCGAGGCCTACGTCCACCGCCACCGCGCCGGCGGCGTCGGCGAGACCCTGAACGTCGAAGCGCAGGCTGGTGCCGGGGTAGACGAACCAGCCTTCGCTCTTGCCGTTGCGGACGGGAAGATCGGCGGTGGCACCCAGCCGGTAGGAGCGGCCGTCACGGGGGGGATCCTCGTGGGCGCCAGGGGAGACGAAGATGCGCCCGGACTGGGGCACGAAGGCGCCGTGGCAGGCGCCCTTCAGCTTGCCCGGCCAGCTCTCCATGGCCAGGGGCTCCCCGTCCTCGAAGACCATCAGCGGCGAGACATTGCCGACGCGGGCCGCGGCCAGGGATGAGAGGCTCAGGGCCTGCCACTCGGCGGCCTTGACCAGGAAGCGGCAGGCCTCTCCATCGGGATCGGCGCCCAGCTCCACCGGCCCCAGATCGGGAGGCTCACCCACCAGCTCGACCTGGTAGTCCAGCGCCTGGGGCACCCGGTTGGCGGCGAAGGGGCCGGGCTGCATGATGCCCAGGTCCTTCAGGGCTGCCGCGAGCTCGGCGGAGAACCGCTTCTTGCCGGCGGGCCCCAGGTGAGCGTAGTCCTCGAAGAGCTGCCGGGGGTAGCCCAGGCCGGACATGTCCACGTAGGCCGCGCCCCGCTCGTTGAGCAGCCGGACCAGCTCGGCCTGGACCAGGGGGTCCACGGCCACCTTGGCTTCGGTCTCGGGCAGCATCGGGGCCCAGACGAAGACCACCTTGCTGCCGTGCTGCTCGGCGAGGTCCAGCAGATCGGGCACGAAGGAGGCGTCCACCACCGACCCATCGGCCTCGACCACCGCCTCGTCCGCGTGCTCCACCACAGGGATCACCCGCTGGTGCAGGGCCATGTCCACCGCGCCGTCGGCCTCGAAGACTGCGTGCAGCGCCGGCGCGGCCACAGCTTCACCCCGGGCCAGCAGGGGCTGCTCGGGGTCGCCGTGGAACAGGCCCACCGAGCTGTTGCGCAGGCTGACCGCCCACCAGTCCTGGAAGCGGCCGCGCTGGTCGCGGAGGCGCTGGAGCCAGGGGTTGGGCGCTTCGCGGCCGAAGACCTTGAGGTTGACCACCGGCTCGGTCTCGCCGGCGTGGTTGGCGAAGGACTTCTGGGCCAGCTCCGAAGACAACTCGGGGTCGAACAGGGTCTGGGGCGCCATCAGCACCACGACGGCGTGGGGTTGGTGGCCGTTGGCGTACAGGCGGTTGGCCAGGAACAGGTACCAGTTGGCCGGCCGGGTGCCCGGCTCGTAGACCCGGCTGACCCGGACCTTGGAGTCGCCCAGCCCGGCCCCCATGATGGCCGGATCGATGCCGCGACCCACCAGGGAGTTGCCCACCACCACGACCTCGGGCGCCTCCTGGCCCAGCTGATCCTCCATGCGCTGGGCCGCCTCGGACAGGGCCTCGTCCGGCGAGGCCAGCAGCTGCGAGAGCCCCACGGCCAGCACGATGGCCGGCAGCAGCACGGCCAGCACGCCGGCGGCGATGCGCTGGGCGAGGGGTGCGGGGGTGGTGGGAGAGCTCATGGATCAGAACTGGAAGTAGATGAAGTCGCCGCCGCCGGAGCGGAAGAAGATCAGGATGATCACCAGCAGCACCGACCAGGCGAAGGTCTGGGCCGGCAGCAGCCAGGGGGTGCCCTCGAGGCGGGGGACGACGAAGCGCTCGATGAGCAGGACGATGACCAGGGGCACCGCACAGGAGACCACCACGCCCAGCATCACCAGGGTGGCGATCCATTGGTCGGGGGTGCCCCCGAAGGGGTTCAGGGTCCAGTAGTGCAGCAGCCGATCGATGTGGGTCTCGCGGAAGATCATCCAGCCCAGCACCGAGAAGAAGAACATCAGCGGCACAGCCAGGATCCGGCCGATGGCCGAGCGCCGGAACTCCCTGGGGATGAGCCTGGCCACGTAGCGGTAGCCCGTGATCAGCAGGGCGTGGAAGGCGCCCCACAGCACGAAGGTCCAGGCCGCGCCGTGCCAGAGCCCAGAGAGCAGCATGGCCCCCGCGGTGGCCTGGAAGGTGCGCCAGGCGGTGCCCCGGGAGCCCCCCAGGGGGATGTACAGGTAGTCGCGGATCCAGCTCGAGAAGGTGATGTGCCAGCGCTTCCAGAAGTCCGACGGGTTGCGGGCCAGGTAGGGGTGGAAGAAGTTGAGGGACAGCTCGAAGCCCAGCATCCTGGCGGTGCCACGGGCGATGTCGGTGTAGCCGGAGAAGTCCGCCAGGATCTGCACCGTGAAGCCCAGGGTGGCCGCCCAGATCATGGCCCCCGACGGGTCGGTGTGGATGAAGATCTTGTCCACATAGGGCGCGATCTGATCGGCGATCACGACCTTCTTGAAGCCGCCCCACAGCGCCAGGCCGAGGCCCGAGCGGAAGCGCATGAAGTCGAAGGTCCGGCGCCGCTCCATCTGGGGCAGCAGCTTGCTGGCGCGCTCCACCGGCCCGGCGACCAGCTGCGGGAAGAAGGACAGGAACGCGATGTAGTCCAGGAAGTTCGTGCGCGGCTTCAGCTCCCCCCGGTACACGTCGATCGTGTAGCTCATGGTCTGGAAGGTGTAGAAGCTGATGCCCACGGGCAGGAAGATGCCCAGGGTGTGCACGCTGGTCTCCAGGCCCAGCAGCGAGAAGACCTGGATGAAGTTCTCGATGAAGAAGTCGCAGTACTTGAAGTAGCCGAGGATCCCCAGATCCCCGATCATGCTCATGGCCAGGAAGAGCTTCTTGCGGTGAGGGTGGCGGGCCATCAGGCGGCCCATGGAGTAGTCCAGGGTCGCCGAGCTGTAGAGCAGGATGAGGAACCAGGGGTGCACCCAGCCGTAGAACACCGCGCTGGAGGCCACCAGCAACGCGTTCTGGAACATCCGGTTCCGCACCGTCCAATACGTCGTGAAGACGATGCAGAAGAGCCAGATGAACTCGATCTGAATGAAGGTCATGGCGCCCCGGGTTCAGCGCGCGAGCGAGGCCCCCACCTAACGCAAAGTCCCCCCGAGCGATGGACTCGGGGGGACAAGCAATATGCTCACACTAAGGCGGTGGTGCTCCCTTGGTGTTGTTTGGAGAGTATTGATTATTATCGCTTCGTGCAAGCAAAAAGTCAGCGATCACCCCCGAAGCACCGTCGACATCGGCACGACAGGTGATCGGAACGCGGACAGACCAGGCGTGATGGGACGGCGCGGCTGACGGAACATCCGGCTCAGGGCACACAGGGGCCGTCGTTGTCCTCGGTGGTCACCTGGCCCCCGACGGAGAGCGCCCCGACGAAGCCATCCACCTCCGCGCTGTCGAGGCAGGGGTTGGCGCGCACGACCACCTCCTCGCCCACAGATCGCAGCGCCGTGAGCCCGGACAGGCTGGACAGCTGGGTGCCCTCCACGGCCAGGGAGCCCCCGAGCTCCGCCAGCGCGGTCAAGGAGAGGCTGTCGAGCACCGGGTTTCCAGCGAGCACCAGATCACCCTCGAGGCTGGTGAGCGCCGCGGACCCCGTCAGCTCGAGCAGGGCGTCGTTGTTCTCGACGCGCAGGGCGCCGAGGCTGGTGGAGGACAGGCCCTCGAGGAAGGGCAGCCCCGTGAGCCCATCGACGTTGTCGAGCTCGAGGGACCCCAGGGAGACCAGCCCGTCCAGCGCCAACTCACCCAGGACCTCGTTGTCCCGCAGCTCGAGCTCCCCCCCGACCCCCGCGAGCCCCGCAGTGGCGACCCGGGTCAGCGCCGGGTTCTGCACGACGCGCAGGCTGTCCACCACCACCGCCCCGGGGGCGAAGAGCTCGAGCTCACACAGTGCGTCGTTGTCCGCGACCTCGACGCTGCCGTCCACCAGCTCGAGGGCCCCGAAGGCCCGCACGGTGGTGAGGCTGGGGTTGTCCTCGATGGCGATGGACCCGGTGACCTCGAGGACGGCGTCCCAGCCCTCGAACGAGCTGAGCGAGGGGTTGTCCTGCACGCTGAGCTGCGCGGCGCGCCCCAGCGCCGGGAAGGCCGGCAGGGCGATGAGCGCGTCGTTCCCCTGCACGTTCACCACGCCCACCGAGGTCATACCCGGCACCGCCAGCTGCTCGAGGGCCGCGTTGTCGGTCACCTCGACCAGATCGGCCTGGGACAGGGCGGGAAGCGACAGGGTCGCCAGGCCCTCGGTCCCCTGCAACGCGATGGTGTCGGCCGTGCGCAGCATGGGCAGGACCAGGCCCGGCAGCGCCGGCTGACGGCCCAGCTGCAGCCGCCCGACCCGCTCGAGGCGCACCAGCTGAAGTGCCTGCAGGGCGGTGTTGTCGTGGATCGCCACCACCCCCGCCTCCGCCAGGTGGGGGAAGCCGGTGGCCAGCTCGAGCGCCGTGTGGCTGCTCAGCTGCAGGGTTCCCTCCACCAGCTCGAGCGCCGGCAGCGACAGCCGGGTGAGGGCGTCGTTGCCGTTGATGACGACGTCGCCGTAGACCACCCGCAGCGAGGGCAGGCCCAGGGTCTCGAGCCAGTCCTGGCCGCTGACCAGGACGTCCCCCACCACGCAGTCGATCTTCGTCAGGGTCTGCAGATCGGCCTCGTCCTGCACCTGGAAGTCACCCCAGAAGGCGGCCTCGCAGTCCAGCATCCCGGTGTCGACAACCGCCGTGTCCCCGCTGTCCGCCGGACCGGAGTCCACGGCGAACGCGCTGTCGTCGAGCCCTCCGCCCGCAGGGAAGGAGATGGTGTCCACGCACGCCACCAGGGCCACGCAGCTCGGCAGCACCAGCGCGCGGAGGCCCCTCGAGGCAGTGATCACCGGCAGGCCTCCCACTGCGCCACCGCCGCGGGAGGGGGAGAGGGGGTCGCCGCCAGGGCCTCGAGCAGGGGGGCGGCCTCGGCGCAGCCACCCATCACGAAGGCCAGCTCGCTGGCGACGCTCAGCAGCTCGGCCCGGCGGTGCTGGTGGCCCGCGTCGAGGTAGCTCCGGGCCAGCTCGAGGGCCTCGTCGCCCCGCCCCGTGGCCCGCAGCGCGTCGATCCTGCGCAGCTCGAGCTCTCGATGGGCCGCAGGGGCGCCCGGGAGCTGGGCGCCACGCTCGATGATGGCCAGCGCCTCCGCGGGGCCCGGCGCGCGGCGCGCCTCCTGCAGGGCGGCCTCGGCGCTGCGGTAGCAGCGATGGCGCGTCCCCACCTCGAGCAGCAGCGGGCTGGAGCCCTGGCAGGTCAGCTCCACGGTGCCCTCGAGCACGGCGACCTCGGTGCCGATGGCGTCGCGGGTCACGTCGAAGACCGTGCCCACGACCCGCGCCGAGCCTTCGTCGGTCTGCACCCGCAGGGCCACACCCTGGGTCGGGGTGACGTCTGTGTGCAGGGTGCCCCACTCCCAGTGGATGGTGATGTCCCCGTCGCTACCGGAGGCCTGCCCCCGGCCCTCGTACACCAGCGTCACGTGGTCGCCGAGCCGAAGCTGGGACCCCTGTTCGGAGGACAGCGCGCGGGCGATGGGCTCGGGGCCGCGGGGCCAGAGCACCACCGCGGCGACCAGCACCGCCGAGGCCGCCACGGCGAGCAGCGGCAAACGCCGCCGCCGGCGCGCCCGCCCCACCATCCGGTCGTGGACTCCCCGGCGGATGCGGGCCTGCTCGGCCTCGCTGGGCCGGCGCGCTCGATCGAGCTCACGCAGGCTGTCTTCGATCCGGGGGTCCGTCATGGCGTCCCTCCGGTCCCCTGCAGGGCGACCCCGAGCTCGGCGGCCGCCTCGACGAAGGCGCCGCGGGCCTTGGTGAGGCGCCGGTTGAGGGTGCCCTCCGGGATGCCGAGCAAGGCAGCGGCGTCGCGACGGCTCCAGCCCTCCACATAGACCAACCACAGCAGCCGGCGCTGCTCCAGCTTCATGGCGTCGAGGGCCTGAGCCACGCGCTCGAGGCGCTCGGAGCGCTCCGGCGCGCCCCCCTGCAGCACCCGCTCGGTGGGTTCGCTGGGGCTCCGCAGCCGGAACCAGGCCAGCCGCCGATCCGCGCGCACCTTGCGCCAGGCGACGCTGTGGAGCCAGCGCCGCAGCTGGGAGGGCTCGCGGAGCCGCGCCAGGTCGGTGAACAACACCAGCAGCACGTCCTGGGCCAGGTCGTCCGCGGGCTGCGAGCTGTGGCACATCCAGCGACACCAGCGGGTGACGTCCGCCACCCACAGCTCGAGCAGGCGCTCGGTGCAGCGGTGGCGCTGTCCGCCCGCAGCCTGGACGTGGCGCACCAGCAGCTCGGACACCGCGTCCAGGCAGGCCGCCTCGAGGGCGGTGGAGCTGGCCCCGTCCAGATCGTCGAGCCCAGCGACGGCCAACGCCTCGGCGTGCTCCACGTCCACCAGCCCCGCGCCCAGGTGGGCGCAGAGGCGAGCGGCGCGTTCACGGGCCAGGGAGGAGGGGATCGCGGCGCTCCCGTAGGGCGGGGAAGGAGGCATCATCACGTCATGTGCCCTCAGGAGCCCGGGGCTGATCGCCCGCCGGCATCCAGCACAAGGTCAGGGATGCCTGGAGATCCCACGGGGGGAGCAGGCCCCTGTCCTCACCCCCCACCTCGAGCTGCAGCACCCGCAGGTCCCGGCGCAGGGACAGCCCAGGGCGCAGCTCGAGGCCCGCGGGCGCCCGCAGCGCCAGCCCGATCCCGACCTCGGCAGAGGGGACCCAGGATCGGTCGACCTCGGCCCCCCCCAGCGTGAAGCGGCGCCGGGTGAGCTCGGCACCGAGGCTGGCCCAGCCTGGACCCAGCGCCCGCCGGGAGAGCAGAATCCCGCCGCCGAGCTCACTGCCCGCGCGGCCCCGGCCCAGATCCATGGCGTCGGCCAGCTGGAGACCGCCGGAGAAGCGCCAGTCGCCCCGGAGTGCCGCGCCAAGGTGAAGACGCCCCACCGCCCGGCCTGGCCAGCCGGACCACCAGCCCAGGCCCAGTTGGAGATCCACGAAGGGCTGCGTGGCGGGGGCGGGGGGCTCGGTGGGGGCGGCGCCGGCGTCCGATGAGGCGGGCTGGGGCTCCAGCGCGACGAGCGCAGGCGTGGGCGCCGTGGGCTCGGTGGCGAGATCGAGGGGTTCGTCGGCATTGGGCGCCGGCGGGTCCGACGGCTGGGGCTCAGGGCCGCTGGCTGTGGGGTCGGTGTCATGGACAGGCGCGTCCGGGCTGGGCGCAGGGGGCGCAGGGGGCGCCGAAACGAGCACAGCCGCCTCGGGGGGCTGCGGCTCGGGTACGGAAGGCGCCGGTGGCGCCTCGCCCCAGCCCCCGCGCTGCCAGCTGTCGAGGCCGGCGGGCTCGAGCAAGCTCAGGGCGAGGAAGGCCAGATCCTGCCGCTGCAGGTCGTCGGTCGGGGGCTCCACCGCGACACGATGGACCACCCCGCCACGATCCACCACCACCAGGGTCCAGGCCCCATCCACGACCTCCACCCGGGCGCTGGCCTGCTCCAGGGGCACGAGCCCCGTGCCCGACAGCGCGGCGGTCCAGGCCTCCCGGTCTTCGCCGGGGGGCAAGACCAGGCCCTCGGCCGCCTGCGCGCTGGGACAGAGCGCGGCGAACACCAGTGCGACCCCGAGGGCATGCATGACAGCCATGGAGCCATCCTACCGCAGTCGCGTCACTCCGCCGCCGCCCACTCCAGGGTCTCCACCCGCGCGCCGCCGATCCCGGCGGGAGCCGCGCCACCGTCGCTCAGGTCGATGTGGAACTGGATGCTCTTGCCCGCGCGCAGGGCCCGACGGTCGGAGCCGGGCACCACCTGGACCTGCTTGGACGCCAGGTGGCGGCCGTCGGCGTCGCGCACCTGCACGTCGAGCACGGCGCGGTTGAGCACCCGATCCGAGCCGTTGACCAGCTCGCCACGCAACGCACCGTTCTCGTAGAACAGGCCCCGCAGCTCCACCTGGTCGTCGGGGCTCGCCATGGTCTTTCGGTACAGATCCTCGAGGTCCGGCAGCGGCGCGTCGATGAGCACCCCCGGCGGCAAGGCGGTGCCCACCACCTCGAGGAAGGCCTCGCGGGAGGTGGACTGGGCCGAGCCATCGACCCGCTGCACCACCAGCGCGGCGCTGCCATCGCCCAGCGACATGGCGGCCCAAGACAGCTGCTGCAGCTGCAGCTTGCGCATCCGGGTGGTGTGGATGACCGCGCCCTCGCGGCCGCCCAGCCCCGTGAAGCTCTCCACGCTGGTCTCGGTGCCCGCCTTCTTGTCCTCGAGGTAGTCCCGGATGGCCATGGACAGGCTGTGCTCGCCCGCGGGGATCACCCCCAGCAGCTCCACGGCCACGGCGTGGGGGTCGGCCTCGAGGCCCAGCTCGTGCTCGCTCACCGCGTAGAAGCGGTCGTCGAAGCGCAGCTGGTAGGCCTCGCCGGGGCCGGAGATGAGGCCGGCGTGGGCTGTCGTGGCGAAGAGGATGGCGTGGAGAAGCATGGGCGGACCTCCTGCGGAGGTCAGCCTATCTCACTCCTGGGCCATGAACGCGCTGGGGAAGCGGGCCAGGAAGGCGATGGCGTGCCGCAGCTCGCGGGTGTCCACGCACTCGCCAATCTTGTGGGTGTTCTGCTCCATGCCTGGGCCCAGGCCCAGCATGGCGGGGTGCTTGACCGCGCCCGAGGTCACCCAGCGCTTGGCCGGGGTGACGGGGATGCTGGTGTCGTCCTTGGGCACGGGGAAGCCCACGCCGTCGGTGGAGAAGATCCAGCGGGCCACCCGGGGCTCCCGGCGCAGGTTGCCGCCGCTCTGGTCGGCGTCTTCCGCGATGTTCGGGGTGATGACGTCCCGGTAGGCCTGGACAGCGGCCACGATGGCGGGGTGGTCTTCCGGGGTGACCCAGCCGGGGTAGACCGCGGCGTTGTCCGGGTGGTAGCCGGTCCAGGTGGGGTCGTTGTACCGGGGGATCGCGACGGTCACGTCGAGGCCGGCGGCGCGGGCGGCGGCGACGGAGGGCAGGGCCTCGATGTCGGCGCAGCTCTGCTCCGGGGTCTCACCCACGGTCAGGCGGCGGTCGAAGCGCACCACCAGGCGGTCGGGCACGGCGCAGTCCGATGGGGTGTCCAGCCGGCACCAGGAGGCGGTGCGGGTGCCGTGGCCCAGGAACTCGTGGTCCAGAAAGCCCTCGCGGCGGTCGTAGGCGTCGGCGGCCTCGGCCACGATGCGCCCGCCCCACTCCATGGGGTTCAGGCCTTCCCAGGGCATGGAGCCGTGGCAGGAGCGGCCGGTGACGGTCAGCTCGATCTGCATCCGGCCCCGCTGGCCTCGGTAGATGCCCAGGGCGCCCAGGTGGGCGCAGCCGGTGCCCTCGGTCAGGATGACCACGTCGGGGATGATGTCCTGAGCGGCGCCGGGGAAGACGTCGCGCACCAGGTACATGGGGCCGCCGCCGTCGTTGTCTTCCTCGGCGGCCGAGGCGTAGGAGCGGATGATGACGCCCTTCAGGGCGCCCTCGTCGGCCAGCTCGAGCAGGATCTTGGTGGCGACCACCTGGGCGATCACGCCGCCGAGCTGATCGGCGGAGCCGCGGCCCCACAGCAGGTGCTCCCAGTCGGCATCGGCGGGCAGCCAGCCCAGCTGCTCCTTGAGGAACGCGGTGTCGACCTTGTCGGGATCGACCAGCCCGTCGTAGGCGTCGATGCCGCCGCCGATCTTGGCGATCCACTGGTCGCGCAGGGCCGCGACGGTGTCGGAGTGGCCGTCCCAGTAGATGACCTTCTTGTCGGCGCGGGGGATGCCGTCGTTGACGTCCTCGACGGTCCAGACCAGGTTGCCGAAGGCGTCGACCCACACATCCTCGGGGGAGCGCACGGCGCCGCAGCCGATGATGGCCATGCGCAGGCCCTGCAGGCGGGGGCCTTCGTGGTTGGACAGGCCGCAGAGGGGGTCGCCGCCGTCGTCGGTGGGGCGGTCCACGAAGTCGGCCGGCACGCGGATGGCTTCGGCCAGGATCTCACGTGCGAGGGGCAGGTACTCGGCCGCCAGGGCGGCGATGCGATGCTCGAGGCAGGTCATGGGGACTCTCGGGATGGTCGGGTCAGCCCCGCCTTCTATTCCGATGACTCCACAGGTGCCTGGGTCCTCGGTGCTGATCGATGTCTGCAACCGGGCGATGAGGCTCCGCTCAGAGCAACAGCACGACCCCAACGGACAGCGAGTCGAGCCCCAGGTCCATGCTGACGGTGCCTTCGCAACCGAAGGCGGTGGGGGTCGCTCAGCCGGCGCCGGAGCCGGCGCTCACCGACTCCCACATGGACAGGTCGAGCCGCAGCTGCTCGGTGGCGGTGAAGCGCAGCCCGAGGGCGCCCATGACGCCGCTGTCGGTCTGCAGGTGTTCCTGCCCCGCCACCCCATACCCCTCCTGCGTGTCGAACTCCGACCAGGCCCAGCGCTGCCACCAGCGGGCCCCGATCCGCAGGGTCCAGCGTTCGTGGAGCTCGGCCTCGAGGGCCGTCGGCAGGTAGAGCATGACGATCCGGCTTCTGGAGTCCTCGATCTCGTCGTCTCGCCCATCACCGACCGAGGTGATGGTCCGCTCCCGATCCCACCAGGTCGCCGCGCGGGCCCCACCCCGCAGGTGGAGCTTGCCGAGGTCCAACCCTCCCGCCACCAGCAGCCGACCCTCGACCTCCATCGCGCGACCTTCGATGAGATCGTAGACGACGACCTCTTCGCTGGTCAGCAGCACACGCTCCGTGGCGCGGGTGTCCACGGGGCCGAGCATCCAGAGCTTGCCTGTGGCCCGCGCGATGAGCTCCCCACGCTGTCCAGCGGGCAGCACAGCCTCGACGCGCAGTCCGGGCCCCCAGCCCTGGTGGTTGCCCGCCAGACCCAGCGTCGAAGCGCTGCCGGAGAGCTGGTAGACCCGCTCCAGCTCCTGGCTCTCGTGGCTCCAGACCCACTCCTCTGCCCGAAGATCGGAGAAGGCCCGCTTCCAGCCGACGAGCCCGTCCAACGCCAGCATCCGTCCGCCCAGCTCGTGGGCCAGGCCGAGGACGGCGGAGGCGTGCTGGGTCCGGCTCCAGCGTTCGGCGTCCCAGGCATAGACCAGCTCACCGTCACTCCAGGTCTCCCAGTTCGACCCGGCTCCGATGCTGTCGATGGAGCCCTCTGCCAAGGAGTAGCCGGAGCGGGACAGCTCCAGCTCCGCGGCCGCCCCGAGGGAGAGATGGGCTCCCTGTCGACCCGCCGCTGCCACCGCGAGGTCGAGCGCACGGGAGCGATCCCAGGTCTCACCGATGACCTCGGAGATCACCTCGCCGGACTCCCCCAGCTGGTGTGATGTGGCGCGCTGGCTGTCCTGGTCCATGCGGCCGGTCACAGCGACCCCGAGCACAGCTGTGCCGAGCTGCCCCGCGTACCCGACACCGAGCTCACCTCCGCTGGCGGGCTCGGACATCAGCGTGTGCAGCTGCCGGCCTTCCACCAGTCCCAGCTGGCCCGGGCGCAGGATGAGGTCGTACGGGTCGCGGAAGAGGCTGCTGGTGTCATCGGCGCGCATGGAGCCGCTGTCGAGGGCCACGGCGACGGTGGATAGTGCGAGCAATGCGAGCATGGGGCTCCCTCCCTGGCGGGGAGCCTACCACGAGCTGAGTCAGGGGCCGACGGCCTCGACGGACCCTAGCGCAGGCTGCGATCCTCCCGGATGCGCTCCACCCGGATCACCCCGGCCAGCACGGCGATGCCCATCAGGCCTTCGCTCTCGCCCTCCACCACCACGCGTTTGCCCTCGAGGCTGTTGGGGACGCCACCGACGAGCTGATAGGCGCGGCCGTCATCGGCCTCGAGCTTCCACACACCTGGGCCCAGCAGGCCCTTGACCAAGCGGCCCTTCCACGACGTCGCCATCACAGCCTCCCTTCGGTGCGGGCGCGCTGCAGGCCACCCGCGGCCAGGCCGACCACCAGGGCCAGCAGCCCGTTGATCACCAGCCAGGTGCTGGCCAGATCCCCGAGCCACCAGGGCTCGAGCTGACCCGTGATGCCCGCGCCCACCAGGCCGACGCCGAGACCGATGGCCAGGCCGGCGGCGAGGGACCACAGCCGGGTGGGCCCCAGCACCACCACCACCGCCAGCGGCAGCAAGGCGCTGGCCCAGAGGGGGAAGTGGACCCACTCGTGGCCCAGCAGCGCACCGGGCCAGTACAGCAGGCCCCGGGAGGCCAGGCTCAGCGGCAGGCTGGGCGCGAGGGGGAGCAGGGGCAGGAAGAACAGCCCACCGGCGGTGGTGGCCGCGACGGTCGCCGCCACGATGCGCGAGAGCCGCCCGGTGCGCGCCAGGCTGGTGGCCACCAGGGCCAGCAGGCCCGCGATGGCGAAGAGGCCCCCGAAGCCGCGCAGCTGCAGCTGGCGCACCGCGGCGCTGATGTTCAGCAGGCCGTGGCCGTAGTGGGTGTCGTAGCCGGGGTCGCCCAGATCGGTGGTGGAGCTCAGCAGCAGGTCCTTCACCCGCTCCGGGGTGCCGGCGCCGGCCCCCAGCAGCACCGCCGCGGCGCCCGCCACGTGGGGGGCGGCCATGGAGGTGCCCTGCCAGGCGGCGAACTGCTCGCCACCCTGCCCATCGATGGTCTGCTGCAGCACCCCGCCGCCGGGCACAGAGGTGTCACCGCCAGGGCCCATCAGGTCCAGGCCCTCGCCCCAGGTGGAGTAGGGAGCGCGGCTGGAGTCCGGGCCCACGGAGCCCACCCCCAGCACACCCACCGCGTGGCCGGGGCAGCCCAGGCCCTCGCGGCCGCTGTTGCCCGCCGAGGCCACCACGATGACCCCGGCCTCGGCCGCCCGCTGCACCGCCAGGTGCACCACGTCGGAGTGCCCGCCGCCCAGGCTCATGTTGATGACGTCCACGCCTTCGTCCACCGCATGGTCCACCGCGGCGGCCACGTCGTCGGAGCGGCCGGAGCCGTCGGCGCCCAGCACCTTGTAGGGCACGAGGGTGACCCGCTGGGCCAGGCCCGCGACACCGACGCCGTT
Source organism: uncultured Enterobacterales bacterium (assembly GCA_964481655.1). Lineage (GTDB taxonomy): Bacteria > Myxococcota_A > UBA796 > UBA796 > JAFGLY01 > CALDOK01. Next base: position 1,900 of record CAYZVO010000055.1, on the reverse strand, counting down.
GTTGGTGGCCTGGGCGATGGTGCCCGCCACGTGGGTCCCGTGCCCTTGGTCGTCGGCGGCCGTGTCCACGCCCTCGACGAAGCTCATGCCGGCCTGCAGGTCCACGCCGCTCAGATCGGGCACCGGGGAGACGCCGGTGTCGATGACCGCCACCGTGACCCCGCGGCCTTCGCCGACGCGCCAACCGGTAGGCGCGCCGATCAGGCGCATGTTCCACTGTTCCTCCCAGCGGGGGTCGTCCGGGTAGCCCTGGGCCATCATGGTCACGACCGGCTCGACCACCTCGATGTCTGGCTCGCCCGACAGCAGGGCCACCGCCGCGGCCAGGTCGCTGACCTGCGCGCTGGTCAGGGCCTCGTCCTCGGAGACCGGGGAGCTGTACTCCAGCGGGATGCCCGTGCGGGCGGCCAGCGCGTCGATGCGCTCCTCGCTGGTGCCGTCCACGAAGTCCACCACGAGCCAACCAGGGGTGCTGGTAGCCACGGGGTCGACCCCGTCCAGCAGGCCCTTGTCTTCGGCATCGGGGGCGGGCAGCACCCACAACACGGCCAGCAGGGCGAACATCAGGAAGACGGCGAGACGGCGTGACATGGGCGCACCTTTGGCGGGTGGTGTCGAGGATACTACGCGTAGCCCGGGCTGGATCTTTCAGATCGAGGTCCAGGTGGCTACGGGACCCCGTCACCATCCCAGGAGTTCCCTCGCCATGTCCCCCGCCCTCCCCCCACTGCCAGCTCCCGACGAGGAGCTGCTGCACGTCAACACCGACGACGGCCAGCTCGGCCCCATGAGCCGCAGCCAGCTGCAGTTCCAGCTGGCCATGGGCAACGTGAAGCCCGACCACCACTTCTGGATCAAGGGCATGCCCGAGTGGCTGCCCATCGGCGAGCACACAGCCTGGTTGAAGGGCGAGGCGCCGGTCGCGCCGGAGGCCCCCGCCGAGGCCGCGCCCGCGCCAGCAGCGGAGCCCCCGGCACCGGCCCCCGCGCCGCCGCCCGCCGAGGCCCTGCCCGAGCCCACGCCACCCCCAGTGGTGGAGGCCCCCGTCGACGCGGCCGCCGCCGCAGCGGCCATGGCTGACGACGACCCGCGGGTGATGGGTTCCGTGGGCGACTTCTCCGTCCACGTGGAGCCCGGCAGCGCCGAGGACAACCGCCTGGACGGCATCTTCGGTGACCTGGTGACGAAGTCCTGGGACTACTACGAAGCCCACGCCTTCGCCGGGCACATCGACGAGGTCTTCCTGGGCGCCATCATCACCAGCACCCTGGACTCCGGCTGCGCGCTCATCGACATCTCGAGCGACGGCACCCACCACTACCTGCGCTTCGAGGACCTCGAGGACCACAGCCGCATCGTGTACCGCATGACCCACCTCACCCCGGGGCTGGCCCAGGCCCGTGTGCTGGGCCAGAAGGCCTCGGTGGTGGTCGGCTACGGCGAGCGGGTGGGCAACTTCCAGAAGATCTGGAAGGCGCTCAAGGCCGAGTACAAGTCCGGCCTGGTGGCCTCCCCCGAGCCGGGCACCATCACCGTCGATGGGGACATGAGCTCCGGCTACGTCTACGTGCAGGTGGACCTGTTCCTGTCCATCGAAGACTACGTCGCCCCCGACTACGCCATCGACTACCGCGCGCTGCAGGACCACCTCGCGGCCACCCACAACGCCCTGCGCAAGTACCTGCGCGGCCGCTTCTGCTAGGGGGAGGTGACCATGTTCAAGCTGCTCAACCAGTTCAACCACAAGGCCGAGATCCGCGAGTCCCAGGACGAGATGCTCGTGGGCGAGATCGTGCGCGCCATGGCCCGCCAGGGGCACCCCGCCGTGGGCGTGCCGGGCCCCAACGCCCCCCCCGGGGTGCGCGTCAAGCCCCTCCCCCCCCCCGGGCGGGCCGCCGGG
>CAYZVO010000054.1:0-41674 GCA_964481655.1 uncultured Enterobacterales bacterium | reverse complement strand
AGTTCACCGGCGTCCTGACCGGCAAGGGCCTCAAGTGGGGCGGCTCCCTGATTCGTCCCGAGGCCACCGGCTACGGCGCGGTCTACTTCGCCGACGAGATGCTGAAGACCCGCAGCGAGTCCCTCGAAGGCAAGATCTGCACCGTCTCCGGCTCCGGCAACGTGGCCCAGTACACCATCGAGAAGGTCAACATGCTGGGCGGCAAGTGCGTCACCCTGTCCGACTCCGGTGGCACCGTCTACGACCCCGCTGGCATCGACGCCGAGAAGCTCGCTTGGGTCATGGACCTCAAGAACGTGCGCCGCGGCCGCATCTCCGAGTACGCCGAGAAGTTCCCCGGTGTCGAGTACCGCGCCGGTGCCCGTCCCTGGGACGTCAAGTGCGACGCTGCCTTCCCCTCCGCCACCCAGAACGAGATCAGCTTCGAAGACGCCAAGACCCTGCTGGGCAACGGCTGCTACGTCGTCTCCGAGGGCGCCAACATGCCGACCGTCCCCGAAGGCGTCGATCTGTTCGTCGAGAACAAGATCCTCTACGGGCCCGGCAAGGCCGCCAACGCTGGTGGCGTCGCCACCTCCGGCCTCGAGATGAGCCAGAACAGCATGCGCCTGTCCTGGACCCGCGAGGAAGTCGACGAGAAGCTCCATGGCATCATGAAGGCCATCCACAAGAACGCCTACGAGACCTCCATCGAGTACGGCCAGAAGGACAACCTGGTCCTCGGCGCCAACATCGCCGGCTTCACCAAGACCGCCGACGCGATGCTCGAGCAGGGCGTGGTCTAGTCCACACCCCTTCGCTCCCCAGCGAAGCACTGCCCCCCAGCGCCTTCGGGCTCTGGGGGGCATTTCTTTGTGGATGCTGCTAGGCTCTAAGCATGCTCGAAGCACGCTACGAATCCCGCTTCCGCGGCTACCACGACCTCATGCGCTACCGCGTGCGCGAGATCCTGCTGGTCTCCACCGTCTACGACGCCTGGGTGCTCGAGCAGGATCACAACCTCAGCGAGCGCCTGTTCAACGAGTACGTCCAGCTCGACCTGCGCTACGTCCCGCGCATCACCCGGGTCAACAGCGGCGCCGCGGCCCTGGACAAGATGCGGACCCGCCCCTACGACCTGGTGCTCTGCCTGACCCGCCTGCCGGACATGGGCCCCCTCGAGTTCCGCAGCAAGGTCAAGGAGCTGGCGCCAGGCCGCCCGGTGGTCTTCCTGACCTACGACGCCCTGGACACCTCCCTGCGCGACAAGCTGCGCGAACGGGCCGAGCTGGACCGGGTCTTCTACTGGTTCCGCGACGTCAACGCGCTGACCTCCATCGTCAAGAACGTCGAGGACTACCGCAACGCCCCGGCGGACACCCGCCGCGGGGTCCAGGTCATCCTGCTGGTCGAAGACTCCCCCCGCTACTACTCGCTGTTCCTGCCGGCGATCTACACCGAGCTGCTCACCCAGACCCGCCGCTTGATCTCGGAAGGCATCAACGACTTCCAGCGCCTGCAGCGCATGCGCGCCCGCCCCAAGATCATCCTGGCGGAGACCCTGCGCCAGGCCCGCTCCTACCTGCGGCTGTACAAGAACAACATCCTCGGCGTCATCTCGGACGTGCGCTACCCCGCCGGGGGCGAGCTGGACGAGCAGGCGGGCTTCGTGCTGGCCTCGGAGGTCAAGGCCGAGCTGCCCGACGTCCCCGTGCTGCTGCAGTCCGCGGAGCTGCACAACAGAGAGAGCGCCGAGCGGCTGGGCTACGGCTTCCTGCACAAGGAGAGCCAGAACCTGAGCACCGAGCTGCGGGACTTCATCCTCGAGAACTTCGGCTTCGGCGACTTCGTCTTCCGCCTGCCCGACGGCACCGAGGTCGCCCGGGCGGCCAACCTGTACGAGATGTACGACATCCTCCCCGATGTCCCGGATCGCAGCATCCTCTACCACGCCGGGCACAACCACTTCAGCACCTGGCTGCGGGCCCGCTCGGAGTTCGGTCTGGCCGAAGAGCTGCGGCCCCTCAAGGTGACCGACTTCGACGGCGCGGTGGCCGTCCGCCGCATCATGCACGACGCCCTGCGGCGCCTCACCCGCTCTGTCCGCGACGGTGAAGTGCGGGAGTTCGCACCCGACCGCATGGCGGCCCGGGACAACTTCAACAAGCTGGGCTCCGGCTCCCTGGGGGGCAAGGGCCGGGGGCTGGCGTTCATCAACGCCCTGCTGGCCCGCAACCGCTTCGACGAGCGCTACCCCAAGGTGCACATCGCGGTGCCCAACACCTTCGTGCTGTGCACCGACGTCTACGAGGAGTTCATCGACACCAACGGCCTGCGGGCCTGGGCCAAGGACTGCGACGACGACGCCCAGATCGCCGAGCGCTTCCAGGCCTGCCTGCTCCCGGTGCGCATCGAGTCCGACCTGCGCGCCCTGCTGTCCAAGGCCAGCTACCCGCTGGCGGTGCGCTCATCGAGCCTGCTCGAGGACAACCAGACCCTGCCCTTCGCCGGCATCTACAACACCTACATGCTGCCCAACAACCACCCGGACCTCGAGCTCCGCTTCGGGCAGCTGTGCACCGCCATCAAGCAGGTCTACGCCTCCATCTTCTCCCGGGGGCCGCGGGAGTACATCAAGAACACCGGCTACCGCCTCGACGAAGAGCGCATGGCCGTGGTCATCCAGGAGCTGGCTGGGCGCACCCACGGCAGCCGGCACTACCCGAGCTTCTCGGGCGTGGCCCGCAGCTACAACTACTACCCCTTCGCCGGCATCGAGCCCGAGGACGGCACCGCGTCGCTGGCGGTGGGCCTGGGCAAGACCATCGTCGAGAGCCAGCGGGTCTACCATTTCTGCCCCGCCTACCCCCGGGCCAACCCGCCCTGGGCCAGCAACGAGGAGTACCTGGCGAACACCCAGACGCGCTTCTACGCCCTGGACATCTCCCGGCCGGACCTGGGCGTGGTGCCCGACGAGGACTTCTCGCTGCTGCACCTGGACATCGCCGAGGCCGAGCAGGACGGCGTGCTGCGGGCGCTGGCCAGCTCCTGGTCGCCACAGGATCGCGCCGTGCGCGACTACCTCATCCCCGGTATGCCCCGGGTGGTGCGCTTCGCCCAGATCCTCAAGTACAAGAGCATCCCCCTCTCCCAGATCCTGCGGGACCTGCTGAAGGCCGGGGAGAAGTCCTTCGGCGCGCCGGTGGAGATCGAGTTCGCCGTCGATCTGGACCCCAAGGACGAGGAGCGGGCCGACTTCAGCTTCCTGCAGATCCGCCCAATGGTGGTCACCGAGAAGCACTGCACCATCGACCCGGACAACATCGTGCCCGCCGAGCTGGTCTGCTCGTCGGTCCAGGCCATGGGCAACGGCCGCTACGAGGACATCCACGACCTGGTGTACATCCGGCCCGATCGCTGGGACGCCCTGCGCACCCGGCAGATGGCCAAGGAGATCGAGTCCATCAACCGGCGCTTCTCCCGCGAGGGCCGCAACTACATCCTGCTCGGCTTCGGCCGCTGGGCCACCTCCGACCCCCTGCTGGGGGTGCCCGTGGACTTCGCCCAGGTCAGCCAGGCCCGCATCATCATCGAGGCCGACCGCCACGACCTGTGGGTGGAGCCCAGCCAGGGCTCCCACTTCTTCCAGAACATGCTGGCCCTGCGCATCGGCTACCTGTTCATCAAGGAGTCCCGCCGAGGCAACATGGTCGACTGGGACTGGCTGGACGAGCAGGAGTCCCACCACAGCACCCGCCACTTCCGCCACCTGCGCTTCGACGAGCCGCTGATCGTGGACATCGACGGCCGCAACTCCCTGGGCATCATCCACAAGCCCGGCGACGAGCCCCCCTGCAACTGCTAGCTCCGTGCGCGGCCTCACAAGCCGCATACCGAAGGGCGCATAGGATTCTCCAGAAGGAAGGAGAACCCGATGCGAACGCTCACCGCCACCCTGCTGGCCGCCCTGATCGCGAGCGGCTGTGACGACACGGACTTCCACGGGCACGAGCCCGGGGCCAGCGTCGACTGCGACGCCGGCGCCGACGCCTGCACCGTACAGACGATCTACGAGGCCCACTGCATCTCCTGCCACAGCGCGGGCGGCGCCGCCGGGGGCCTGGATCTCGAGACCGACCCCTACGCCGCCACCGTGGGGGTCGAGGCCGCGGCTGTCCCCGGGGCCACGCTGGTCGAGCCCGGCAGCCCCGAGGACAGCCTGCTGTTCCGCAAGGTCCGGGGCACCATGGGCGACGACGAGGGCGGCATCATGCCCCCGGGCACCGACGGCCTGAGCACCCGCGAGCTGGCCCTGATCTGGGAGTGGATCGAGGCCGGCGCGACGGACAGCTGCGAGGGTGAGCCGGACACCGGCCTCGACAGCGGGGGCAGCCGATGATCGCCGCCCTGCTCACCGCCCTGCTCTTCGCCGGCCCCGCCCAGGCCCACGGGGTCGATCCCGCCTGCGAAGGCGCCGAGCAGTACTACGCCGACGACGACCTGCAGGCGGCGTACATGCTCAACTACTTCTCCCTGGCCGCCAGCTACTCCCCCCTGCACGGCCCGGTGCCCCACGAGCCCGGGCACGGCTCCGTCGCCCTCGAGCTGGCCGGCGTCCCGCCCCTGAGCTGCGAGCGCCGCCTGGCCCTGGGGGGCAGCAAGACCGAGGACACCAACAAGACCCCGGTCATCCCCCGGCCCCGGCTGAGCTTCACCCTGCCCAGCGACGGCCCCATCGTGGGCTACGGCAGCGTCGGGTACATCCCGCCGGTGACCATCTTCGGGACCCGCAACGTCATCGTCTCCATGGAGGCCGGCGCCAGCTGGCGCTCCGACAGCGGCTGGCAGAGCGGCCTGCGCTTCCACGCCACCCTGATGAAGACCGTGGGCGACATCGCCACCGCCTTCGACCTCGACGATCCCGCCTACGACGACCTCTACCTGGGCTCCAGCTTCGGCGGGGATCTGCTCGTGGGCAAGGCCTGGGAGCGACTCACCCCCTACCTGGCCGTCGGGCTGACCGACGTGAGCACCTTCTTCTACATCGGCGACGACGGCGTGGTGCAGAACAACGCCCAGCCCTTCCTGGGCCCGGTCGGGAGCCTGGGGCTGCAGGCCCGCCCCTGGAAGCGCCTCGAGCTGGCCGCCGAGTTCTACACCGCCCCCGGCCAGCTCTACACCGGCCGGGTGATGCTGGGCTGGGGGATCTGAGGGGATTACGGCTGGAGCATGGCTCCCCTCCCCCCGCTGGTGCTGCTGCCGGGCATGGACTGCACCGGCACCCTCTTCGCGCCCTTGATCACGGCGCTCGGCCCCGCCGTGGACACCCACCCCATGGCCTACCCCAGGGACCAGGTGCTGGACTACGACGCCCTCGAGGGCATCGTGCGCCGCGACCTGCCCGTGATCCGGCCCTTCCTGGTGGTCGCCGAGTCCTTCTCGGGGCCCCTGGCCATCCGCCTCGCCGCCAGCCCGCCGCCGGGCCTGGCCGGGGTGGTGCTGGTGGCCACCTTCGCCAGCTCGCCGGTCCCCATCCCGGGCTGGCTGGCGCGAACGCTCCGGCCCGCCCTGGCCGCAGCCCACCCGCCGCGGGGGCTGGTGGTCCGCCGCCAGCTCGGCCCCGACGCCCCCGAGGCGCTCGCCGATGCCTTGATGGCCGCCATCCACAGCGTCGAGCTGCCGGTGATGGCGGGGCGCCAGATCGCGGTGCTCGAGGTCGATGAGCGAGCCCAGCTCGAACGAGCGGCGGTCCCCGTCGCCTACCTGCAGGCCGCCCAGGACAGCACCGTGCCCGCCCGCAGCGGCCGGGCCATCCAGGCCCTGTGCCCCGAGCTGCACTTCGAGCGCGTCCCCGGCCCCCACCTGCTGCTGCAGTCCGAGCCCCAGGCCTGCGTCGAGGCCCTGGAGCGAATCTGGGAGCGCTGGAGCGCCTAGCAGCCCCGCGGCCCAGGCCCGGGACAGGAGGGGTGCAGCGGGCGGTCGGGATCGTAGCCCTGCTCCACGATGTGCTGCATGCGCTCGAAGAGGTACTTGGTGACCTCGCAGAACTCTTCGTTCACCCCGTAGAAGTCACGGGATCGCATCATGCCCGCGCCGATACAGCCGCCGGCGCAGTGCGCCGCGGCCACGCAGCCGTCGCAGGCGGGGATGTTGTCGACGGTGCGCGAGCGCAGCTTGGCGATGGCGGCCTGGTCGTAGTGGATCACCCCCGCCTCGGCGTCCCAGCGGCCGTAGAGGACCTCGGGGAACATCGACGGGAAGAAGCCCTGGCTGTTGTTGGCCATGTCGCAGCAGGAGACGTAGCCGTCGGGGGTGAGGTGGGGGGCCGGCAGCAGGGAGCGGCAGTTGATCTCCACGGCCTCGTCGAAGTTGATCATGAAGATGCTGCCGTAGAAGACACCCAGCTCCCGCGCGTAGTGGTGGGCCTCGAGGTAGGCGTCGGCGAACTCGATGAAGTCCGGCACCCCGGGCTTCTTCACGAACAGGGCCAGCCACGGGTAGGCGTACAGGGTGCGGATGCCGCGGCTGTGGGCGTAGTCGACCAGCTCCTTCTGCCGGTGGATGCTGTGGGTGGAGACGGTGGGGCGCAGGCCGATGGTGGTCTTGGTCGAGGGCCGGATGATGCCGATGTTGCGGTCGATGGTGGCGAAGCTGGACTGCCCGCTGTGCAGGGGGCGGTGGAGGTCCTGGATGTCCTCGGTGCCGTCCAGGGAGATCCAGAGCATGTCGACGTGCTCCGCGATCCAGCGGGCCACGTCCTCGCCGAACACCCCGTTGGTCTGCAGCTCCACGAACAGCTCGTCGCCAGCCTGGGCGGCGGCGTGGGCCACGATGCCCTTCATGGTCTCGAGCTCGAGGGTCGCCTCGCCGTTCGAGAACAGCCGCAGCGCCCTCGAGTCGGTGTCCCGGAAGAAGTCGTCGATGCCGCGCTTGGCGAAGTCCAGGTCGATGACGCCCGGGTGATCCTCGTGCTTGCGGGCCCGTACCGTGCAGTAGATGCACTGCATGTTGCAGACCTCGTTGATGAAGAACGTGATCACGTTCTTGCGATAGTGACCCATCGACGAACCCTATGGAGCGCCCGGCGCGCTACTTGCTGGCCCGGGACTCGCGCCGCGGCCGGGGCTGCTGCGTGGCGGTGGGGGGCTTGTGCTGCTTGCGCTCGCGACCGCGGCCCCAGCCCACGAACAAGGCCACGGCCACCCAGAAGATGCCGATGAGCCAGCCGAACCCCGCCGCGGTGGCGGCGTTGCCTGCGTTGCATCCGCAGCCCTGCAGCAGTCCCACGAGCAGGACGAACGCTGCAGTGACGAGGAAGGCGTACATGGGCTCTCCGGTATACCCGGGCGAGTTCGCAAGAATCGTACCACGCGAATCGGACGCTGGAGCCTCCGATTGAGCTGATCCTGACGGGTTTCCCGACAAGAATTTGCCAAGCGCGATGTCACCGGGACAAACATGGGCCGCAAGAATGTCGCAGCCTGGGATGGATCCATCCCACCTCGAGCTGCCACCACGGGGGTGAAGAGACGCACCGACCCACCGATGCTCGCCACGCGAGAGGGCCCTCTCCATGCCACGCCTCACCGCTCCACTCCCCATCCCTGTGCTCATGATCCTGGGCGCGCTGGCCGCCGCACCCGCCGTCGCCTCGGAGCCGGGGCTGGACGCCGCGATCTGGAGCGAGGTCGGCGCGGTGCCCCGCACGATCACCATGGGCAGCTACACCATCGAGATCCAGGAGCGGGTCATCGAGGACGCGGACATGGAGCGCTGGATCCCGGCGGTGGTGCCCACCCCCGAGGCCGAGGCCGCCGCGTGGCTGTACCGCTCCCTCAACGGCGCCAAGGTGCGCTACGAGCGCTTCCTGGGCGCCGAGCGCATCGCCTTCGAGCGCAGCCTGTCCTTCCGCCTGGGCACCGAGCAGCTCGTCCCCGAAGAGGCCGACGCGGTGCTCGCCCAGCTGTACGACCGCAACCACGACGGGCGCCTGAACCGGCGGGAGCTCCGCCGCGGCAGCGCCGCGATGCGGCAGCTGTTCTCCGCCCGGGTGCGCCACCTGGTGCAGCCGGGCACCGGCTTCCAGGCTGTGCCAGGGCTGGACGGCGCGACGGTCTTCGCCGACGCGTGGCTGGATCACCAGGCGGAGCTGGTCGAGGCGGACCCCTGGGACTGCCCCGACTGTGCCGGCATCCCCCACCTGGACAAGCTGGCGGCCCTGGTCAGCTACCTGCAGGAGTACGCCCCGCCCCTCGAAGGCTCCCACGCCACCCTGTTCGCCCCCGGCTACAACCAGATCTTCCTCACCGTGGACTTGCACCCGGACCGCAGCAGCACGCTGCTGCTCGAGGCGGCCGACGGGCGCAGCTACTGGGACACCGGCTCGCTGCCCCACGGTGACGGCGCCCTGGACGGCCGGCTCGACCTGGTGACCTCCGAGGAGGAGTTCCCCGGCGCCAGCTACAACGAGGTGAGCGAGCGCTGGGAGCGCTACACCGTCGGGCCCGGCAACCAGTGGATGTACGAGGTGCTGGTGGACCTGGCCCACGCCCACCTGCCCCGGCAGCTGCAGGTGACCGAGCCGGCGGAGCTGGCGCCGGAGTTCGAGATCCCCAGCTGGTTCACGGACACCCTGGATGCCGAGCGACCAGGGCTCGCGGAGACCCAGGGGTTCGACCTGGACACCGAGCCCGGGGGCCCCTGGATCACGAACCAGTTCGAGTAGTCCCCTCGATCACCACCATGTAGGGCCCGAAGCGGGGCCGCCAGGTCTTGATGTCCGAGAACCCGGCGTCCTCCACCCAGCCGCGCATGGTGGCCTCCGGGTAGGCCCGGGTCCCGCTGGTCATGAAGCACATGATCTCGGCGAAGGCGCCGGCCTGGTTGATGCGGTCCCGCACGTGGCGGTGCTCGGCCTCGAGGATGACGAAGCGACCGCCGGGCTTCAGGGCGTCCCGGGCCCGCTGCACCGCAGCCTGGCACTCATCGGGGGCCAGGTTGTGGATGACGTTGAACAGCAGCACGCAGTCCCAGCCATCGCCCCAGTCCGCGCTGCGCAGATCGCCCGCCCGGTAGCGCACCCGATCGCTCATCCCCGCCTCGGCCACGATGGCCTCGCCCACGGGCACCGCGGGGGGCAGATCGAGCACCGTCGCCTCGAGCTCCGGGTGGCGGCCGCAGAAGGCCGACGACCACTGCCCGTGGCCGCCCCCCACATCGAGCAGGCGCCGGGCGTCGGCGGGGAGCTTCACCCGCCGGGCCAGCTCCCCCGCGGGGAGCTTGGCCAGCTTGCCCAGGCCCCTCAGATAGGGACCCCAGAGCTCCTCGCCGTGCTCCCCGTGGTGCCAGTCGAGGATCTTTCCTGTGCGCACCACGTTGTCGAGATCGGCGAAGCCGTCCTGCAGCAGGCCCAGCAGCAGCACCGCGTCGTGCAGGCTGTCCTTGGACGAAGGCACCAGCCACTTGGCCGCCACCCGGCTGTTGCGGTAGCGGCCGTCGCGGCGGTCGATGCAGCCGAAGCCGCACAGGGCGTTGAGCAGCGTCTCCGTCGCGAGGGGGTGGGTCTCGAGGCGCTCGGCCAGCTCCGCGGGGGTCAGCTCGACGCCATCCAGCGCCTCGAACAGCCCCAGGCGAGAACCGGCGATGACCGTGCTGGCGCTGGCCATGCCCCAGCTGACCTGGACCATGGGCGTGGGCACGACGCCCATGAGCAACACCAGGCGCTCGAGGATGTTGTCGGGGACGACGTCGAGGCGCATGGGCTCAGACCAGCTCTTTGCGCCAGGCCCGGCTGATGTCCACCTCGAAGTGGTAGCGCTCCAGCTCGGCGGCGGTCCGGGCATCGTCCCAGCCCAGCAGGCCGGCCATGAGCTGGGCCACGGTGTCGGCACAGCCCAGGCCCTGGTCGCTGTCCTTGAAGAACAGGGGCAGGCGGCGCTGCAGCACATCGTCCACCGTGGCGGCGAGCTCGCGGGTGACCGCCCACTCCACGCAGGCCAGCACCTCGGGGCGCCCGGGCACCAGGCGCTCCGCCAGCTCCGGGCGGGCCGCGGCCATGACCGCCACGTCGAGGCCGAGCATGCCGTGGCTGCCCGCCAGGTACTGGGCCGTGTCCTCGCCGAACAGGCCGTTCGAGGCGGCCACGATGTCGGCCACCAGCTGGCTGTCGTCGTCGTCCTTGGGCCAGCCCACCGCTCCGGGCAGGGGCTCCTTGGCGGTGTCGGCGTGCCGAGGCGCCTCGAGCTCCCAGCCGCACATGCGCAGCACGTCCAGGGCCTTGTCCACGATCTCGGCGGCCATGCGCCGGTAGGTGGTGAGCTTGCCGCCGGCCACCGTGACCATGCCGTTGGGCTCCACCTCCACCTGGTGCTCGCGGCTGACCTGGCTCTCGTGCACGCCTTCCTGGTTGATCAGCGGGCGCAGCCCCGCCCAGGTGGCGATGACGTCGTCGTAGTGCAGCGGATGATCGGGGAAGAAGTGGGCCGAGGCGTGGATCAAGTAGTCCACATCGGCCAGATCCGCGGTCACCAGGGCGGGGTCCCCGCTCCAGTCCGTGTCGGTGGTGCCCACGTAGGTGCGCTCACCCCAGGGGATGGCGAAGAGCACGCGCTCGTCGTCGGGGTGGATCAGCACCACCGCGTGCTCCACGGGCAGCTTGGCCCGATCCACGACGATGTGGATGCCCTTGGTGGGCCGCAGCAGGGGGCGCTCGGTGGCGGCGGCGCCCAGGGCCTGGCCGCGGATGCCGTCGGTCCAGGGGCCCGTGGCGTTGACGATGGCGCCCGCCTTGATCTCGAACTCATCCCCGGTCAGCGCGTCCTGGGCCTTCACGCCCACGGCGCGGCCGCGCTCGTCGTGCAGGAAGCCCACCACCGGGCACCAGGTGACCACCTGGGCCCCCTTTCGCATGGCGTCCAGGGCCGTCTCCAGGGTGAGCCGGGCGTCGTCGGTGGCGCAGTCGTAGTACAGCTCCGCGGACTTGAGGCCCTCGCTGGTCAGCGCGGGCTCGACCTTGGCGGTGGCCTTGACGCTCAAGCGCTTGTGGATCTTGGGGGAGCGGAACAGGGACAGGCCGTCGTACAGCCACATGCCGATGTCGATCAGCGCCGCCCGGCCGAAGCTCTCGTACACGGGGAAGACGAAGGCCAGGGGCTTGACCAGGTGGGGGGCGATGTCCATCAGCACCCGCCGCTCGGAGACCGACTCGAAGACCAACCCGAACTCGTACAGCTCGAGGTAGCGCAGCCCGCCGTGCACCAGCTTGCTCGAACGGCTCGAGGTGCCCGAGGCCAGGTCCGCCCGCTCGAGCAGCGCCACCCGCAGCCCACGCCGGGCCGCGTCCCGGGCCACGCCCGCGCCGGTGATGCCACCTCCGATGACCAGCAGGTCGAAGGTCTGGTTCTTGACACGGGACAGGTGGGCTTGACGCAGACCCATGGGGACTCCTTCGGAGAGCTGTCAGCGTTCAGCTGTCAGCTATCAGCTTTCGGCGCCCGAAACGACGAACGGCCCCGAGCGTCGGCGCGTCGAAGTGCCGACCCTGGCCCCAGAGTCTGGTGAACGACGCGGATTCCGCGTCGAAGTGCCGACCCTGACCCCAGAGTCCGAAGAATGACGCGGATTCCGCGTCAAACCGGAGACCCTGAACCCAGAGTTCGGAGAACGACGCGGTATCCTGGTTTCATGGAACCGCGAGCCACCGCCACAGCCGTTCTCCTGAGCGGGCGCCGCATGCTCCTGCTCGCGGTCGCCAGCACAGCGTGCAGCTCTCTGTCCGAGTTCCCGTCCGCATTCTCGGACATGGAACCAGGCCAGCCCCGGCCGCTCGAGCTTCTTCACTGGGACGATCGCATCGTCGCGCGCACCGCCGGGGCGTTCTACGAGGTCGATCTGGACACGGGACAGGCCACACCGCTCGCGCTCCACGACGGTGCCCGGGTCTGGTCGGTGACCACGGCGCTGGGCAGACCCTGGGCCCTGGTCTGGGATGAGGGCTCGACCTCACTGCTGTCACGGATCGGCCCATCGGAATGGGAACGCATCGACACCCCCGGCGACGGGCTCGAAGGACCCGAGGACTGGAGCGCGGTGGTCGGCGACGATGATCAACTGGTCGTGATGGGCCGCAAGGCCGCTGCGGTGTACGACGGCGCTCGCTGGGCGATCCGGAAGCACCCCTCACCGTTCAGCGCCGACTCCGACGACACGATCTGCTTGCGGAACGGAAAGGTGTACATCGGCGCCCGCCAGCCCAACAAACTGGGTGTACTTCAAGAGCTCACGCTCGACACGGGCGCCCTGGACACCATCCGCTACAACGAGCCCGTGGTGGACCTCGAGGTCGGCCCCGAGGGAGCGCTGTGGATGGCCACAGGGCGGAGGCAGTGGGGCAAGGGCTCGGGGCGGCTCATGCGGTTCACGGACGACAGCGCGGAGGTCCTGTTGACCACAGGCTGGAGCGGCCAATCTCCGCTGGAGGCGTTCTGGGAGATCGACCACACCGACATCGTCGCACTCGACTTCGATCCGGACGGGCGCCCGGTGGTGCTCACCAATGGGCAGGGCATCGCGGCCTTGGACGACGACGGCTGGGAGATCCTCACCCCACGATGGCCCGCGGTGGTCCGCCTCGAGTCCATGCTCGTGCTGGACGGCCACAGCTACCTCGTCGGGACCTCCGACAAGGGCCTGCTGTCGGTCGACCTCCGCTGGAGAACCCAGACGATCATCCGGTTCACCAACGACAGCGCTCCCTGACGCAGAACAGGCCTGGCCGAACTCGCCCTACTTCTTCAGGTACTCGTCGATGGCCCGGGCCGCGCGGCGGCCGGCGCCGAGGGCCAGGATGACGGTGGCGCCGCCGGTGACGATGTCGCCGCCCGCGTACACGCCCGGCACGTTGGTGGCCTGGGACTCGGGATCGGCCACGATGTAGCCCCAGCGGTTGAGCTCGAGCTCCGGCATCGACTGAGCGATGATCGGGTTGGCGCTGGTGCCCAGGGCGTAGATGACCGTGTCGCAGGGGAAGGTCTCGAAGGAGCCCTCGATGGCCACCGGGCGGCGACGGCCGCTCTGGTCGGGCTCGCCCAGCTCCATCTTCTGGCACTTGATGCCGCAGACGTCGCCCTCGTCGTCCACCTCGATGGCCACCGGGCTGTGCAGCCAGTGGAAGTCGATGCCCTCTTCCTTGGCGTGGCGGAGCTCTTCGATGCGGCAGGGGGCCTCGGCCTCGGTGCGGCGGTAGACGCAGCGCACGTCGGGGATGCCCATGCGCTTCGACACGCGCAGGCAATCCATGGCGGTGTTGCCGGCGCCGATGACGACCACCGACTTGCCGTAGGCCAGGGGGGTGTCCTCGTGGGGGAAGCGGTCGCCACCCATGAGGTTGGCGCGGGTGAGGTACTCGTTGGCCGAGTAGACCTGGCCGGCGGACTCACCGGGGATGCCCAGGAACCAGGGGAAGCCGGCACCCGAGCCGATGAAGACCGCGTCGAAGCCCATCTCACCGATCAGCTGCTGCACGGTGAAGGTCTTGCCGATGACCTTGTTGGTCTTGAACTCGACCCCCAGATCCTGCAGGCGCCGGACCTCGCGGCTGATGATGTCGCGGGGCAGGCGGAAGCTGGGGATGCCGTACTGCAGCACGCCGCCGATGACGTGCAGGGCCTCGAACACCGTGACCTCGGCGCCCTTGACCACCAGGTCGCCCGCGCAGGCCAGGCCGGCGGGGCCGGCGCCGACCACGGCCACCCGGCCGAGGTCCGAGGTGCCGGCCATGCGGTCGATGGAGGACATCGGGGCGAAGTCACCGACGAAGCGCTCGAGGCGGCCGATGGCCACCGGCTCGATCTTGGCCTTGGCCAGGATGCACTGCTCTTCGCACTGGGACTCCTGCGGGCAGACGCGGCCGCAGATGCTGGGGAAGTGGTTGGTCTCGAGGATCACGTCCCGAGCGCCGGCCAGGTCGCGCACCAGCAGGTGGCGGATGAAGCGCGGGATGTCCACCCCCACCGGGCAGCCGGCCACGCACTTGGGGCGGCGGCACTGGATGCAGCGCTCGGCCTCTTCCAGGGCGTCACCCAGGGAGTAGCCCAGGTTGACCTCATGGAAGTTGGTGGAGCGCTCACGGGCGTCGCGCTCGGGCATCTCCACGGCGGTCTTGCGCAGCTCCTTGATCTTCTTGTAGTTGCGCTTCTCCTCGGTGAAGAGCTGCTGCTCCACGTTGCAGACGTGGTCGTAGTTGTTCTGGGCCATGGCCTCGTGCTTCACGAAGCGCTTCTGGCGCCGCATCAGCTCCGGGAAGTCCACCTTGTGGGCGTCGAAGTCGGGGCCATCGACGCAGGCGAACTTGATCTCGCCATCGAGGGTGACGCGGCAGGAGCCGCACATGCCGGTGCCGTCGACCATGATGGCGTTCAGGGACACCACCGTGGGGACCTCGAAGGGCCGGGTGACCTCGGTGACCGCGTTCATCATCGGCAGCGGGCCGATGGCCACGACCAGGTCGGGCTTTTCGTTCTCGAGCAGCTCCTGCAGGGCCACGGTGACGAAGCCGGGGCGGCCGTAGGAGCCGTCGTCGGTGCAGACGATGAGCTCGTCGCTGAACTCCTGGAAGCGATCCTCCCAGAACAGCAGGTCCTTGTTGCGGAAGCCCATGATGCTGGTGGTCTTGTTGCCCGCCTGCTTGAACGCCCGCAGCTGGGGGAAGACCGGCGCCACACCCAGGCCGCCGCCCACCATGACCACGTGGCCGTAGTCCTTGACGTGGGACTCGATGCCCAGGGGCCCCACGAAGTCCGCGAACCAGTCGCCCTCCTTGTAGGAGGTCATCATCTGGCGGGTGGTCTTGCCCAGGGCCTGGATGACCAGGGTGATGGTGCCCTTCTCGGCGTCGAAGTCGGCGACGGTCAGCGGGATGCGCTCACCCTTGTCGTCGAGGCGGAGCATGATGAACTGGCCGGGCTTGGCCGAACGGGCCACGTCCGGGGCGAAGACGTCCCAGAGAAAGGTGACATCGGAGAACTGCTCGCGCTTGACGATCTGGTACATGGGGTGGACTCCAGCGTGGGTGTTCAGGAAAAGACACCCCTCCTAACCATGATGAGCGTAGCTCGCAGCCGAGTCACGCTGGTCAGGCGGGGCTCGAGCGCCCGGCCTTCCGACGGGTGATGACCGCGTGGAAGTGCATGGCCGAGGGCAGGAAACCGTAGATGAGCATGGCGATGAGCATCAGCGCGACGGGCACCTCGGTGCCCCAGAGCACGAAGCCCAGCAAGAGGGTGAGCAGGAAGGCGGGCATCCCGTAGATGATGCGCCGGTTGTTGCTCATGGCGCGGCCGACGTGGCGGTAGTTGGTGTCGAAGCTGAACATCAGCACCCCCGCCACGCCCACGATGAGGCCGACCAGCAGGGGGCTGTCGCCGAACAGCACCACACCGCACATGACCAGCAGCGCCGCGGCGGGGCTGGGGACCCCGGCGAAGTTGGCCGGGTCGGCGAAGGCCTTGTTCAGCGTGAAGTACACCAGCCGGCCCCACACGAAGAACAGGTAGAGCCCACCGACCAGCGCCGACTCCCAGCTGTCGAACAGCAGCCACACGGCGATGGCCGGGGCCAGGCCGAAGTTGATCGCGTCGGCCAGATCGTCCGAGTAGACCCCAAACCGGGTGCCGCCCCAGCGCCGGGCCGCGGCGCCGTCGAAGCCGTCGAAGGTGCCACCGATCATCAGGAACAGCAGGGCGAGATCGAAGCGGCCGTCGAAGGAGAAGCGGATGGAGGCGATGCCGCACAGCAGGTTGGAGGCGGACAGCGCGTCGGCGATGAAGCGCTTCTGCAGCACCTTCATGGCCGCCAGGACCACGACGGTGGTGAAGGCCACGTTGATGCCCAGCAGCCACTCCACCAGCCGCGGGGTGACCAGCTTGGGTGCCCAGCCTTCGGACAGCAGCAGCATGGCCAGCAGGGTGGTGTACTCGAGGCCCGTGCGCAGACGCCCCGAGCGGTGGCCGCCCAGGCCGGCCAGGAACAGCGCGATGAGGGCCAGCTCCAACCCGATGCGCGCCCCCAGCAGCGGGATGGGCAGGCAGTCGTAGCACAGGGCGCAGAAGGACAGCAGCACCGGCAGCGCGGTGAGCTTGTCCAGCAGCCGCCCCCGCTCGTTCTCGACCCGCTGCTGCCGCGCGGCGACCCCGTCGAGGTAGTCGAGCATCACGTACAGCAGGAACAGCCCGGTGATGAGCCACGGGTTGGTGGGCAGCGCCTGCACCTGACGGAAGCCCATGACCAGCAGCGGCACCACCACCAGCAGGCGCGCCGCGCTCAGCCAGTTGGGGTGCACGATCACCAGCTCGGCCAGCCAGCCATCCAGGCGCGTGACCCACTGCGGCCGCCGAGGCATGCGGGCGCGGGGCAGGCGGAAGCGCCGCTTGCGCCGCTGGGCCTTGGGGTCGTCCGGCGCGCTGGCCACGTCGGGGGTCGGCTCGGTCATGATCACGCCCGGTGGAGGCTCTGAACACCTTGCCTATCGCGCTGGCTCCCACCCACGCCCGCCGCGGGTCGAAAATGGCCCCAGCGGGGCCCCCAAGGGCGCTCGGCTCAGGCTATAGTTTTCAGGAATCTCCAGCGAAGGAACCTGCGTGAGCTGTACCCGCACCAAGCATGCCTCGAAGCCTCGGCTCGGCCTGCCTGTCGTACAGCCCCGCTCCCATCGCTCGAAGCAGCGTCACAAGCCCGCCAGCGCCCGCCCCGTGGTGGTGGTGAAGCACAGCCGCGCCCGCCGCGACGACCCCAGCGCGGACCTGGCCCTGAGCGCGCCGCGGCCCGGGGTCGCGTCCACTCGCCCGGCCACCCCCAAGGCCGGCCGGGTCTCGAAGCCCTCCCCCGGGGTCTCGAAGCCGGTCACCATGAGCCCCGGCCGCGCCAAGGCGTCCTGCCCGAAGCTCCGCGCCCCCGCGGCCAGCCGCGCCACGGCCGGCGCCAAGGGCGGCAAGGTCGCCCGCTCGGTGGTCGGCGCCAAGCACGGCGGCAGCGCCAAGCCCGCCAAGCTCCGGCTCCCCAAGCCCGGCGCCATCGCCGCCCCTCCCGCCCGCCGGGCGGCTCGCTCCCGCGCCCCTGCCAGCGCCCCCATCCGGGTGAGCGCGGCCCCCTCGCCCCTCCGGATGACCGCGGGCCCGGATGGCGTCAGCACGCCCGCACCCGCGGCCGAGGACGACGACCCAGGCATAGGGCCCGCCGGCTCCCCAGCCGGCGGCGCCCCCCCCGGCCCCGCCACGGGCGCCCCGCGCCCGGCCACTCGGCAGCCCCCCCCCCCCCCCGGGCGGCCGCGGCCGCCCCCCCCGCCCCCGGCCCCGCGGCCCCCCCCGCCGCCGGCGACCCCACGGACCCGGCAACGGTCGCCGCTCGCAAGGCCACTCGACAGCACACCGACCACGAGGTGCACCGCCAGGCCCAGCCTGAGCCGCGCCTCCTCCAACCGCATCCCGCAGCACCCCCGCGAGGCCACCAGCGCCGCGCCGGGGAGGGCTGCGTCCGGCCGCGCCTCGCCGCGGTCCCCTCCCCCTTCGCCACGCACAGCCACGGGTAGCCACCATGAGCTCCACGCGGAATCGGGACAAGCGCAAGCCGCGCACCGACAAGACCCTCGCCTCCAGCCTGCAGCAGGCCGAAGAGCGCGCCCAACAGACCCCGGCGGTGGAGCGCGATCCCGCGACCCACACCGCCGCGGGCTTGCAGGACGCCATCGGCAACCAGGCCGTGCTCGACGCCATCTCGGGCACCGAACAGCAGGGCTTGACCGGCGCCGCCGCCGACACCTTGAGCATGGGCATCGCTGGCGTCGACACCCAAGAGATGATGCCGGGCACCGGCTCCATGTCCGTCATGCGCGCCATGCTCCACGCCGAGCTGCGGGAGCGGGCAGGCATCGAGCCGCCAGACGCCAGCCTCATCAACCGCATCGGCCGCCGCCGCGGCCGTCCCCTGCCCCCCGCCGTCCGGGTCCGCATGGAGCAGGCCTTCGATCACGCCTTCGATCACGTCCGTGTCCACCCCGACCCCCACGCCGGCCGCCCCGCCGCGCAGCTCGAGGCTCGCGCCTTCGCCGACGGCGCCGACATCTGGTTCGGCCCCGGCGAGTTCGCCCCCGACACTCCCCGCGGCGAGCAGCTGCTGGCCCACGAGCTGGCCCACGTCGTCCAGGCCGACCAGGGCCGCCTGCCCTCCGCCGGCTCCGGGCTGCAGGTCAGCGACCCGTCCGATCGCTCCGAGCAGGAAGCCGACACCATGGCCCGCATGGCCGTGGCCAAGATGGGGGCGCCCCTGGACGTGGCCTCAGCGCCGGCGCGCATGCCCGTCGACGAGGGCTGGTCCCAGGCGCCCATCGACACCTCCATGGAGTCCCTGCCCCTGGTCGCGGTGGAGGCCGGAGTCTCGAGCCCCGCGGCCGACGCCTCCCCTGCCAGCCGCGCCGGCGCCAAGGCGGCGGGCGCCAAGGCCATGCGCAAGGCCAAGGGCGGCCCCGGTGGCGGCAAGCGCAAGAAGAAGCAGCCCAAGGGCAAGCCCAGCCCGAAGAGCTTCGGCGCGGACGATGTCGCCGGCGCCCTCGCCGGTGTGATCGCCAAGATGCTGCCCTCGGAAGAGGACGAGCAGCAGCCCGACGGCAGCGCCCCGGGCCCCAAGGACGCCGCGCAGGGCAAGGCCGGCGGCCCCAAGGGCGAGGCCGGCGGCCCCAAGGGCAAGGGCGACGGCAAGCCCGGTGGCCCCGGCGCCGACGGCAAGGAGAAGGACAAGCAGCTCACCCCCCAGGAGACGCTGCGCCAGGTGCTCACCGGCCAGGCCCCTCCCCCGGCGCTGGACGACGCGGACTTCAGCGCAGATCAGCTGGGCAAGGCCATCCTGGCCATCCCGGGCGACGACCGGGAGCGCCTCGGCGCCATCGCCGACAAGGACCCGAAGGAGCCCACCGGGGCCGACGATCTGTTGGACCTGCTCGGGCCCGAGGTCCTGCAGCAGGGCGCCACAGCGCTGCAGAAGGCCATCGACGGGGACGCCGGCGAGCTGCTCGACCAGGCGCTCGGCGACGAGCTGCTGCCCCTCGATCTCCAGATCACCGACCTGGCCGGCGACAAGCTGGCCGGCCCGAAGGACCCCGACAGCAAGTCCCAGCTCCCCGGCGGGAAGCCCGGGACCAAGCAGACCAAGGAGCCCGGACAGCTCGAGCCCAAGCCCGGCGCCGACGGCGCGAAGGCCAAGGGCCAGGTCGGCGAGGACGGCAAGCCCAAGGACGGCGACGACAGCCAGGCCACCGACGAAGACGGCGAGACCAAGGCCACCGACCAGGACGCCAAGGCCAAGGACGGCGACGACAAGAACAAGAAGGACAAGGACGAGAAGAAGAAGAAGGGCGGCAAGAAGGGCGGCTCCGAGTCCGACAAGATGTCCCAGAAGGAGATCCGGGCCGAGATCAAGCGCCTGACCATCCTCAAGGACTACGCCGGCATCGACCTCGAGTTCCTCGACCTCGACATGACCGGCAAGCAGCTGCTGATGGGCTCCAAGCAGGAGAACATCGCCAAGATCCAGGGCAAGCTCGACCGCAACCAGGATCTGTCCGACAAGCGGCAGAAGCTGCTGCAGGGCAAGGCCAAGTCTGCCCAGGACAGCGGCCAGCAGGCCCCCGGCCCCGACGACGACTCGAACATGCGCTTCCTGGGCCAGGTGGGCAAGCGCCTGCCCATCAAGATGCAGGGCATCCAGAAGAAGGTCACGATCATCCAGACCGCCGCGGACAAGATCGCGGGCCAGCAGGAGGACAAGCAGCAGGAGATCGCGGACCTCGACGAGCGCATCGCCGAGCTGCAGAGCAAGCTCAAGAGCGGCGGCGGCGGGGCCAAGGGTCCCGAGGACTGGCCCAAGATCTGCGAGGAGCTGAACAAGCAGCTCGAGAAGAAGGAGAAGCAGGAGAAGAAGGACCAGGAGGCCGACGAGAAGGCCGCCGTCAAGCTGGACGAGAAGCTCAAGCAGCTCGACAAGGACATCCTGGGCTACCGCACGGACAAGCAGGACGCCGCGGACAGCAAGGGCGCCCTCGAGACCGAGCTGGGTGAGGTCAAGGGCCAGATCACCGCCCGCAAGAAGGCCATCAGCGACGAGGCCGCCGCCAACGCAGCCGCGGACGCCGCCGCGGCCAAGAACGATCCCAAGGGCAAGACCAAAACCAAGACCAAGAAGCCCAAGGCCAAGGCCCCCAACCCGGCCACCGACAAGACCGTCAAGACCCTGGGCAAGCAGCAGAAGACCATCGAGAAGAAGATCAAGAAGGCCGAGCGTGAGCAGCAGAAGGCCGAGAAGGCCGAGAAGCAAGCCAAGGCCGACAAGAAGAAGGCCGAGGAAGAGCTGAAGAAGAAGAAGGAGGCCATCAAGGAGCGGACAAAGACCTTCGACGAGATGGCCGACGCCAAGAAGAACCTCGCCGACGGCATCGACGTCCCGCACATCTACTCGGAGCGCTTCGGGCTCGAGCTGAAGATGTACTACTACCCCTTCGGCCACCGCCCCTGGACCATGGGCGACCGCGGCAAGTCCAAGGCCGACCTCGAGAAGCTCAACGAGGAATACCAGAAGGAGATGGAGGCCAAGCGCGAGGCCGCCAAGAAGGCCCAGGAGACCGGCCAGCGCACCCTGGGTGACGCCACCGGCACCGACGCCGCGGCCCAGAAGGCCGCCCAGCAGGAGGCCCGCCGCAAGAAGGACGAAGAGCGGAACAAGAAGCCGCTGTCGGCCGATGAGCAGGCCAAGGTCGACGCCGAAGAGGCCAAGAAGAAGGAGGACATCCTCCTGCGCAAGGCCAGCAACTACCAGGACCTCGCGCCGGACAAGCGCGAAGAGGCCATGAAGGCCCTGGCCGAGGCCCAGCTGCTCGAGCGCGACAAGAAGCTCAAGCGGCCCCTGGACCCCGCCGCGGTCAATGCCGAGATGACCGCCATCAAGAGCAAGCTGGACAACCGCGTCAAGGCGGTCGGCCAGGCCATCTCGACCACCAAGCCCTTCACCCTCGAGGACGGCACCGTCGTCGACCTGAGCAAGGGCCCGATCCCCGACAGCCTGATCCTCAACCCCGAGGTCGCCAAGAAGGTCGGCGTCTCGGTGGAAGACCTCAAGCGGCACAAGGAGCAGAAGGCCCGCGAGGCGTTCGCCAAGAAGGCCCGGGAGATGATGTTCGGCAAGGACTCCCAGGTCGACCCGCAGACCGCCGTGGACATGCTCCACAAGTACGGTGGTGAGCGCAAGATGAGCCCCCAGCAGATGCTGGACCACCTGACCTTCGCGGGCGCGGGCTCCCTGCCCCCGGAGCTGCAGGCCGCCAAGTCGAACGTCGACGCCTTCAACCAGCGCCCGGGCAGCGACTTCCTGAAGAAGTACGGCACCGTGCCCGTGCCCAAGGTCAAGTACGTCAACGGCCGCATGGACTTCACCGCCTTCGCCGCCGCCAACAACAAGAACATCGAGCGCATGGCCGAGCTCGAGAAGCGGCGCACCGAGGCCGGCAAGATCGAGACCACCCTGGCGAGCAACAAGAAGATCGCCGCCAACATCGGCGTGAAGACCCCCGACGAGGCCGACGCCTACGTCAAGACCCTGATGGAGACCTGCCAGATCCCCGAGGCCGAGGCCCGCCGCCGCATGGAGGCCCCAGGGGACCCGAACATCACCAGCTCCCCCCTGCCGGCCACGGAGGTCGCCGCGCGCATGCGGGCCATCCGGCTCATGCCCGCGGGCAAGGCCCGCAGCGCAGCGCTGAAGGACCTCACCGACACCGTGCCCCCCAAGTTCATGCTCGGCGCCCTGCTGCGCCAGAGCGAGGACGGCGTGGGCATCATCGACCCCAAGCAGCCCGTGGCCAACCCCCAGCTTCAGAAGCGCATCCAGGAGATCGAGAAGCTCCCCAAGGACCAGCAGTACAACGCGTACCGCAACCTGGCGAAGATGACCGACATGCCGGTCCACGAGCTGCGCCTGTCGACCCACAACAAGACCAAGAAGGACGCGGTCCTCAACGACGCCTCGCGGGTCATGAACGACCCCAAGCTCTCCAAGGAAGAGCGCGACAAGAAGATGGCCGAGATGGCCAAGGCCCACAAGCTCACCAAGGAGCAGTTCCAGGCCGCCTACGACAAGACCATCAAGGCCACCGAAGAGGCCCTGAACAAGTACCGCAAGAAGATCGAGGTCGGCTTCTTCGGCCGCGAAGAGGACGATCCCACCACCAAGGCCATCAACGAGCTGGCCCGCCACGACCTCGACCCCGACGAGCTCGAGCGCAAGATCCAGGAGGTCTCCCGCCTCACCGGCGTCTCCCCGGCCGACCTGCGCCGCTACTCCGGCTTCAAGAGCCTCGAGACCGCCAAGAAGGACATGCAGGAGCGGGTCAACATGGGCCCGGAGTCCTACGACAAGCTCCTCGAGCAGGGCCGCAAGTACTCCCCCGCGAAGACCCCCCAGGAGATGATCGAGCACCTGCGCAACGTGCCCTGGGATCAGGTCCCCAAGGAGCTGCGCTGGGCCAAGCAGGAGATCGGCAAGTTCGACTACCGCAACCCGGGCAAGGACAAGGGTGTGGGCGCCGACCTGGCCATGTACCGCAAGAAGGCCAAGCTCCGCCGCGGCGAGACCTTCGAGCGCCTCGAGACCGATCCCGCCAAGATCCTGAAGATGCCGGCCAACACCGTGGCCGAGGCCGAGGCCAAGAAGAAGGCCTGGGACGAATACGTCTCCTACACCAAGAAGCGCGACAGGCTCATCTCGAAGCTCGACGAGACCATCGTCGAGGACGACGACGCCTACAAGTACCTCAAGGCCATGAGCTCCAAGGAGCGCGCCGCCCTGCTCAACGATCCCGGCGCCCACGACGAGGACAGCGCCCGCATCAAGGCCTCCTTCCTGGACGGCTGCGACGGCGACCCCTACCACACCTGGGGTAAGCGCATGTTCGAGCAGGCGGCCTACTACAACGAGGCCCTGGACAAGGGCGTCCAGGAGAAGGCCGACAAGGCCGCCCAGACCGCCGCGGACGACGAGAAGCGCCGGCGGGAGAACGAGGCCGCCGCCAAGCTGCTCGCCGATCCCGACACCCAGGGCAAGAAGAAGGGCGACCCCGTCGACATCCAGGACGTCAACGCCCACGTGGACAACCTCTGCCGGGTCCACGGCTGGACCCGCAAGCAGGCCCTGGCCAACCTGAAGAAGGCCGGCAGCGGCGAGGGCGCGGTGAAGCTGGTCTCCAGCATGTACACCATGAAGGACGGCGAGCCGTCCAAGGCCCTGAAGTGGGAGCTGGACCGCGTCAACAAGCTCCCCGACGCCGAGCGCGCCCGCTCCATGTCCCGCCTGCAGAAGTGGTCCGGGCTCAAGACCCGGGACATCAAGAAGGCCCAGGGCAAGCTCACCATCCAGAACCACGTCGTGAAGACCCTGGCGGCCGCCGAGCAACTGCCCAAGGGCGAGCGGGACAAGATCCTGCGCAAGCTGGCCGAGGATCTGGGCAAGAAGGACGCGACCAAGGAAGAGCTGGCCGAGATCGAGGCCATGTACAAGAAGGCCAAGGCCGAGGGCCTCGACAAGATCCACAACACCCCCGGCTTCCAGAACCACATCAAGTCCCTGGACGAGTGCGCCCCGGGCGACCTGGCGCGCAAGGTCGCCGAGGTGGCCAAGGCCACCGGCCTGTCCAAGGACGAGGTCATGCGCTTCGCCCAGGGCCGGCGCCACGCCAAGGTCGAGAAGCGGCTCACCGACTGGGTCGCCAAGGACAAGGGCGGCGTCGACGGCTTCAAGGCCGAGGCCCACAAGCGCAACATGACCCTCGAGGAGTTCGCCAACTACCTCTCCAAGGCCAACCCCAAGGACATCCCCCAGCACCTGCGGGGCATCCAGGGCCGCATCAAGAAGGACGCCGACTTCCCCGCCCAGTGGACCGAGGCCGAGACCAAGGCCCGCAAGAAGGCCATGGGCGATCCCGACGACCCCGGCTACCGCAAGAAGAAGAACGAGCTCATCGCCCAGCTGATGGGCGACTGCGACGACGACAAGATCCTCAACGCCTTCGGCTCCATGTCCATGGCCGAGCGCAAGCTCTTCATCGAAGAGTGGAACGCCATGCGCGCCGCCGGCGGCCGCGTGGGCAACCAGTCCATGCCCGACCTGCGCGAGGCCTTCTACGACGCCCTGCAGTGCGACGACGAGGATCGCGGCATCGCCCTGCTCAACGCGGCTGAGAAGTTCGACCGCGAGGACGCGCTGAAGGCCGTCAACACCGAAGACAACAGCGACTACTCCAAGAAGCGCAACGAGCTGCTGGACGAGATGCAGTCGCCATACGGCCCCAACGCCTGGCGCATCAAGAAGATCTTCAAGAAGATGACCCCGGCGGAGCGCGCCCAGTTCATGCGGGATCAGGACGACCTGATCAACGCCGCGAACAAGGAAGTGGAGCAGAAGATGCGCAAGGGCAGCGAGGTGCCCAAGCGCATCTCCGCCTACCTGTCCAACGACCACGAGTTCCAGGTGATGGTGGGCGACGCCGACAAGGCTCGCCGGGCCGACTTCACCTTCGAGCAGCGCAAGAAGACCCAGGCCATCGAGAAGAAGGTCGAGCAGACCGACCGGGCCGTGCAGCTGTTGAACTGGAAGGGCGACCGCTCCCAGGCCTGGGCCCTGGTCGAGCAGATGTCCAAGAAGTACGAGCTGACCCCGGACAACATGCTGAGGCTGCTGGCCGGCGAGCGCCTGGTGGACGAGTCCTCCAAGATCCCCGCCGCCATCTCCCGCCGCCTCAAGACCCCCAAGAGCCGCGGCGGCGGCACCGTGGCGGCCATCGCCAAGGACGCCATGCGCGCCGCGGGGCACGACCCCGACGCGGCTGTGGACGCCGACGTCACCGGCCCCGACTACGGCGGCAAGCTCGCCGGCTTCAAGGCCGACGTCAAGAAGGTCACCGAGAAGCAGGCCAAGCTGCAGAAGTTCCTGAGCGGCGCCTACATGAGCCACAAGGACGTGGTCGACATCATCTACGGCTGCAACCCCCGCGAGCTGTCGATGTTGGACGATCAGCTCCCCGGCGGCCTGCGCTCCCTGATGGACAGCAGGAAGAACCGCTACGGCCGCGCCATCCCCGGCGTGCAGGGCGAGAAGGCCATCGAGCTGCGGGCCCTGATCAAGAAGGCCGAGGACTACCGGGCCACCGCCAAGGAAGACCAGCTGGTCCTGGACCTCAAGGACATGGATCCGCGCAAGAGCGCCGACATCAGCAAGCCCGGCGGCCTGGCCGCTCGGCTGGCCTGGGCCAAGGACCTGCCCCCGGACCAGCGCCTGGCAGAGCTGAACAAGCTCGGCCCCATGATCGCCAAGCAGGCGAAGGGCAACCCCGCCGAGGCCATCACCAAGGCATTCCTGCGCGGCACCATCGCCGGCGAAGGCAACGTCGTCACCGGCGCGATGGCCCACCAGGTCAAGTTCGCCGCCAGCCTGCCCAAGAAGGAGCGCGACGAGTTCCTGAAGCAGCTGGCCGCCCTGGGCGGCTACGACGACGGCAAGAAGCTCGAGGCAGCAGCCAAGAAGTCCACGGCACACCTCGAGGTCGCCGCCGAGTACCAGAAGGCCCTGGCCATGCCTGCTGGCGCCGAGCGCATCGAGAAGATCGAGAAGATCCTCGACGAGTGTGAGCTCTCAGAGTCCGAGTTGGATCGTGTGTTGGCTCAGGCCGAAGAGAACGGGATGCTGAAGAAGCCCGTCAAGCCGATCCCGGCCCAGGTCTCATCCGAGCTGGACACCATCAAGGAGATCGCCGATCCCAAGGAGCGCCAAGCCAAGCTCAAGGAGCTGGCGCGCCTGTGGAACCTGAGCGTGCCCGATCTCGTGGCCCACGTGAACAAGAAGGCCGACGAGGCCCGCAAGCAGCGTGAGCTCAAGGGCAAGGCCGCCCGCGAGGCCGACGACATCCGTCGCAAGATCAAGAAGGGCGACGAGGACGAGATCAAGAAGATCATCGAGAAGTACGGCCGGGACCCGGAGCACTTCAAGCTGATCCTCGAGCAGTACCCCGAGGGCGCCGCCAAGCTCAAGAAGGCCCTGAAGGACGAGTTCGGCGCCAACGATCCGGAATGTGTCGATCTGCTCGCCATCATCGACCGCGCCGAGAAGTTCACCCCGAAGCCCGAGCTCCCCGACGGTGTGTCGGAAGATGTATCGAAGGAGCTGCAGGACATCATGCGTCGCTTCCCCACGGGCGACGCGAAGCAGAACGAGAACCGCAAGCAGGCCATCGCCCAGTTCAAGCTCGCCAAGGGGCTCAACGACGGCGACATGGCCATGGTGTCCAAGCACGCCGAGCACCAGGTCAAGTACTTCGACGAGGAGCTCGAGCGACACAAGAAGGCGCTGGACGCCGAGGTCAATGGCAGCTGGCTGTGGGTCTCCGACGACCGCATCGCCGAGATCGTCAAGCGCATCCCCCACGACATGCTCGTGGCGCTGGCCGAGAAGTACCCCAAGCTGATGAAGGCCACCCTGGACGGCATCGGCGGGGACGTCTACGACGACGTCAAGCACAAGCTCGACACAGGCCGCATGGCCCAGAAGCTGCCCTTCGAGCAGCGCAAGAAGGAGATCTCCAAGGCCCGCGTGTCCTACAAGGCCGAGAAGCTGCGCGACGAGTTCGACGCGTGGTTCACCGTCGATCGCAGCCGCATCCGGGAGCTGCTCGAGGACTGCACCCCCGAAGAGATGCGGATGCTCGATCTGGAGTTCGACGGGCGCCTGCAGCAGGAGCTCGACGAGGCCATGAAGCCCACCCTGTTCGAGTGCGCCGTGGCGGTGGTCGCCGTGGCCGCGCTCGTGGTGGCCGCGGTGCTCGTGCCCGGCGTGGGGGCCACCCTGCTGGTCGGCGCGCTGGCCGCGGCCTCCGCGCTGGGTGGGACCGGCACCCTGTACGGCTTGGGGCGCGACGCGGACACCCAGGCCATCAAGGGCCGCATCGGGGCCGCCAAGACCGATCCCCAGGGCAACTACGAGCTGAACGAAGGCAAGGTGAACAAGTCCGTGGAGATGCTCCAGGACGAGCTGAACTCCACCCTGTGGGTCAGCGACTCGGCGCTGTACGGCGCCCTGGCCCGGCTCAACCCACGGGAGCTGATGTCGCTGCGGGAGCGCATGAACAAGCCCCCGCCCCAGGGCATCCAGATCACCGACTCCGACGGCAAGGTGCTGACCCTCGAGGGGCTCATCCAGAAGCACATCAGCGGCGACGAGAAGGCCAAGGCCGTCGCCATGCTGGCGGACGCCAACGACCACGTGAACAAGCGGGACCGACGCACCGAGCTCAAGGAGGTCGCCCGGGACCTGGTGATCAAGGATCGCATGGCCGAGCTGCGGAGGGACCCGCGGCACGCCCGCAAGTCACCCCAGGAGATCTACAAGCTGGCGGTGGCCGACAAGACCCTGCTGAACAACAAGATCAAGGAGCGGGTCAAGAAGGTCAAGGACTCTGCCAACACCCTGTTCAAGGCCATCGACGGCTGGGGCGACGACGAGAAGACCGTGCTCAAGACCCTGGCGGGCCTCTCCCCCGAGGAGATCGACCTGGTCAAGGTCGAGTACCGCCGACACTTCGGCAAGGACCTCGAGACCCAGATGCGCGAGGACATGGGCCTGGGCGACTGGCAGCCCGGCCAGCACTTCGAGCCCGGCGGCTGGTGGACCAGCCACTTCACCGACCAGAACGAAGGCCGCATCGCGCTGATGATGATGAACAAGACGACCCGGGTCGAGGGTCTGCGCGAGTTCATGCTCGAGTACAGCGAGCGCGCCTGGGGTGACGACGAGGATCTGATCTACCAGACCCTCGAGAACATGAGCACCGAGGAGCGCACCAAGCTCGTCTCCGGCCCCGAGGGCCGCGACTTCCTCGAGCGGGTCAAGGAGGACCTGGCGGACAACGAGCGACACATGGTCGATGCGTTGACGGTCATCGATCCCAAGACCGGCAAGGCCGAGCTGAACAAGGCCGCCGTGGCCGCCGCGAAGATCAAGATCGCGATGCACGGCTCCGGAGCCGGCTGGGACTTCTCATCCTGGGGCACCGACGAGGACGACCTCCTCAAGGCCCTGGACGACCTGACCCCTGCCCAGGTGCAGGAGGCCATGAAGTACTACAACGAGCACCTCTCGGACGGCGGCTCGTTCATGGCCGACATCGCCGACGAGATGAGCCCGAGCTCCCCCGAGTACAAGGTGGTCGAGGCCGAGTCCCGGGGCGCCAAGGTCGCCGCCGACCCCTACCGCCTGGACTACGCCGCCGACGGCTGGGGCACCGACGAGAAGCTCATCGAGGACACCCTGCGGGCCGGCCGCGAGGGCCGCGGCGGGCGGGCCAAGGACCACCTGAAGCGTCTCACCAAGCGCTTCGACGCCACCTTCGGTCAGAAGGGCGACGAGTACCACGACAGCAAGGGCACCGGACAGTCCGCGCTGCAGATCATGCTCGGCGACGAGATGGATGGCCTGGAGCGGGTCTTCTTCGAGCAGCTCGCCGAGAAGGGCGAGGCGGATCCGGAGCTGGAGCTGCTGTACTCCATGCACGGCGCAGGCACCGACGAAGAGCGCGCCAAGAAGGTCATGAAGCGCGTCAACAAGATGTCCCCGGAGGCCCGCGCGGCCTTCATCCGGCGCTTCGAGGCGCTGTCGGTGGACGTCCTGGGCGTGGACGAGACCCTGGAGCAGTGGATCGAGGGTGACTTCTCGGGGTCGGAAGGCTTCGAGATGAAGCTGATGACCATGGGGCCCCCGCGCACGCCCGAGGAGTACCTCGAGCGCGCGCGCATGCGCTACGACTTCGAGCGCTCGGGCTTCATCAACAGCATCGGCAACGGCTTCATGGACGGCCTCGAGGCCCTGGGCGCCCACTCCCACGGCGAGCTGCTCAACCAGCACATGGCCGAGATCGAGGAGATGTTCGACGCCGACGGCAAGCTCATCGAGCCGGGCGCCTTCGAGGATCTCAAGGAGCTGTGCGACTGGCAGGAGCAGGACGCGAAGAACTACCGCGAGGTGCGCGACAAGGCCACGGACTACGTGGTCACCGCCATCCAGGCCATCGGCGCGGTGGTCTGCATGATCATCCCCGGCGGTCAGGCCTTCTCGGCCGCGTGGATCGCCTACCTGGTCAAGTTCGCCGCCTCCATGGCGGTCACCGCGGTGTCGATGATG
This sequence comes from uncultured Enterobacterales bacterium, assembly GCA_964481655.1. Classification (GTDB taxonomy): domain Bacteria; phylum Myxococcota_A; class UBA796; order UBA796; family JAFGLY01; genus CALDOK01. The sequence goes on along the minus strand of CAYZVO010000054.1, from coordinate 12,439 downwards.
GCCAAGCAGGCCTTGTCGGGCAACGGCTATGGCTGGGAGCAGGCCGGCATCGACCTGGCCCAGGGTGTGTTGGAGGCCGCCACCGCCGGGCTCGGCGGCATGCGCGAGTTCCAGAAGGCCGCGGCCGGTGCCATGGCCGCCGCCAAGGGCCTCGTGGCCGAGGGCGCGGAGCAGGGCTTCAAGAAGCTCGCGAAGGAGTCGCTGGAGGAGGCCATCACCGGCGGGGCCCAGAGCCTCATCTCGGGTGTCATCACCAGCGAGGCGGTCTGGGAGGGCGGCGGCGAGGACGCGCTCTTCACGCACCTGTTGAAGGAGACCGCCATGGGCGCGCTGAAGAGCGGCGCCATGACCTTCGTCGGCGCGGGCATGAAGAAGACCCCCTGGGGCAAGAAGCTCGAGGACATCGAGAAGGAGATCGCCTCCGGCGGCACCCAGGCCAGCTTCCTCAAGCAGTACGGCCTCAAGTACGTCAACGAGGTCGCCACCGCGGCCGTCGGCACCGCGCTGGACCACACCAAGTGGGAAGCCTGGGCTCGTGGAGAAGGCTTCGACGGCACCCTGCTCAAGGGCCTGTTCATCGATCCGGCCTGGAAGAGCGCCCTGCAGACAAGCATCGGTCGCTCCACCTGGAAGCAGCGCAAGGAGGCCGCGGGCGAGCTGGCCAACGCCCAGTCCAACCTGAAGCGATACAAGCAGATGCTTCAGGATGGCGACAGCGACATCGACAACAGCACCCTGCGCCGCCTCATCGCGGGCACCGAGACCACCATCTCCGAGAAGAGCTCCCTCATCAAGAAGATCGACGGCGAAGCGGTCGATGAGCTCCGGGAGCAGGTCGAGGACAAGGAGCGCCAGATCGCCGACGGCCGCAAGCAGCTCCGCGGCAAGGAGATCGACCCCGACGAGATCGGATCGAAGACCGAGCACGTCGCCATCCGGCGCGAGGTCGAGGAGGGCATGGACGCCCTCGAGGACCAGACCCGCACCGTGCGTCGCCGGGTCGATAGCGGAGACCTCGACGGAACCGACGAGGGCGGTGACACAGCCCCCGTGACGCGCCGCGTCACGGATGACACATCGTCCGACACAGGCGGTGACGACTCCGGCGTCACCCGCAAGACCCGCAAGCCCGACAAGCTCACCCGCAAGGGTCCCGAAGGCGAGGCGGACAGCGACCTGGCCGAGACCCCGCGCAAGCGGACCATCGAGCCCCAGGAGCTCGAGGACGGCACCCAGCGCTTCGTGGTCTTCGACAACTACGAGCAGGTGGCCGGCAAGAAGGCTGCCATCATCGGCGCCAAGGCCATCGGCGACGACGGCGAGTTCAGCCCCGCGCTGAAGGCCAAGCTCGAGAAGCTCGGCTACACCGTGCGCAAGAACAACGTGATCGCCCGCGCCGACACCGGCGCCCAGGTGCCCCTGCACCTCGAGGACGGTCGTGTCGTGGCCGGCCTCAAGGTCAGCGGCAAGAGCAAGACACCGACACACCTGGCCAATGAGCTGCTGCCCGGCGGCAGCCGCGGTGAGATCTGGAAGCGCGCCAAGGGCATGGTGGGCACCGAGCTCACCACCGAAGACGGCCGCGTCGTCAAGGTCGCCAAGGTCGTCCCCGCCGTCGTGCGCGAAGGCGTGGATAGCGAGGGTCAGACCCTCACCGACCGACGCATCGCCATCGTGACCGAAGACGGCCAGACCCTGTATCGCCCTGTGTCGGACTTCCAGGACGCGCCCACGCCCGGCAAGGCCGTCGCGGTCAAGACCGCGGACGACGTCGAGACCAAGCCCGTGGTGCAGGCCCTGGCCCGCGGCGACACCAGCGAGCTCACCGGCGGTGACCCCGCCGCCGCGACGCAGGTGTTCGGCTCACCCGCCGTGCGCAAGGCCGTCAACAAGCACTTCGAGGAGGCCCCCGACGCCCCCGCCGAGCGACGCAAACAGGTCAGGAACCTGCTCGACGGCTTCGGTGGCGACTTCATGGCCGCCCACCAGAGCTTCGACACGAACGAGTCCAAGGCGGTCAAGCGCGCGCTCAACGAGCACCGCGGCCGGCTGGTCGGGTCCCTGATGGCCGAGGTCCAGGAGGCCTTCCCGGGCTTGAAGGTCAAGGCTCGCAGGCTCGATCCCAACAGCCCCACCCTGACCTTCGAGTTCGAAGGCGGCGAGACGGCCCACGCCCGCGCCTTCCTCGAGCAGGCTGCCAGTGACCTCTTCGGCGGTTCACTGAAGAAGAGCCTGGGCGTGGAGCTGTCCGAGGGTCCGGTGCGCCTGAAGCAGGACGCCGACGTGGACGCGGCCGGCCCCCGCCGGGTCGAGGGCGAGTTCAACGACCCGATCTCCTACGAGGAAGACGGTGTCACCAAGTACTTCAACGACGGCAAGGGCGGAAAGTGGGGCTACTCGACCTCCTTCGGCTTCGCCGGCGAGATCGCCGATGACGGGGCCTTCGTGGTCCGGCAGAAGGTGATCCTTGTGAGCGACGACGTCGACGACCCCGCGGTCCAGCGGGTCATGGCCGACGTGCACGCCGCCAACGCCACCTACTACAACGACCCCAAGCACCGCATCGTGGTGGACGACGTGGAGCGGCCGCTGCGGCAGGAGCTGGACGTCGAGATCGTCACCAAGGACGGCCTGGCCGCACAACAGTCCGCCAGGAAGAAGGCGGCCGCCGCCGCCGCGGCGGAGACCGGAGTCTACGACGAGGGCGTCGAGCCCACCGTGGTCAACATCCACAAGGGCACCGGCCGCGCCGACTCGAGCAACCTCTACACCGAGGGCCCCGAGACCCCCGCCGATGACAGCTACCGGCAGATGGTCATCGCCCACGAGTTCGCCCACGCCATCTGGGGCCTGGCCGACCGCTACGAAGACGGCGCACGGCAGGTGGAGAACCCCAACTACAACCCCGCCACCGACCCCCCGGACAAGCAGTTCATCAACATCCGCTCGGAGTCCCGCAAGGCCGCCAGCGCCATGCACGTGAGCCACGAGGGTGGCTTGATGGAGGACTTCAACGTCGCCTACGCCCAGGGCAAGCAGGCCATCCCGGCCGCCAAGAGCTGGGAAGACCTGGCGCACTCGAGCTGGAAGGGCCTGAAGTCTATCTACGACGAGAGCAACCAGCAGATGCCGGTGAAGTCCGGCGGCGCCGAGTACGACTGGGCGATGGCGCTCAAGCGCCTCAACCCCCACCTGGCCAACGAGGACGGCAGCTTCCCCGCGACCATCCCTGCAGGCGCCGAGGTGGTGCTGCCCAAGCTCACCGCGGCCGAGGGCTTCGGGGTGTCCAAGGGCAACCTCGAGCAGCTGTCGTGGCACATCGCCATGGCCAAACAGGGGCGGGTGAAGTTCGAGCTGGGTGACGGGTCCGAGGCCGACCGCATCGTGCAGGCCGAGAAGAACAAGGTCTACGCAAAGCCCGACCAGAAGTACTCCAAGGGCGTGGTCCGCAAGGCCAAGTCCTTCGGCTTCGACATGGACAGCCTCTCGCCGGACGCCATCGACGCCACCCGCGGGCGCAGCAAGCAGCGTCGTGGCGAGGCGGCGATCGCCAAGACCCGGGGAGGCCCCCTGACCGGGATGAAGGGCGAGGTCGCCGGACCCACAGACGGGACCCGGCCCATGAAGGCGGTCAAGCCCCCGCAGGCGACGGAAGACCAGGCCCCCGCGCCCGCCGCGCGCGTGGCCCCGAGGGCCGCGGACGCAGGCGAGGACCTCGAGCCCACCCTGATCACGAAACGCCCCACCGGGCTCGACGAGGCCGAGGGCGCGACCACCCGCGGCAAGGCCACCGACGCGGAGATCGAGGAGACCGGCAAGCGCGTGGTGCTGTTGCTCGACGAGATCGAGACCGCGGCGACCCTCGAGTCAGACCCCCGGCGCAAGCTGAGGTTCGAGGAACAGGTCGGTGAGACGCAGGCCCTGTTCTCCCTGATCAAGACCGCCGCCACCGCGGCCGACAGCGAGGGCTCGGCCCAGCTGGTGGACCTCTGCGGCAAGCTGCTCACCGAGTCCGACAGCGGGCAGATCAGCCAGCTGCGCAAGCAGGTGGACGCGCAGCTCGAGGCGATGGACCAGGCGCCGTTCTTCCGGAACATGGGCCTGGCCAGCGAGGACGACGGCGTCGAGGTCAAGCTCGGCCACACGCTGGACAAGGCCTCAAAGCTGCTCGGAGCCGCCGAGCTGGCGCTCGATCTCGAGGGCGATCCCAAGCGCGCCATGCACCTGCAGCAGCAGGTCGACGAGACCCAGCAGGTCATCGACCTGGTGGGGCGGGCCGCGAAGATCCACGGCACCCCCGGCGCCGATGAGCTCATCGGCCTGGCCAACCGCCTGATCCTCGAAGACGACCCGCGCACGGTCCTGGCCCTGAGGAAGCAGATCGACGACCGCCTCGAGGCCATGGGCGAGAAGAGTCACTTCGGCTCCCTGGGCCGCGTCGCGGTGTTCGATGACGACGGCGCGGAGATCGTGAGCGCCCTGGGCAACGCCAACAGCCTGCTGTCGGCCTACGAGAACGCCCTGGATCTGAGCTCCGATCCCAAGCGCAGCATGGCCCTGAAGGGCCGCATCGACCAGACCCGGCAGCTGATCGAGCTGGCCAACAGCGCGGCCAACGTGCACGGCAAGCCCGGCGCCGGACAGCTGGCCGCCCTGGCCAACACGCTGCTGTTCGTGGACGACCACCGCGAGTCCCTGGCCCTGCGGCGGCAGGTCGACGCACAGCTCGAGGCCATGGGCCTGGCCACCATCTTCGGCGCGCGCACCCGGCTGGACGCGGACGACGGCGGGCTGATGGGTGTCGGCCTGACCGCCATCCGCATGCAGGCCGAGGTCGACGAAGCCTCCGATCTTGCGACGTCACCCAAGCAGGCCGCGAAGCTGAAGCAGGACGCTGACGACGCGAAGCACATCGTCGATGCGGTGACACGCCTCTCCCGGCTGGGGAGTGACGACGGCTCGAAGCAGCTCATCGCCATCGCCGATCAGCTGATGGTCGAGGCCGATCCCACCAAGCGAGCGGCCTTGAAGGCCCAGCTGGACGCAGGCCTCGAGGCCCTCGAGAGCCCCGCGAAGGCCGGGAAGAAGGGCGACGCAGAGCCCGCCCTCGACGACGACGGAATCATCGTCCTCGATGACGACGACATCACCATCGTCACCGACGACGCCGAGCGCTCCGGCGGCCGGGCCGACCGCAGGCTGCTGCGCGCCCTGGACGACGACTTCGAGCTGATGGACCTGGACTCGCCCCTGGCCCAGGAGCACGCCAAGCAGGTGCTCACGGCCTTCGACGGCGACTTCGCGGCCGCGCGCAACGCGCTGGATCGCGAGGACTGCAAAGTGGCCAAGGCGGCCATCGACCGTCAGCGCGGACGGATGCTGGCCGGGATCATCGAGGGTGCCGCCGAGGCCTTCCCCAACCTGAAGCTGGGCACCAAGCGAAAGCCCGGAGCGGACGGCAAGCTGCTCATCACCATCGAGGGCGGCAACACCGCCGAGGCCCGCAAGTTCCTCGCCTACAAGGCCGAGATCGAGGGCATGGACCTGCACCGCTCGCTGGGTGTGGAGATCGACGAGGCCCCCGTGGTGGTCGACAAGGTCGTGGCCAAGGCCCGCGCCGCCGCAAAGGGCGACACCGGCTGGCTCGCCGGTCGCGTGAAGGACCCGGTGGAGATCAAGACCCTGCTGGGAGGCCGCAAGCCCCTCGAGGACGCGAAGGGCGAAGCCGTCGGCTTCTCCACGGGCTACGGCTTCAACCACAAGATCGCCGAGGACGGCGCCATCGAGATCACCAAGCGCGTGCTGCTCGATCCCCGCGCCCGCGAAGGCCACGGGACCCCGGACGACGCCACGGTCGCCGCCATGTACCAGGAGATGCGGGACGCCGTGGAGATGGTGTTCAACGAGCCCAAGCACCGCATCACGGTGGACGGGGTCGAGCGCCTGGTGCGGGTCAAGCTCGAGCGCATCGCCGCGACCGACACCGTCATGGAGAACGACAGCCGCGTCGAGGTCTACGGCGGCAGCGGTGGTGTCAACGCCGGGCAGTTCTACGTCAAGAGCGGGTCGTCCAAGCTCGACCGCCGGGGCCGCATGGCGGTCCACGCCCATGAGATGGGTCACTTCGTCTTCGGCCTCGCCGACAAGTACCAGGACCACCACCGCTCCTGGCGGCGTCAGGGCGGCGGCAAGATCAACAAGTGGCTCAACAAGATGGGTTGGCTGCAGCACAAGGGTGTCTCGGCGACTCGCAAGGACAGCCAGGGCCTGCACCGGGTCGCTGACGGCTCACTGATGGACGGCCCGCCCAGCGACTGGCGCGCCAGCAGGCACACCGTCGAGGCCGGTGAGAGCTGGGATCACCTCGCCGCGGTGTACGGCAGCGGCATCGCGACCATGGCGGAGCGGCAGGGGCAGAAGCTCCCCACCAAGACCATCAAGCGCTGGTTCCGCAAGGATCAAGAGGTCACAGACTTCGCCCAGGCCCTGCGCGAAGCCAATCCGCAGCTGCGCGATCCCTCCAGCGGCAAGTGGAGAGACCCCTCTCCCGGCGACGTGCTCAACATGCCCAAGCTCTCGGCCGTCGAGGGCGCAGGGCTCACGCCGTTCGATCTGAAGCAGATCGAGTGGTCCCTCGGCAAGGCCGGCCGTGGCGGTCGCGTGAACTGGACGATGGGCGCCAACGCCGAGGTCGACAGTCTCGCGAGCGACGGCCGTGCCCGTGTCGCGGGGGAGAAGGCGCGCTACGAAAACCCCAAGCTGCTGGCCCTCGAGCATCAGGTCCTGGCCAGGCGCGCCGAGGTCAGCGCGGCCAAATCCACCAAGGTGGGGGGCGCCGATCCCGACGCCAAGCAGCACGTCACCGCCAGGACCGCCGACACGCCGGCCAAGGGTGCGGTGGCCGCCAAGGGCATGGCCCCTATGGCCGCCAAGGCCCCCGGCGCCAACGAGGACATGCCGGTGCCGACCCGGGCCCGCAAGGCGCGAAAGGCCTCCACGGACGAAGACGAGGACCTGCCCGGTCCTGCGCTCACCGCTCCCAAGGCCCCTGAGTCGGAGCGTCCAGGCGCCACCAAGATCCTGCCGGCGATGCACGACGGTGACGACCGTGACACATGGGAGTCCCGGGGCAACAAGGTCGGCAAGATCCCCAAGCGCCACCATGACGAGGTGCCGAGCAGCGACACACCGACGATGCAGATCAAGGCCTTCGATCCCAAGGCCACCACGCCGCGGCGGTCCTCTCCCACCCGGCTGGCCGAGCTGATGTCCGCGCAGGACCGCCAGGTCCTGGCCGCCGGCGACACATCCACGGCCAAGGCCCTGTTCGCCGATCCGGTTCGACGCCGGGCCGTCCAGCGCGGGGTCGAGGCATCGGAAGGCAGCAAGGCGGCTCGACGCAGGATGATGCGAGAGCTGCTCGAGGGCTTCGGCGGCGACTTCCGCGCCGCCCACGAGAGCTTCGCCCACAGCGACAGCCACGCCGTGACACAGGCCCTCGAGGCCCACCGTCACAGGCAGCTGGGTTCGCTGATGGGCGACCTGCAGACCGCGTTCCCGGGCGTGGTGGTCCATACCGCCAGCGTCAGCGAGCACGATCCGATGCTCCGGGTGCGGCTCGAGGGTGAGGATGCCCGCCTCGCGCGCGCCTACCTCGAGACCACAGCCGGCTTCGATCATGGCGGCAGCCTGGCGCGCTCCCTGGGTCTGGATGTGGACACCGCCACCTCCGGGACGATGCCTCCGCTGATGCGCGCGGGCCATGACGACATCACCCTGGACCTCCCCGAAGCCACGGGGCCCATGCGGTCCACTCGACGGGGAGCCGACGACGAGCTCGAGATCACAGCACCGATCCCAGAGGTCACAGCGCCGCTGCCCACGCAGCGCACCGACGGGGCTGGGCGCGAGGTCGAGCCGAGCCGGACTCGGCCGTCCGGGGATCCCACGCCGGAGCAGGTCGAGGCCTTCCGCCGCAACAACATGAACTACGACTGGCACGAGGAAGACGTCGCCGATCTGCTGCGCAAGCGCCCCGAGCTGCGCGAGATCGTGGCCGACGCCGGCCTCACCCACGAGGAGACCCTGGCCCTGTACGCCTACAGCCGCCAGGACTACGCGGACATGAACCGCGGCCTCCGGGGCCAGGACGACGACGCCTACGCCGAGTTCGAAGCCCAGATCGCCATCACCAGCTCGGCCCTGCGCAAGCTGCCGGCCTTCCGGGGCACGGTCTTCCGCCGCGCCGAGGCCGGCGACTGGCTGGACGCCTACCAGCCCGGTCGCACGGTCACGGAGAAGGCCTTCTGCAGCACCAGCACCGAGTACGACACCATGCTCGGCAGCGCCGGCGAAGGCTCGGTGGAGTTCGTCATCAAGTCCCGCACCGGCCGCGACATCACCCAGCTGTCCGGCAAGGGCGAGCTCGAGAACGAGGTGCTCTTCGACGCCGCGACCCGCTTCACCGTCAGCGAGCGCAAGGTCGACAGCGACGGCACGGTCGTCATCTACATGGACGAGGTGATCCAGCCGCGGGCCTCCATCGCCCCGCCGGCCCCCGAGGCCGGCGACGCGCCGGCCCCGATGGCCCCCAAGGGCCGCAAGAAGGCCAAGAAGCCCACGCCCCAAGAGATGGACCTGGACAACGACGACCCCAGCAGCCAGGTCTCCGCGGGCCTCACCAAGAAGGAAGCCAACCGCATCATCGCCCACCGGGAGATGGCCGGAGGCGTCTTCGATCTGGACGAGTTCGTGGCGCTGAACCCCAACGTCAACGCCAAGCTGCTCGCCAAGCTGGCCCGGGTCTCCGGCCGGCAGGACGAGGCCGTCGAGGCCACCCGCCGCATCGGCGAGACCGAGGCCGAGGCCGCCCAGCGCATCGGGCTCGACCCCCTGAGCTACGGCCGCCGCCACGAGGTCCAGGACGTCGCCGAGGTGCACGACCACTTCAAGGGCGTGCTGGGCTCCGAAGCCTGGGCCAAGCTGGCCTTCCCCGACGACTACGACAAGGACCCCATCGACGCCGCCCGCAAGACCGTCGAGCTGCTGAAGGGCCTGTACACTGTGGACGACGACAACCACAGCGAAGGGCACAACGAGGAAGCCCGCGACGTCAAGGGCCGCGCGTCCACCGAGAGAGTCCTGGACATCCTGGACTCGGCCGACGCCAAGGAGGACCCGGTGCGCGCGCTGCAGCGGGTCCTGACCGCCAGCGGCGAGATGCCCTTCGACTACACCTACGATCCCCGCGGGCTGCTCATCAAGAAGCTGCAGCGGGACGGCCGCGCCGAGCAGTTCGTCGAGGACACGATCCTGGAGCTCAAGCGCCAGGGCATCACCTACGCCGAGCTGCAGGGCAAGATCGAGACCCCAGGGGTGACGCCCGAGAAGTTCGCCGAGATCGGCGAGCGCCACGGCGTGGTCATCCGCATGCTCCCCCACCTGCTGACCCATCAGTTCGCCGAAGGCGGCGACGGCTTCAGTGAGTCCAAGATGCTCGAGCTGCTGTTCGGCAAGGGCGCCAAGGCCGAGGGCGACGTCCCCGACATGGTCGGCGGCATCGACATCTGCGGCCCCGAGAGCGGACGCTGGGACGAGACCGGCACCAAGCGGCTCGAGGACGCCTACAAGGTGCTGCAGCGTCAGGCGCTGCTGTCGGACCGCACCCTGGTGTTCCGCCCCCACGTGGGCGAGGGCTACTCGGGCACGGAAGGCCAGCGCCGCCACGGCGTGGAGAAGGGTGCGAAGCAGGCCAAGATCGCCCAGGACAACCTGGACGCCATCCTGACCCGCCTCGAGGACATGCAGCGCAACAAGCTCTACGCCAAGCCCCCCGAGGGCAAGGTCGAGGTCCGGCTGGGGCACGTCACCCAGGCCACCGCCACCCAGGTCGCCCGCATGAAGGCCCTGGGCGTGGTCGCCGAGGTGAACATCGGCTCCAACCTCGTCACCGGAGCGCTCGGAAAGGCCGACCAGCCCACGGGCTCGCGCCTGGACAAGCACCCGCTGCTCACCCTGCTGTACCACGACGTGCACACCATCCTGTCCACCGACGCCGGCGGCGTGATGAGCACCGACCTGGCCAAGGAGTACGGCTTCGCCGCCGACATCCTCGAGCGCTTCCGCGCCGGGGAGACGAGCATCACGGTGCCGGACCCCGCCAACCCCAAGGACGGCATGGTGGTCCGCTACAAGGACCTGCCCAGCCACGTACAGAAGCGCTTCCAGGTGGAGCACCTCGAGCGGACCGCGCAGGCCTACGCCCGCCTCGGGCGCATGCGCCACAACGAGGAAGGCGAGGTCGTCCAGCAGGGCTGGAAGGTCCGCACCTGGCGCAAGAACGCCGGCGCCAAGGTCCGCGCCCTCAAGGACAAGTGGGCCGGTACGGACTCGGAGGACAACGCCCTGTCCCGGAACCTGGACGACGTGGCCCCCGACGTCTACGCCAGCCCCGAGGAGCAGCTGGAGCAGCTCCAGCAGACCCTCGAGGAGCTGCGGGCCATGGCCGGCGCCGCCGGGACCAGCCGCAGCGATGTACGCCGCGCGATGGCGGACATCCGCGAGGAAATCCTGAAGGACTTCGAGCGGCAGCTGCGCAGGAAGCACCCCGGCGCCACCATCGAGCAGACCAGCGCAGGCAGCGACCGCCTGGACATCCAGATCGTGGACACCGCGGAGCCCATCGAGGCCTCGACCACCCTCGAGGAGCTGGGCAGCAAGATGCTCGGCGAGACCTGGCTGAAGATGCTGGGCATCCGCCTGAACGTGCCCGAGACCGACGGCAAGGACCGGAAGTGAGGCATGGACACCCTCCTCCCCTCCCTGGTCCCCGCTGACTGGCCCCAGGCCGAGCGCTGCAGCTGTCGTCCCCTGCTCGCGGGGATGCCGGGGCCCGACCTGCCCCTGGTGGTCCTGACCCAGCAGCTCGAGCCCATGCTGGTCTACATCGGCCCCGAGCGCTGCGAACACCTCGGCCACAGCCTCGACGAGCTGGAGCGGCGGGCCTCCGACAACCTCGCGCGGATCCCCAGCGAGTGGCGCACCCTCCAGCACGCCACCCCCAGCGGCGCGTGGCTGGCCCTCGAGGTCCACGAGGGCCCCCTGGCGGCCGAGCGCATCCTGGACCGGGAGGCCCTGGTGCAGCTGGGCCAGGACCGGGTCGGCAGCCAGACGCTGGCCATCGCCATCCCCCACCGGGGGCTGCTGCTGGCCACCTCGGCTCCCATGGCGATGGAGGCCGATCTGCCGCGCATGGTCCGGGCGCTGTACGCACAGGCCCGCCAGGCTGGTAGCATCGCCCTGAGCCCACGGGTGTTCCTGGCCGAGCACGGAGAGCTGGTGGGCCTGCTGTCCTGAGCCCGGAGGTTCGAGTGCCCGCACGCGGCGTCGCAAAGAAGTGCCTGTTCGCGGCGCTGGTGCTCGTAGCGGTCCTGGGCGCGATCGAGCTGATGGCTCGCGGTGCTGGCTGGGTGCTGGCCTGGTCGGCGCGAACCGAGCCCGCCTCGGCCCCGACGGCGACCTGGCAGGTCTACGCCACGGGCGACTCGGTGACCCGCGTGGGCGTGTTCGGCGTTCCGGAGGACGAGTACCCGGCTCGGCTGGAGGCCGAGCTGGACGGCGCCGTGCTCGTGCAGAACCTGGCCGTGCCCTCGAGCAGCCTCCACGCCATGCGGGGCCAGCTCGAGACCATCGAGGGCGCCGACGGCCAGGGCTGTCGGGCGGCGACCGTCCTGGGGGGGATCAACAGCTGCCCGGGGCTGATGCCCAGCGCGAGAGAGAGCTTCATGGACGGCGTGGCCAGCCGGGATCTCCTGGATCGACTCGGGATCCCACCCCACCTGCTGGTGAACACGCAGGAGCTGCTGCGCCACTCGCGCGCCTATCGGGTCGCCACACAGCTGGTGGTGCGGGCCGCGGGCGCCAGGATCGAGCCCGCGGTCACGGCGCACTCCCAGAGACAGGAGGGGGAGCTGGACTCGTGCCGCGCGCGCATCCACGATGAGCTGGGCACCATCGCGGACTGGTCCCAGCGCACGGGCACGCCCGTCGCCGTCTTGAACTACCCGGTGCCCTCCCAGCCTCAGCCCACCACCGCCGACGGAGACTGGGTCACGAGCTTGATCAACAGGGCGCTGGGCGACGCCAGCCGGGACCACGGGCTCCCGCTGATCGACCTGCAGGCCTGTATGGATGCCGAGGACGGCACGCTGCCCGAGATCCTCTTCACCCCCGACGGGGTCCACCTCACCCCCTGGGGCAAGGCGGCGGTCGCCCGCTGTCTCGCGGTGGAGCTCCCTCCGTGGTTGGCGCAGCTCGAGCCCAGCGGCTGCGCGCTAGCCCGCTGACACCAGGTGGTAACAGCGCGGTCAAAGGAGCCGCAGTGTGCATGTATTGACCCCGCCGGAACACGACTCTCCATCCAGCCGCGTTAGGAGCGGCA